>JAQVBP010000207.1 GCA_028690255.1 Methanosarcinaceae archaeon
TGAACTTCATATAAATAATCAAGACATGGTTTCAAATTTTCAGTTCGTGGGCGGTTCTATAATTCCATTTTCTCAAACTTTCCATCTTCCATCTCTGTCATGAAAAGGCCGGCCTGCGGCCGGTGAGCACTCCGGAATTTTATATAAAAGGATTCCGACGTCACTCTCTATTTCAGAAAGCAAATTTAAAACGGGCCGGGGCGCAGAGCTTATATATTCAGAATGTAATGCACGCAGAATCATGATTTCAGGTCCCGCTCTTTTTTCCGTAGCCGAAACTTTTGACTTTTCGGTCCTGGTGCTGCTCGCCGTTTTCGGGCTGACGGCCCTCCGGCAGGTCGGGTCCCTGAGGCTTCAGATCTGGCATATAATGTTCGGGGGAGCTCTGGCTGTCCTGCTTTCCGGAAAAATCGGGGTTCTGGAGGCGCTGGAGGCCGTGGACCCGGACGTGATGCTTTTTCTCTTCGGGATGTTCGTGGTCGGAGAGGGACTCAACCGGAGCGGCTACCTTGAAGTGCTTGCGGGAAAACTGCTCGGAAGAGCCCGGAGCGTGGACGGGCTTGTCCTGCTGCTTATCTTTGCGGCGGGGGGGCTCTCGGCACTTTTGATGAACGATACCGTGGCCATCATGGGAACTCCCCTTGTGCTGGAGCTTTCAAGGAGGTATCGGCTCTCCCCTAAATTACTCCTGCTGGCCCTGGCCTTCGGGGTGACCACCGGAAGCGTCATGAGCCCCATAGGAAACCCGCAGAACCTGCTTATCGCCGTTCAAAGCGGGTTTGAAAACCCCTTCCTGGTTTTCTTCCGGTATCTCGGGGTCGCAACGCTCCTGAACCTCTTTGTGGTCTACCTGGTGCTCAGGCTCGGCTTTTCCCGGGAATTTCGGAAAGGGCCCCTGGAACTTTTCGAAGCTGAAATTACGGACCCCGAACTTGCCCGGGCCTCGAAGTTCTCACTCCTGCTCCTCCTGGGGCTGGTCGCCTGCAAGGTAGGGGTGCTCTTTCTGGCCCCGGAACTGGATTTCAGGTTGACCTGGATAGCTCTCCTTGCCTCGCTTCCGGTCCTCCTGAGCAGGCGGAGAATGGAAATCCTGAAAAAGCTTGACTGGCAGACCCTTGTTTTCTTCGCATCCATGTTCGTGCTCATGCAGAGTGTCTGGGACTCGGGTTTTTTCCAGGGCCTGCTTGCAGTCTCCGGCTTTGACCCGACGGCTCTTCCCATAATTTTCCTCCTGAGCATCGGGCTGAGCCAGCTCATCTCTAACGTGCCGTTCGTGGCCCTTTACCTTCCGACAATGGGGTCATTCGGGGCCTCTGGGGTCCATTGCCTGGCGCTTGCTGCCGGAAGCACGATTGCAGGGAATTTTATGATACTTGGGGCCGCAAGCAATGTTATTATCCTCCAAAATGCTGAAAAGAAGGGTTTTAATCTCTCTTTTTTTGATTTCCTCTCTTATGGTTCGATTATAACTGTATTAAATACATTTATATACCTATTTTTGCTTAATAGATCTTTATCATCAGGTCAAATCTGATATATATCTTGTATAGTTCATTTTTTAGCTATAATATCGCTAAATAATGGGTTAAATTTTAAATTATCTCTATTAAACAGGTTATTTACTTAAATTATTCTTTAAATATCTTTAAATCTTACTTATGTCTCTTAAAATTCCTTATAATCTCTAAAAAACCCTTAATAATCCGAATAATTCCCAAAAATTCTTAAAAATTCCTTTAAATTCCTGTATCTCTTCGGAAAACAAGCAAAATACATCATATTTTCGGAAGACATCAGATCATGAGCCAGAGAATACGCCAGAAAATAGGCCCGCAGGCAAAGCGGGATGGCAGCCCGGGCGCGGTCTCAGGACCGGCCCTTCAGGCTGGGTCAGACATGGAAACGAAAAGAGCCCCCGGGGCAAAAACAGCTCATTCAGGCTCAAACCCTGCCGGGCGAAAGCTCAGGAGCCAGAAGGGGGAGACCCGAACAAAAAGCCTGGGCCCCGTGCCCGACCTTGAGGCACATGTGGAATCCGACTGGTGGCAAAAGATCTTCAATTCCCTTTACCTGAAGACCGATGCCGATGTGCTGGAAGACCCGGAAATCTCAGCCCTGGAAGTCAAGCTTTTCACAGAAATCCTGGACCTTTCCCCTGAAGAAAAGGTCCTTGACCTCTGCTGTGGCCAGGGCAGGCACGCCCTGGAACTTGCCCGCAGGGGTTTTTCGCATGTGGAAGGGTATGACAACTCAGCCTTCCTTATACGAAAAGCCAGGGCAAGAGCCGATAAGGCGGGCCTTTCGATAAGCTTCAGACAGGGGGATGCACGGGCCCTGCCTTATGAGCCCGCTTCCTTTGACGCTGTAACGTTGCTTGGCAACAGTTTCGGCTACTTCGATTCCGAAAGTCAGGACCTGCAGCTCCTCAAAGAAATCTGTCGGGTGCTGAAGCCCGGGGGCCGCCTGCTTGTGGACGTTGCGGACGGGGAATTCCTGAAAACCAGTTTCCAGCCCCGGTCCTGGGAATGGGTGGACGACAAACATTTCGTTTGCCGGGAACGTTCCCTTTCCGCAGACGGGACCCGCCTGATCTCCAGGGAGGTCATCAGCCACGTGAAAAAAGGGGTTGTGGCTGACCAGTTTTATGCCGAGAGGCTCTACAGCGAAAAAAGCCTTGTGGCCCTCCTCCGGGCGGCAGGCTTCAAAGAGCCGGCTTTTCACGGAGACTACTCGCCCGAATCCAGGAAAAACCAGGACCTGGGCATGATGGGCAGGAGGATCCTTGTCTCGGCCCTGGTTGAAAAAACCATGCCTTTACCCTCCACTCCCGAAATTGTCAAAAATGTTGTCGTACTCATGGGCGACCCCCGCAGGGAAGACATAGTCCGGCCGGCCTCTGTCTTTGACGAGGACGACTTTGAGACCATTGCCCGGCTCAAAACCGCTCTTGCCGAAGTTCCGGGACTGAACTTCACTTATCTGGACTGTCACGAAACCCTGATCGAGGACCTGAAAAACCCCGCAGGAAAAATCGACCTGGTCCTGAACCTCTGTGACGAAGGCTTTGAGAACGACCCCCTCAAAGAACTCCACGTCCCGGCTCTGCTTGACCAGCTTAAAATCCCCTATACAGGAGCAGGTCCCCGCTGTCTGGCTTTCTGCTATGACAAGTCCCTGGTCCGGGGAGTGGCAAGGGAAATGGGAATCCCGGTGGCCCGGGCTCTTTTCATAAACCCCGGGGACTGCCTCGAGGGTCCGGCCCCTTATCCCCCCTTCGGGTTTCCCGTAATAGTGAAACCCAACTCCGGTGACTCAAGTTTCGGGATCACCCAGAAGAGCGTTGCCCATTCCCCTGAAGAACTCGCCTCTGCGCTTTCGTCCCTGCGCGAGCGGGTAGGGCCTGAGGGGTCTCTGCTTGTGGAAGAGTTCCTTCCGGGCAAAGACGTGAGTGTCGGGCTCATAGGCAATTCCTCCTCCTGCACCGTACTTCCCATCACGGAAGAGGACTACTCTGAAGTTCCCGAGACCTTCCCGAGGCTCTGCGGCTACGAAGCAAAATGGTTGCCGGATTCCCCTTACTGGAAGATCCGGTCGGTTCCTGCCGGACTTCCCCGGGAGACTGAAAAAGAAATTATAAAACATTCCCTTGCTCTCTTTTCCAGGCTTGAATGCAGGGACTATGCCCGTTTTGACTGGAGGCTCGACTCTGAAGGCCGGCCCCGCCTGCTCGAAGCAAACCCGAACCCCGGCTGGTGCTGGGACGGGCACCTTGCTAAAATGGCCGCATATGACGGGATGTCCTATTCCGATATGCTCAAAGCCATTCTGGATGCTGCGGAAAAAAGGCTGTGGCCTGAAACTTTCGCAGGGGTGTCGGAAATCACAAAAGAAACAGTTGAATTTCAGCCTCTCTCCGGAAACACCGGGGAGAGGGCCCGGGTAACCTGAAGCCCGGAATTAATTCGGTAAAAATAGCAGATAAAGTTACGGCCCTCAAAAGGCTGTACATTCTTTTTATTTATTTATTTATTTATTTATTTATTTATTTATTTATTTATTTATTTATTTATTTATTTATTTATTTATTTATTTATTTATAGAACGCAGCGTAAAACCCCTGAGTCTTTAGCTCAGGGGATA
>JAQVBP010000208.1 GCA_028690255.1 Methanosarcinaceae archaeon
TGTTGCGATTTCATCGCAACTCTCAGTAAATCTTCGATTTCCTGTGATCCCGAAGCGGAACTCGGGTAATTTAAAGGACCGGCGTACTCACCGGCCATAAGGCCGGTTTCCGTGTCAGTCCGTGTGTTCAGTGGTTGTAAGTCCTCTTGATAGTGATTATGGGCAGGAATCTTCAAAATTCCGAATTTTAAAACTGGGTGAGTATATTTGACTCATTCGTGAGGTCTCGAAACTTATTCCTGCTCCTCTCCTTTTTCATAAACTTCATCCTGCCCCGTTTTTTCATAAACCGCGTCAACCACCCCTTCACTGGAAATGCCTTCCACAAGCTCCCTTCCGGCTCCTTCCGCTTCTCCGGTTTCGGCATGCCGGTCCGGTTCTTTCAGTCTCAGGGCCAGGAAGTTGCCCGTATAGCTTTCAGGCACTCTGGCTATTTCTTCCGGGGTCCCCACCGCGAGAATTTCCCCACCCGCGTTTCCGCCTTCGGGACCCAGATCAATGATATAGTCCGCGGACTTGATAACGTCCAGGTTATGCTCGATTACGACCATACTGTTCCCTTTGGCCACAAGGTCGTTAAGGACCGAAATTAGTTTCTTCACGTCATGAAAGTGCAGCCCGGTCGTGGGCTCGTCAAGGAGGTAGATCGTCCTGCCGGTGCCTTTCTTGGAAAGTTCCCGGGTCAGCTTGATCCGCTGGGCCTCGCCCCCGGAGAGGGTCGTGGAGCTCTGGCCGAGTTTGATGTAGCCCAGGCCAACCCTCGAGAGGGTGTCGAGTTTATTCCGGATGGAGGGGACGTTTTCGAAATGAGCCCTGGCCTCTTCCACGGTCATGTCCAGGACCTCGGCGATGGACTTACCCCCGTACTTAACTTCCAGGGTCTCCCGGTTGTAGCGGGTACCTTTACACTCCTCACACTCAACGTAAACGTCGGGCAGGAAGTTCATCTCGATCTTGATCAGGCCGTCCCCCTGACAGGCTTCACACCGGCCTCCCTTTACGTTGAAAGAGAACCTTCCCCCTTTATAACCCCGGACTTTTGCTTCCTTCGTCTCCGCAAAGGTCAGCCGGATCGCGTCAAAGATTTTGGTATAAGTGGCAGGGTTCGAACGGGGAGTCCGGCCTATGGGGCTCTGGTCGATTACTATGACCTTATCGATTTCGGAGTCAAAACTTAAGTCATCGTACTCCCCCGGAGTCAAGTTCGATCTGTTGATTTTCTTCATCAGGGCCCTGTAGAGGGTCTCGTAGATCAGGGTGGATTTCCCTGAGCCCGAGACCCCGGTTACCACGGTGAAGACCCCTATCGGGATATTGACATCGACGTTTTTAAGATTGTTTTCCCGGCAGCCTTTGAGCCTTATGAAGGCACTGGCCTGCCTTCGTAAAGCTGGAGTTGGGATTTGTTTTTCTCCGGAAAGGTACTGTCCGGTCAGGGAATCCGGGTTTTGCTCGATTTCCTCAGGGGTCCCTTCCGCAACCACGTATCCCCCGTGGATGCCGGCTCCGGGCCCTATATCGAGCACATGGTCCGCGGCCCTTATGGTGTCCTCGTCGTGCTCGACCACGATCAGGGTGTTTCCGAGGTCCCGCAGGGTCCGGAGGGTCTCGATAAGTCGGTTGTTGTCCCGCTGGTGCAGGCCGATGGAGGGCTCGTCCAGGACATAGAGCACTCCCATGAGGTTCGCCCCGATCTGGGTTGCAAGCCTTATGCGCTGAGCCTCGCCTCCGGAGAGGGTTCCAGTATTCCGGGAAAGGGTCAGGTAGCCCAGGCCCACATGTTCCAGGAAACTCAGCCGGGAGCGGATCTCTTTGAGGACCTGTTTTGCGATTTTCTCCTTTTTCTCGGAAAGTTTTAGGCCCTCGAAGAACTCGATACATTCGGAAATCGAGAGACTCGTCACCTCCACGATAGAGCTGTCCGCGATTTTTACGGCGAGCACTTTCTTTTTCAGGCGCTGCCCCTTACAGCCCGGACAGGGCTGGACCCGCATGAATTTTTCAAGCTCTTTTCTGCGGTACTCGGACTTCGTCTGGTGGTAGAGCCTTTCGGACTGCGGCAGTAACCCTTCCCAGGCCCCTTTATGGGACCAGTGGGCGTCTCCGTTTTTCATGCTCATGCTGAAATGGATGCGTTCTTCCGAGCCGTACATGAGGGCGCTGTACTGTTTTTCGGTCAGCTCCGAGATGGGGGTGAAGATGTCGAAACCGAAGTGTTTTGCAACAGCTGCAAGGTGCTGGCTCCGGTAGCCGTCCAGAAAATTCCGGTAAAGCGCCACTGCCCCGTCCGCGATGCACATCTCCCTGTCAGGGATCATGAGCTCGGGGTCGAATTCCATCTTTATCCCGAGTCCGTTACAGGTTTCGCAGGCCCCGAAGGGGCTGTTGAAGGAAAACATCCTGGGCTGGAGTTCCTCGAAGGCCATGCCGCAGACAGGACAGGCCAGGTTCGAAGAGTAAAGTTTTTCCTTTCCTTCGGAGTCCAGGGCAATCAGGAGCCCGTCGGCCTTTTTAAGTGCGGTTTCACAGGCTTCCACAAGTCTGGACCGGTCTTCCGCCGGGTCCAGCCGGTCAATTACCACTTCTATGTCGTGCTTTTTGTAGCGGTCAAGGGAAATCTCGTCGTCCGTCCGGCAGATTTTTCCGTTTACCCGGACCCTTGCAAAACCCTCGGCGTCCAGGTCCTTGAAAAGCTGCTGATAGGTCCCTTTTTTCTGGCGGACGATCGGGGCGAGCACCGTGACCAGGCCCTCCAGTTCGGAGCTTATGCTGTCCGCAACCCGCTCCGGGGATTGAGATTCGATTTTAATGTTGTGCTCCGGACAGTAAGGAGTCCCGACCCTTGCAAAGAGCAACCTAAGGTAATCGTAGATTTCCGTGACCGTCCCTACCGTACTCCGCGGGTTTTTCGATGTGGTCTTCTGTTCGATGGATATGGCCGGGGACAAGCCTTCAATGCTGTCCACATCCGGTTTGGTCATAAGCCCCAGGAACTGGCGGGCATAAGCTGAAAGCGATTCCACGTAACGGCGCTGCCCCTCTGCATAAACCGTGTCAAAGGCCAGGGTGGACTTCCCTGATCCCGAAACGCCGGTAATGACAATAAATTTGTCTCGCGGGAGTTCCACGGTTATGTCCTTTAAATTGTGTTCCCGTGCTCCCTTTATAATGATATTTTTCATATTTTTTCACCAGGATTTTCAATCCGGCTTTGAGTTTGAGTGATAGTCAGTGGTTCAGAAATGATATACTCTGATTTTTTAGATGGTTAATTATAATTATATACTTATATTTATATACTTATAATTATTTCGCATCAAAAGTTCGGATTTCAGCTTAATCTAACAAAACGCGGGGCTGGTATTAATAAAGTTATATAGCGGACTGAAAGTATTCCTGATCTGGCCCACCGTTTTTATTCCACCCTTATCTTAAAAGTTGGTCTGCTATCGGTTTTCTTTGTATTCCAAAGCCGGTTTGTGGTTTTAATTACTTTCATAAAATGAAAAACGCAAACATCGGAGGTCTATTATTATAAGAACGCAGTAGAAAACCCCTGAGTCTCTTTGGCTCAGGGGATGAATTGCGGCCTGATATGATGAAAAGCCTTTTGAGTCGCCTGGCCCGGTTTTCTGAAATGGTTCGAGATATGTTTATTCCGGCCGTGCGGGATTGATTGCGGAGGAGAGGAAAAATGAGCCCTCTCCGGCCGACGCAGGCGGCCGGGCGTTTCAGGAAGGATGTGGAATTATGCGTACTTTTACACCGCCGTTTTTTGAGAGGAAATGGCGATTTCAGTATTCAAGGCCGGTTTTTCTGTGAACTCGATTTTTTCTTTTTGTCCTCACGAAAAGGCCGCTCGCTTGCGCGACCGTTGAGAGCCCCGTTTCTCCCTCTCGATAAAGGACCAATTTCTGAAAGTTCTGGGTTTAAGCCACAAAATAAGAGTCCTGGCCGAAGTTGAGAAGTATATATCTAAAAACCGGCCCGTGACGTTGAAGGCCCGGCAACCCTGGGAATACAAAAAAAAGATACCTGGTCGGATATAGTAAAAAAGCTTTTGAGTCGCCTGGCCCGGATTTATGAGGTGGATTTTTTGTTTAACCGGAACAGGGTTGATTGCTGCATTTTAGAAAACC
>JAQVBP010000209.1:0-2135 GCA_028690255.1 Methanosarcinaceae archaeon
GAATGAACCAAGAAGCCACTCAGTCTTTAGCTGAGTGGTAGTTCACATTTTGCAGACAATTTACTTTTCAAGACTTTCGAATTTATCGATCCCCCTGCGGTAGATCTACCAGTCTTTCGCGGCCCCGGCCCAGGAGTACTTCTTTAATTTACTGCCTGAGTATTCAGTCAAGTATGACCCATTTCACCGACCGCAGCAAAAAAGGGGAAAAAGGCTCGCAAAAAGGAATAAACATAAAGGAATAAACATAAAGGAAAGCTATTCGGATTCAATGTTCAACCAGGGAATGGTCAAATCATGAAAGAGATAACGAACCGATCGGGCAGGCCTTCACCTGAATTTATCGAAAATGTAACGGTCTCAGTACTTGAAACGGCTAAACAAATCAGCGTGGGGGGGACTCTCTGGAAAATAGATTTTCATTCGGGTCTGCAAAAATATATATCTGCTTTTGCGGGAAAATTCGGTTTATGCGGGGCAATGGAGTACCCTATACGAGCTTTCCGGCCGGACGGGAAGACCGGAAAAATAGACGTGGCCTGGTTTGAAGGGCCCGGACCCGAACCGGGTTTTAGGCCTGAACAGCCCCCGGTGGCCGTCTTTGAAATCGACTCGGGGCTGAGAAAAAAATCCATCGGGAAATTGCTTGCTGTTGATGCACCTTTTCGATTCTGGGTCCATTACGGCAAAAAGGAGGCGTATTCCTTGCTTGAGAAAAATGACCCTGAAGGGCTTATCAGGCTTATACGGGTTGAAAGGCCGGAATTTAAAAAATTGATATAAACGGGCGCTGGAAGGGCTAGATGCGGAAAAGGCAACATAAAATATACAAAATGGCTATTAAGTACAGAAAACAGATGAAAAATATATTACTTTTCTATAATAGGCGAACACTGTTTAAAAAAGATTTCTGAAACTATCTGAAAAACTATCTGAAAAACTATCTGAAAAACCCTGGATGGAGGAAGTTAAGCTTCCTCCAATTCAAGGTTTTAGGAAAAAAGCAGGGATAATCCCCGCCATTTCAATGGTGAGATACAGTCTGTAACATAAGCTAAGATGCACCTCACTCTTAAGTGGGGAGTAATCACTGGATAGCCAAAATCCGCTCCTGCACTGAGCTCGGGATCAAAACGCTGTCAATCACATGAATAACCCCATTGCTGCACTCGATGTCCGCCTGGGTGACCCTGGCATCTTCAAGCTGTACTCCCCGGGAGCTGTCGATCCTGAGTTCATCTCCCTGTAAAGTTTTAACGGATTTCATGTTAACGATGTCACGGGACATGGCCTTTCCGGAAGCCACGTGGTAGAGCAGAACCTGTTCAAGACTCTGTTTGTCCTGAAGAAGGCTGTTAAGGAGGCCCGAAGGAAGCTTTGAGAAGGCCTTGTCGGTAGGGGCGCAGACGGTGAAGGGACCCTCTTTGCTTAAAGTCTCCACCAGGTCGGCGGCCTCGATAGCCCTTACAAGCGTGTTGAAAGAACCTGCCTGTCTTGCTGTTTCCACAATATTTTCCATGTATTACCACTCCTTTATTTTCTCTGCTTAACATGGTTTTTATAAAAAGTTTCTTTCGCAAAACTTATTTCAAAATTATCCACATAGCGGCAATCTTCTCAATATCAATATGGGTGTAACCTTCATTTTTTATGGTCCACTTAAGGCTCAGGACTCCGTCCTTACATTCGGCGACAATGCCTTTGTATGTGTTATTTCCTCCAATATCGAGTTCAACTTCTTTTCCAAGGTAATATTTTTCTATAAATTCCTGTTTTATGCTGTAACCCCCGTTGCTTGCATTTTGAATATAATAACCAAATAGAAAATACAATTTTTATAAAAATATACATTTTGAAAGAAAGGTTCTGAACTTTGTTTCTGAACCCGTATCCGGACTGAAAAAGAAGGTTTCAAAAAGGGCATCCAGGGCATCTATTTTATCTTAGACCGCAGAAGACTCCTTCCTCGACAGCCGGAGGCTGGCAGGTGGGGGTAGTTCACTGAATCTATTTAGAGGCAGCTTGCCAGCACATTTCAAGCAGAGAAAAACAGAAACAGAAACAGAAACAGAAACAGAAACAGAAACAGAAACAGAAACAGAAACAGAAACAGAAACAGAAACAGAAACAGAAAC
>JAQVBP010000209.1:2235-4114 GCA_028690255.1 Methanosarcinaceae archaeon
TATTTAGAGGCAGCTTGCCAGCACATTTCAAGCAGAGAAAAACAGAAACAGAAACAGAAACAGAAACAGAAACAGAAACAGAAACAGAAACAGAAACAGAAACAGAAACAGAAACAGAAACAGAAACGGAAACAGAAACAGAAACAGAAACAGAAACGGAAACAGAAATGAAAAGAAAAGAAAAGTACATCCAGTACTTTCATTTTAAAACAGTGCGGTCAAAGAAAGGAATTTCGGCCCCCGGATACCACATATCGAGGAAACTGAGCATATGGTACTTCAGAAAAACCATAAAGGGCACGTTAATGAAAAGCATTATCCCCAGAAGAAGCAAAAATTCCACGAAGAGCACCGGGGCCAGGCCAAACCAGACAAGGTCTTCGGAAATTAAGATCAGGAGCAGGAAGTAGAGTATTCCGTCCACAAGAAAGAAGCCCAGCCCGAGCCCGAGCAGCACCAGCAAGAACAGCATAGTCGCTGCAATTGCGGTTCCGAGCCTGAGCAGCAGCCTTGCCCCCCAGTAGACCAGTATTTCTTTCCAGCTCTGTCTGAAGTTTTTATAAACAAGCCAGAAGGCGGAAAGAATCCCGGATTTTCGGTAAATTGAAAGAGGGATTGCAAGGTTTAAAAACGACCCAATCACCAAACTTATAAAACCAATTACGAAGAGCACGATTAAAAACCAGGCAATACCCCCGAGGATGAGCTCCCATCCAGGATCAGCCCCTCTTTCAATTGCGTTGGATATGAAAGGAAACATGGCTGCTCCCAGGGAAAGTAAGAAGACAAGGCCAAGTAAGATACGAATTATAAAGAGCCTGAACCCGTCACCCCGGAAGCGCTTTGAGTAATCCAGTACTTTTACCTCGTTGCTTACGAGGGACTCCACGAAAACAAATTCCATCACGTTAGAAAGATAGGCGAAAAGCAGCCCTATGAGAAGAAGTATAACTATCCCCAGAACAATAAGATCAAAATTCGGAATAGAACTTATTTTTTCGAAGATTACTGAAAAATCCCCGGCTTCAAGCTCTCCAAAGCTCTCCGGTCCTTCTCCGAATCCAAAATCCGAGAGGGTCTGTTCAAGATTCCCGGAGGTCCCATGATAACTTCCACCGCTATTCCCGGAACCTGCGGAAAGCCCGTTAAGCAGGAAAATTATCAACGCAAGCCTTGCCCACTTCCAGAAATCAAAAGGTTCCAGCAGAAAGCTTTTTGTCCGGGAAAACGCCCTGTCCACCGAGTCTATGCCGTACCAGGTCATAATGATAGGACTCATTTTTAAAAAATAAATACCTTTCTTAAGATAAGGACGTTTCCGGGAGATTCAACAACCCATCTGTATTTGGAGGACATTATTCGAAAATAATCAGAATGGGCCCTCAAACTCCTTTTCCC
The DNA here is from genome assembly GCA_028690255.1 of Methanosarcinaceae archaeon. Classification (GTDB taxonomy): domain Archaea; phylum Halobacteriota; class Methanosarcinia; order Methanosarcinales; family Methanosarcinaceae; genus JAQVBP01. The sequence goes on from JAQVBP010000209.1 coordinate 3,634, forward strand.
AATATCCCTTTTTTACTCCGTTAATGTAAGCCAGAACACAGAATTCTTTGGAAAATCAGGTCCAATAACCCCGGACGTAGGACTTTGTCTGCTGGATATAGGGAGTGATATACCTGAGACAAAAGGGGACAAGCACCAGTGTGGTTAGCACGTTGCCCACGAACCATCCTTCGAATATTTTAAAAAAATCCGCCTGTTGGCCCATGCCGTTTATAATCATCATTAAGGAACCCCACAACGCACCTATAAGATTGTTAAGCAGACAGCCGAAGAAAAGAAATATTCCTATATCCCTTTTTGTTCTCAGCCTTATGTTACCTTTAAAGTACGCAAAGGCCGCCAGAGGTATGAGGACCTGCCAGATGTCGGCAATTGACCACATAATATTTAATGAAAGGGGCATATCCGCAAGAATTCCTGCCCCTATCATGCACCCGATGTAGGCAGAAAATACCCCCCATATCCCGTACCAGAGAGCAAA
>JAQVBP010000210.1 GCA_028690255.1 Methanosarcinaceae archaeon
ACGTCGCCGAGTTCTTTCAGGTGGTCGGCCATTTTTATGAGGGCGGTCCCTGCGGCTTCGTGGTTTTTGTGGACGCTCTGGGTGAAGAGGAGCATGGTGTTTCTGATCCTTTCCGAGTAGATGTGCCGGAAGGCTCCGAATTCTTCGTCGAAGATTGCGGCCTGCATGGTCGTGCGCATACTCAGGAGGTTCATGGAGATCCGCTCGAAGGCTTCTCCTATTTTTGAGCCTTTAAGGGCGGCGGCGGTTGTGGAAAAGGCCTGTTCGGGAGCTTTTCCTTCCGAGATCCTGCGGCCCAGGACGAAAAGGGAATCCGAAAACTCCTGTTCCATCTGCCGGAGTTCGTCCCTGAGCTTTTTGTAGGGGGCCGAGGAGAGGCGAAAGTAGATTGAAAGGGCAAGGGCCCCCCCGAGGAGCGGGGGGAGGGTCGGGAGGAGGAGGCCTTTCAGGGGTTCGGTTGAGACGAGCCCGGCCGGGTTTCCGAATTTTAAGAGGAGGTAGGCGGAAGGGGCCAGCAGCAGGAAGCAGAGCGCTGCAAGCAGGAGAGCTGTCTTTTTCTTTTTCTTAATATCCGAAAGGGCCGGGTGGGAGTCCGGGATTTTCAGGGGTGTGAAGGCTATCGGGCGCTGGAGGAGGATGAACTCGGAATAGACTGCCGCAAGCAGGGGAAAAAGGAAGTCGTAGAGGAACACCAGGTCCGTAAATCCGGGCTTCATCCCGACCACCGTGGCCGCGGGAATGAGGGCCACGAGGGCGAGAGGGATGAGGATGAAAATCGAGTAGAGGACGTAGCTCGGGGTCTTGAGTTTTGCGGAATAGGAGTCCATCAGGCGTTCCGTGCCCTCAAGGCTTATGTCGAGGGAGCGGTTCAGGGTAATGACTCTCTGGGCCTCGTCGGGCTCGGCCGTGGAACTTTTTATCAGGTGGAGGGAACGCTTGAAATACTCGGTGTTCCGGCCCCAGAGCTCGGCAAAAACAAGGAGCCCCTCGTCCATGCTGCTGTAGATCCGGAGGTTCAGGTCCCACACAAGCTTTTTCAGGTCCTTTGCAAGCGGCCTGTCCGAGTTCCGGGCCGCAAATAGGACGGAGTGTTCCAGGTTGGGGACGAGTTTCATGGACATAACGATGTAGCTTAAGACCTCGGGGATGTCTCCCATGGACGCGATTCTCATAAGCTTTGCCCGGATCTTGACGTACTCGCTCAGGTAGAAGAGCACGCCTAAAGGCAGAAAGAGGGTAAGGGCTCCGAGAATGAGAAGAGTCTTGGGCTCGAAACTCCTGAACAGAATCAGAAAAAGGTCGAGGCCGAAGAGGAGGGAAAACACGGCCAGGGTCCCGAGGTAGGAGAAAAGCACGGTCTCGAAAGGCTCCAGGTCAAAACCCGTGAAGTGGAGGGCGTCTTTGAATTCCTGGCTCACGCTCTGCTCGCACTTTCTCTGGAAAGCTTTCCGGTTCGGAACCACAAGGGGGGCCCATTTCCGGCCCGCGTGTTTGCAGGCTTTCACGTACCAGTTCCCGGGCCTGCTGCCCGCCAGTTTGCTTGATCGGTTGCTCGTTTCCATTCTTTCACCTGCCCGCAATCCTTTCCGAAAAACCCTCCGGAATACTTTCCGGCAATTTGTCCGAAACCCGGGTTTCAGGCCCCGAAAATTTCCTTTCTTCCGGGAAAGTGAGGGAAAAAGCCTCGAACCATTTTTCCCAGCAGGTGTAAAGGCTCTCGAAGTCCGGGCCCACAGGCCCGTTTTCCAGGGAATCCAGGGAATCCATAAGCATCCAGAACATATTATTGGCCCTGGCAACGGCCTCCGCTTCCAGAAGCCCGGGCTTTGACTTTCCGGCGTTTGCAATCTTTTCCTTCATCCGGGTCCGCATATCGATGTTCTGGAGCGCCAGGTCCACGGAAATCCCCCATTTCCGGGCGATTTTCTCGACCAGTTCGGACTGTCCCTGTTCAAGCACCTCCCCGGGCAGGAGGAGGTCTTCTGCGGCGTCATATTCCAGAATGGACGTGAAAACCTCGTCAGCTCCGGGATTCTCGTTTTCCCCGTCTCTGACCTCCGCTACCTGGCTGACCCTTTTTATACGCTTCATACTTCCCCCGGGCCTGATATTCGAGCAGACCACGACCGCATCCGTGGCCTTGAAGGAGGCCGGGGGGACCCCCAGGGTATGCACGATCCTCTCGTACACGTTTTTTACCGAAGAGCCGTGTATCGTCCCTATAACGGAGTTTCCGGCCTTTCCGACCTGCATGGCCTCATAGAGCACCTTGACTTCCGGCCCCCTGACCTCTCCGAGCACGAGCGCCGAACTCCCGAGCCTGAGCGCCGCCCGGAGAGCCGTATCAGGGCTGAACTCGGCCCCGGCTTTCAGGACCGAGGAGCGGGAACTCATACCCTGGACCTTCCAGCCGAGGGCCTGCAAATCCCCAACGGGAAGTTCGAGCGTGTCCTCGATTGTAAGGATGCGGTACTTCTGCGGGATTTCAAGTAGCATGGCCGAAAGGAGCGAGGTCTTGCCCGCTCCCACCTCTCCCGCAAGCAGCACCGAAGCCTGCCCGTCCATGAGAAAACTCAGAAAACCGGCCGCAAAAGCCGATATGGAACCCGTGTTTATCAGGCGGGGAAGGGTCCAGGGGGTAAGGGCGTGTTTCCTGAAGGCATAGGCAAGCCCGTTTGCGCTCAGGGGGTCGCCTATAACAGAAACCCTGACCCCGAAGTCCTCAAGGTTCAGCTCCAGCACAGGGACGGCCTCTCCGAAAGGCCGGCCGCTGATTGTCCTGAACCTTGAGACGAGAGAGTCAAGATCGTCCTGGGAAAAGAAAACGTTGCTTACGCACTCTTCCCCATCCAGCACCACATGCACAGGGTTTTTGTCCGCAGGAGCGTTAATGTAAACGTCAGTAATCCTTTCGTCCGAGAGCAGGTCTTCCAGGATTCCGAGCCCGTTTGTGTACCTGGCAAGCAGGTCGGCGTAGTTTTCCAGAAGTTTTGGGGGCAGAGTTTCTTTCCTTTCTCTTTTCCTCAACCTTTTCTTTCCTCTCTTTTTCTTTTTTTCTTCCTGCTTTCCTTCTTTCCTTTCTCTTTTCTTTTTTTCATTCCTTTCTTCTCTACCTTCTTCCAGGGCTTCGAGCAGGAAGGCCCGCGCCATGCGCCTGAAGTAGCGCCTCGCTCCGGCAGGGTCTGCAAAGGAAAGGTCTTCGGGCCTGTGCAGAATCATTTTTTTCCTGGCCCGCTCAAGCAGTTTGAGGTCTTCCGGCCTCAGGTTATATTCCGGGGGTCTGATCAGGTAGAGCTTTTCGGGCCTGTCCGTGAAGCGGTAGAGGGATAGTTCAAGGACCCGTTCCTCTCCCCGGCTGATGTCGTAACATTCAAGAAATTCTGCATTGTCGGGAGCCTCGGTATAAATCCTGGAGGTGGAAAAAGGAGGCCTTACGTAGGGCTTGGCCCGGGCTTCGTAATCATCCACGGGAAAGGAGAGTCTCCCGGTTCCAGAAAGAGAGGAAAGGGAACTATTTTCTTCTATCCTGACCCCGAAAGCTTTCTGCCGCATTTCGGAGAGAAAAGTGTAAAACGCCTCGGAACAGGCCCTGCATTCCGGGTTTGAAGCCGGCAGGAAGGGGGCCTCCACCGTTTTCTGAAGAAGCTTTTCAGCCTCCGGACCTCCAAGCTCCGCCAGGGCCCGGAGAGGAGAAATTTCCGCGTTTTCAAGGACGGACTCAAAGAAGGCTTTTCTTTCCAGAGCACATTCCCGGTTTTCGGGTTCCGGGCAGGAATCAAAGAACGCTCCGAGATTTCCGTAAGCTGCGGTGCAGTCTCTGAATTCCGCAAAGGCGTAGAGCAGGGATATGGCCTTTCCCTCGTATTCCCTTTCATAGAGCCTGGAAAGGACCAGGCTGTCAGCCCTCGCTTCCTTCAAAAGAATACTGAAAAGTTTTCTCCGACAGGGCCCGGCATTGAGGGATGAGGCTCCCTCGCATTCCCTGCAGTTGACCAGGATGGTGTTCCGGTTTTTCGTGCTTTTGATTTTGTAGGGGCAGGGTTCTTCTTCCTTTTCTTCCCCTTTAAGCAAACTGAAAAGCTGGCTGATAAGTGCGTTTATGATTTTGTAGG
>JAQVBP010000048.1:0-3777 GCA_028690255.1 Methanosarcinaceae archaeon
TTTTACAGACTGATTCTAAAGACTGATTTTACAGAAAAATAGTAGAAAAAACGTACTTGTTATTAATTGAATAACAGGCACAAAAAATTAAAGTACACAGTATTTTCATGCTAAAGTAAATGAGAAAAGGCCGAATTGAATCTTACCTGGCCTCATAGCAGGAAATTTCCAGAACATCTACAACCACGGGTTTTCCTATTTCTTTTGAGAGGACATCCCGGACTCTGGCCATACACTTGCACTTGAGCTGGATCCGGGCCATCGTCGCTTCCCGTTCCTCGATATAAAGGTCATTGCCCATTATGAGAGAATGGGTGGATATCTGCTTTTGCACGACCCTTGCAACGAGCCCCATGGTCCCGTTGCTTAAGTCCTGGAGGCGGGAGGAGGTTAAAAGAACAAAGTCCCCTGCATCGAGCCCGAGTACACTAAAAAAATTCTGAGGACTGCGGAGCTCAATCGTCCGTAAATTATGGTTTTTCAGAGTTTCTATCACTGAATCGGCTATTCCCGTTAATGCGATATACTCCATAGAATCACCCGTACATAGGGAATTCTTTTCTGACTTCGCCCTTCTGCTCGGTGGTCTGGACATCCTCGGCAAGTTTTTGTAGTTCAACTTCTATGCGTTCGGCCTGTTTGAGAAGCCTTTCGGTATCGATCGAAAGTCCGTAGAGCTGGTTCAGGACCTCCACAACAGCAGACGCGGCTCTGGGATCAGGGTTTTGTGTCCTGGTAGCCCCAAGCAGGCTGAAGGCGGGAATCTCACGGAGCAGGCATTCGGACATCACGCTGCCCGAAATCCCTGAAATAGTACCCATCTGGAAAACTTCTACCTTTTCCTTAATTTTCTCCAGCATTTCCGAGGTGGTTGCGGCCCCGAAGACCTTATGTGGCCCCTCCATGATCGCGATGCCCGCAATGGACGCTATCTCCTTGACGTTAATGGACTGAGCCCAGTCCACAAGAGCACTGCTAACGTCATAGGAAACAGAATGGCTGATAGGGATATCGGAAATCACGACAATGATGTTGTATTTCTCACTTTCGTAGATCCGGACAGGCATGTTGATAAGCCCCTCATAGAGCACGGCAATGGAGGGAAAATACCTGGAATCAATAGAACCTATGTACTCCATGTCCATTTCTTCGATAAGGTGCTGGCTTGCGATATTCCCAACAAGTCCTATTCCGGGAAAACCCTCGATCAAAACCGGATTTTTGGATTTCACAGGTTTCGTAATGATCTTGACATCATTGTTATCATAGTCAGTCTCTGACAAAAAAACCACCTCACTGAAGTAAAACCCTATGACTATATTTCAGTTACTAGTACTTAAACAATTAATAACCGGGCCCTAATTAAACGGCCAATGAAAGAAGCCCTCGACAAAGAAATGTACCGGAAGGGCAAAACCGGATCATTAAGGATATCAAACAGTGAAACTAACTCCCGATAATGAAAAACTCATCCTTAAATTAAGAGAGAATCTTCTTTATATATAGTCTTTAGCACAACAAATACAAATAAAAACTTAAGTTTTGGGCAAATAAATTATAAAAAAAAAGATATGGAAAGCTTCGAAAAAAGAAAGAAAAAATAATACATAAAGCTTGAGAAAGCTCGGGTCAGAGAAATCAACAGACAAAAATAAAAAAAAGATAAAACGCGTATAACTGTAGGAATAATTTAGGCAACTTGGAGTGGAAAGCGTTTAGGTTCATAACAGTAAAAGGAACATATACATTGCAGGAACAGACACATTGTAGTAAATTTAAGTAATTGATCGGAGGAAAAAATTATGGAAAAACCAATTCAATATCTGGACAGTGTAGGGGAAAAAAACAGCGAAGCAGTTGTGGAAGCCGCCGCAAAAAGAGCCCTCGAACTCGGGATATCCCATATTGTGGTCGCAAGCACAAGCGGAAAAACCGCCCTTATGATGGCGGAGGCCGTTCAAGAAAGCGATATAAAGGTAATCGGCATCAGCCACCAGTACGGCCAGAAGGAAAAAGGAGAATGGGAAGTCGAGGAAGAATACAAAAAGAAACTTGAAGCCCTCGGAGCCGTCATAACCACCCAGTCTCACATGTTCTCGGGGATTGAGCGCTCGATTACCAAAAAATTCGGGGGCTTTTCGAGGATCGAGGTAATTTCAGATACCCTGCGCTCCCTTTTCGGAAAAGGCTTCAAGGTGGCAATCGAGTCCGCAATCATGGCAGCAGATTCAGGCCATATCCCGGTCTCGGAGAATACGGAAATTATAGCCCTCGGAGGCACACGGCACGGCGCGGACGTCGCCCTCGTACTCAGGCCCGCCCACAGCAGCGACTTCTTCTCCCTCCAGGTCAGGGAAATAATCGCAATGCCCAGGGCAAAAGAAGACTGAGAGAATTTTAAAAAAATAGGGATACATCCTGAAAAATAAAAAAAGGGGGGGTAAAAAGGATTCGGGATAAAAGAGAGCTCCTTTCCTTTTAAGGGAAAGCAGATCCAGCCCGTACCCCCTACAAAAAGCAGTCCGGGAAAAAAAAATCAAGCCATTCCGAGCCTTTTAAGGATTACTTCCCGGTCCTCTTTTCTGAAAGTCTCGCTCTTGAAGGTCTCCACGGCGTCTTTGAGAAGGGTCACGGTATAGGACATAGAAGGCCCGCCCCCGAAGGCAACCGAGACCATTGCAGCCTGCATGATCTCTTCTTTCGTGGCCCCGGCTTCAAGGGCGCAAAAGGCGTGCAGGGAAATGCAGTAAGGGCAACGGTGGTAGAGCGCAACCCCGATGGCTACCAGTTCCTTGGTCTTGAAATCAAGAACTGAATCCTCAAAGTTTATGCGAACCATGTCCAAAAAGGCCGCTGCCTGCTTGCCCTGTAGCTCGGTTTCGGAGGCAAACTCCCCCATTCCGGCCGTAAAATCATATAATAGTTTTTTCGGATCTCCTGTCATAGTATCAAGCTCTTTATTTTTGATTATTATAAATCAGTATATATTCCAGGGGCGATGAGATATATAATGGTTGTGGGTGATTGATACAAAACTATACCGAAGGGGTGACGAATAATAGGGGTGACGAACAATATGGATGAATAGAGGAAAAAAATAACGTAGAAAGGAGTTTAAGCAAAAACTTCCTTCAAAAGCGCATGCATCTAACTGCTTCTATTTTTATGATTACAATTTTATTTTTGTCATAATCCAGCCTGTAAAGGTAGCGCAGACGGTTGGATCTGAGCCTGAAGAGCTTTTCTTTTCGATCCAAAATTCTCATGGCATCAGAAGGAACGGGGTCTTCGGAGAGCTTTATGAAAGTTTCCTTAAACTGAAACCAGGTGCTGATGTGTACTCCTTCCAGAAAAGATTGGGCGGGAATATCAAGAAAGATATCAAACATATCCGAGCCTCCGGCATCAATTAAAATTTCCTAAAAGAACCTTTAAGGTTTAGCAATTTATCCCCGGTCTCATTTTTAAGATTCCTGTTCAAAAACCCCTTATCTTCAGCAAGCATGGTGTCCAGGTCTTTAAGGTTTAGCAGTCTATCCCCGGCCTCGTTTTCAAAACTCCGTTCCACCAGTTCTTTTTCTTCTTCCGTAAGAATGGAGTCCACATCAACCATGCGTTCCCTTATCTCCCCCAGCTGTTTTTTGATATAATCGAGTTCATTGAACACTTTTATCTCAAATTCCCTCGTCACCATGATTGATCGACCCGATTTTGTTGTTTACTTTTTCTTTTTTAATATCCTGCCCTTAGTTAGAAATTGCTTTTGGAATTAATGTT
>JAQVBP010000048.1:3877-8188 GCA_028690255.1 Methanosarcinaceae archaeon
TTGGAATTAATGTTGGAATTAATGTTGGAATTAATGTTGGAATTAATGTTGGAATTAATGTTGGAATTAATGTTGGAATTAATGTTGGAATTGCTTATCCGGTTTTGTCCCATGAACAGGAAATCGTCCCGGAAAACTACCCCCACATACCAGCCTTTGGCTGTCGTGTTAAACCATAGGTTTAACAGGAGTTTCTAATTTTCAATTAGAAACATCGAGGAAGGGGTCTTCTGTTGTCTGAGATAAAATAATCATTAAACAAAGATATATTTATACAATAATGAATGGTAACAAACTATATATAGATTATATATATGTATGAGGCATCATAAATATTAAGGATGTATATATGGAAAGGGGGCCAGAAAACCCCATTATATTATTTAAATGATGCCGGAAAAGCTGTGGTTTTTTCGGCTATACCCCTGTTTTCAGGTCCTGATTCAACTGGAGACTCAATAAAATGGAATTTCAGGTTTTTGGAGATATCTGTATCATAATCGGTTTATCGATTCTTATACTTTCCATATTCCACAGGTTTGAGTTTCCCCCGATTCTGGGCTTCTTTGTTACCGGAATGCTCATCGGCCCCTATGGAATCAGGATAATCGACGGGTCCCACGGGCTGGAGATCTATTCCGAAATAGGGATTATTTTATTGCTTTTTACCATAGGAGTCGAGCTTTCTTTAAAAGAACTCTGGGAAATTAAAAAAGCCGTACTTCTCGGAGGAGCCTTACAGATCCTCTTCACGACAGGCCTTGTCCTTGCCATATGCACGCAGTTTGGTTTTCAGCTCCCCGTATCCATATTTATAGGATTTCTCGTATCCCTCAGCAGTACCGCGATAGTGCTTGGAGCCCTTCAGGAAAAGGGAGAAATCTACAGCCCTCATGGCCGGACCACCCTTGCCATGCTGATCTTTCAGGACATTATCGTAGTACCCATGATCCTCGTAACCCCCCTCCTTGCCGGAGTCTCGGAAGACCTTGCAGTCTCGTTTCCAATCCTTTTTCTGAAAGGCCTGGGCATTATACTCCTGGTACTTTTAAGCGCCCGCTACCTGGTCCCCCGGATGCTCTACCAGGCTGCGCGAGCCCATAACAGAGAAACCTTTCTTTTGACCGTGCTTTTCATCTGCCTTTCAACCGCGGTTCTGACTTCTGCAGCCGGGTTGTCCCTGGCCCTCGGGGCCTTTCTTGCGGGACTGGTCATCTCCGAGTCCGAATACAGCCACCAGGCCCTTGGAAACGTCATACCCTTCAGGGACGTATTCCTGAGTTTCTTTTTTATTTCTGTCGGAATGTTACTTGACGTGAAGGCTCTGCTGTATGAGCCTCAAATCTTTTTTCTGGCTACTGGGGCAGTCATTCTCCTGAAAATCATTTCCGGGGTACTTGCAACATTCCTCCTGGGTTACCCCCTCCGCACGACACTGCTTACCGGATTTGCCCTTTCCCAGGTAGGGGAGTTTTCCTTCGTGCTCTCAAAATTCGGGCTAGAATACGGACTCCTTGACGGAAGGATTTATCAGGTTTTCCTTGCGGTTTCAGTCCTTTCCATGGGAGCCGCACCTTTTATAATCAATCTATCTCCGAAGATAGCTGATTTCCTGCTTGAAAAGACTTCGAACCCTAAACTGCTCGGCGGCCTGAATACGACTTCCCTCGCGGCAGGAGAAAAAACGGAAAGCCAGTTGAATGACCATCTCATAATCGCAGGTTTCGGGTTTAACGGGCGCACGGTATCAAAGGTTGCAAAAGCCGCGAAAATTCCCTATATTGTTCTGGAAATGAACCCCGATACGGTCCGAAACGAGAGAAAAAACGGGGAAAGCATCAGCTACGGGGACGGGACCAGTCGGACCGTACTGGAACACGTAGGGATTAAAAGAGCAAGGGTACTTGTAATCGGGATTTCGGACCCTGTAGCCACCCGAAAGATAGTGGAACTTGCAAAAAGGTTGAACCCAAACATCCATATAATCGCCAGGACCCGTTTCCTGCAGGAGATGGACCCCCTCCACAAACTGGGGGCCGAGGAGGTCATCCCCGAGGAGTACGAGACCTCAGTGGAAATCTTTGTCCGCCTGCTGAACAGGTACCTGGTCCCGAAAAATGAAATCGAGGCCTTCGTATCCGAGATACGGGCCGATGGCTACGAAATGTTGAGGGAACTTTCCGCAGACGGGAGCAATTTCAACATCATTGATGAACTTCCGGGGGTGGAGGTCCACATCCTGAAAGCGGAAAACGGGTCCGCACTGGAAGGAAAGACTCTCGCTAACATGAACCTGAGAAAGGAACACGGAGTTACCGTGCTTGCAATCCGCAGAGGCCCGGAAATAATTCACAACCCGGTGGGGGAAACACTCATCCAGGCAGATGACGTTTGCATCCTTTTAGGAGAGCCCCATCACCTCTACAATGTAAAAGAATTTTTTGAATAAATGCCTGTATAATTATTGCCTAGAGGGGGGGCCGGACCCGGGGCTTTGCAGGCCCTTAAAAACGCAGAAGACCGGGAGGAGCGAAACGGGAGAGAAGAGGATTCCCCTCCCCCCAAAGATAAATATATCTGAGGGGCATCTATACCCCCAAGCATGGCACCCATATTCGAAATTCTTGATAAGGACGCGGGCGGACGAATCGGGAGACTTAAAACTCCCCACGGGGTTGTTGAAACCCCCACCGTCATGCCCGTGATTAATCCTAACATTCAGCTAATCTCCCCTAAAGAAATGCGAGATTTCGGGGCGGAAATCCTGATCACCAACTCCTATATTATCTACAGGAAAGAAGAACTCCGAGAAAAGGCCCTGAAGGAAGGGCTGCATGGACTTTTAGATTTTGACGGGCCTATCATGACCGATTCAGGCTCCTTCCAGCTTTCCGTATACGGTTCCGTGGAAGTGACAAATAAAGAGATCCTCGAGTTCCAGCAAAAAATAGGGAGCGACATCATAGTCCCGCTCGATATCCCGACTCCCCCCGACGTATCCTGGAAACGGGCGGAAGAGGAACTGGAGGTCACGGAAGAGAGGCTTCGGGAAGCCAGGGAACTTATCAGGGGAGAGCAACTGCTCGCCTGCCCGGTCCAGGGTTCGACCCACCCGGAACTCAGGGAAAGAGCCGCAGTCCACGGAAGGGACCTGGAGTTTGAGGTCTACCCACTCGGGGCAGTCGTCCCCCTCATGGAGGCCTACCGCTACGCCGAGCTCGTGGACGTGATTGCGGCTTGTAAAAAAGGTTTATCTCCGACGGCCCCGGTCCACCTCTTCGGAGCCGGGCACCCCATGATGTTCGCCCTGGCCGTGGCCCTTGGCTGCGACCTTTTCGATTCGGCAGCCTATGCCCTTTATGCCAAAGCCGGGCGCTATATAACAGCTCAGGGGACCTCACATGTTGACAAGCTGAGTTACCTGCCCTGCCCCTGTCCGATCTGCTCGAAGTACAGTGCGGAAGAGCTTAAAACCGCTCCGAACCGGCAGGAACTCCTGGCAAAGCACAACCTTTACGCAACCTTTGCGGAAATCCGGCTTATAAAACAGCGTATCAAGGAAGGAAACCTGCTCGAACTTGTAGAACAGCGCTGCCGGGCCCACCCGAGACTGCTCGACGGGCTGAAAAGGCTTTACGAACACTCGGAGTGGCTGGAAGAAGTTGACCCCGCAACCAAATCCACTTTCTTCTACTGCGGACCCGAGTCTGCAAAGAGGCCGGAAGTCCTGCATTTCGAAAAGAAGCTTGACCGCTTCAGTTTGGAAGGAAAAGCCATTATCCGGACAAGACCCGTAAAGGGAGAAAAAGAATACGCCAGGGTCCTGGTTTTCAAGCCGCCTTTCGGGGCCTACCCTGTGGAGATGGAAGAGGTCTACCCTTTCAACGCCGAAGTCCCGAGAGTCCCTGACCGGGAGGCCCTCGAAAAAGCCCTCGAAAACACCCTCAAACTGATAGAACTGAACCCTGAAGCGGAGTTCACTTTCGTCTGCGAGGAGGTATTTAAACACCCCCTGCTAGAGAAGCTTGCCGAAAAGGCAAAAATAGTGTACAGAAAAGATTGGGAAAAGTAAATAACCCTTCCTTAAAACCTTCGCCTGAAGACCCTGGGTTTTGAAGAGGAACCCACCAGGCCAATCAAAGAAAATCCGGGCCTGAAACCCGGATTAATCCTTTTAAACAAAGTGAGAATTTTTTAAATAACCTCCCCCCTCCCGGAAAAGTCAGAATCCGAATTTGATAATTAATTAAAAAGAGAGATTAATTAAAACGGAAACTTAACGGAAACTTAACGGAAACTTAACGGAAACTT
>JAQVBP010000048.1:8288-9499 GCA_028690255.1 Methanosarcinaceae archaeon
AACGGAAACTTAACGGAAACTTAACGGAAACTTAACGGAAACTTTTTTTGATATGCAAATCCACTTTACTACACTAACTTAAAAGACCCCTACAAACCATGGAAGAACGAATTAATTAAAAAAATTGCATAAGGTGAAACCATTGTCCCTAACAGCAAAAATCGGGGAACTAAGCCCATACCTCCGGCTCCTCCGGCCTGAACTTTACTACATGGACCTGACGCTTCCCGCCTCAAGCGCTATCCTGGCTTCCTACCTTGCCACAGGAGGGCTTCCCGAACTGATCCCTTTCCTGATCGCCGTAATCGGGGGCTTTGCTGCAATTACGAGTTCCTATGTCTTCAACGACTGCTGCGACATTGATATTGACTCTATCAACCTCCCGGACCGCCCCCTGCCAACATCGGCAGTATCGAAAAAATCAGCCCTCTTCTACACCTTTATCCTCTTTATCATAGCATCCGCGGCCGCCCTTTACCTGAACCCCGAATCCTTTGCGGTCCTGGTTCTTGCAGTCGCAACGATCACCATCTACTCCATCCTTGCAAAACGCAATACGTTTTTAAGTTTCGTACCCGTGGGCATCTCCTACGGGCTTGTGCCCATAGGGATCTGGCTTGGCTTTGACCCGGCAGGAATCCTGAAAGGCAGCGACGGGGTAATCCTGCCCGTGGCCGGAATCTGCTTCGGGCTCATGATGTGCGTTACGGACTGGGCCTTTACCCTCGGGGGCGTTGCCCGGGACGTGGAGGGAGACAGGATTAAGGGAGCTCCGACTCTCCCCGTGACCTACGGGATCCCTTTTACCTCCAGGTTCGTGACTTTCTGGTGGATTATAGGTATCATCTGCTCCGTAATAATTGGCTGGACAGCCGGGCTTGGCCCTATCTTTTTTGCTGGAGCTCTCGCCTCCGGGCTCTGGATGCTGACCCGGTGCTTTGACTTTATCAAAAACCCGACCCCTGAAAGAGGAGGCAGACTCTTCCTGAACGGCTCAAACTACAGAGCCATCATGTTCGGGTCCATGATCCTGGACGTGCTGCTCTGTATTGAGATGGGAGTCCCGTACACTTCCATTCTCTGGTAAAATAAGATAAGCAAAGAAGGAAAGAAGAGAAGGAAAAGAGATGTCAAGAGAAGGGAAAGAAGGGAAATTAAAGAAAAGAAGGGAAATTAAAGAAAAGAAGGGAAATTAAAGAAAAGAAGGGAAA
>JAQVBP010000048.1:9599-19628 GCA_028690255.1 Methanosarcinaceae archaeon
AAAGAAGGGAAATTAAAGAAAAGAAGGGAAATTAAAGAAAAGAAGGGAAATTAAAGAAAAGAAGGGAAAAGAAGACCAAGAGGAAGGAAAAAATAAAAAAGAGAGGAAAAAAATGGATGCAGATATAATCATAATCGGGGCTTCCCCGGCCGGCCTGATGGCGGCCCGAAACGCCTCTGAAAAAGGAGCTGATGTCCTTCTTCTTGAGAAAAAGACCGGGATCGGGCACCCCCCTCACCCTGCAAACTCCTTTTTTAAGGGCATGCTTGACAGGTGCGGGGAGACCGTGGACCCTTCATATGTTGTCCACTACCTCAAAGGCATGAAGATCATTTCCCCCTCCGGGCGGGAAGTGGTCGTTGAGACTCCGGGCTACTCCATAGACAAGACAAAATTCGATCGCTTTTACGCCGCAAAAACGGAAAAAGCCGGAGTGGACCTGCGTACCGGAATTGAGGTTTACAATATATTGAAAGCCGGGGGAGAGTTTTCGGTCAGCAGCTCCGAAGGGACGTTCAGCTCAAAGCTGGTGATAATCTCCGACGGGATCAATTCGAAGCTGGCCGGGCTTCTCGGCCTGAAGACGATGAAGTACCCGCAGGACCTGGCCTGGGGAATTGAGATGGACATCCGGGCAAAGGACCTTGGAAAACCCGAGATGTTCGAGTATTATGTGGGCAACCACGCTCCCGGCTGGAAGACCACCTATGCCCCGAGAGGGGGAGACTCCGCCGCCATCGGGGCCTATGTTAGAAGGTGCGGCAAAGACGCGAACCCCTACCTGGACGCCTGGGTGGAACGCTTCAAGAAGCTCAAAGGGCTCGAAGAAATTGAAGTAGTGACAAAACGCTATGGAGGAGACCCCATAGTGACCATTCCGAACGAGTTCATATCGGACGGGGTCATGGTTGTGGGAGGAGCTGCCGGGCAGTCAGGGTTAGGCTATGCCATGCGGGCAGGCCAGATCTGCGGAGATGTTGCGGCCGGAGCCGTGAAAACGGGAGATGTCTCGAAAGCTGCCCTCTCGGAATATCGGAAAAACTGGGAAAAGGAGTACAGGACCGAGCATTACCTGGGCAGGATTGCCCTTGAGACCCTCAGGAAGATGACGGACAGGGAAATCGATGAGATGGTACGGGTCTTTGAAAAGGAAGACCTATCTTTCATCCACGGCAGCGCCTTTGAACAGGCCATGCAGGTCTTTATGTTCATGCTTAAGAAAAAACCTTCAGCACTTCTCAAATACCGGGCCTTTCTAAGGAACAGGTAAAAACAATAGCTAAAAACAATAGCTAAAAACAATAGCTAAAAACAATAGCTAAAAACAATTATCCGAAAAAAATGGAAAAATAAGGCAAGGGCAAAACATGCAGTATAATTTTTACAAAAACCCCCTCTTCAGAGTTTACGCGGAAATTGAAGAGGACCGCGTTAAGATGAAAACGAGTGGGGTTGCTTCCCCCTTCATGAAAAAGACGCTTGCCGGAAACCTGGGCATTTTTGACGGCAAGAAGTACTCAAAAGCCGAAGAAACGGAACTTATCTTTTCCACCTGGATGCCCCCAATCCCGAGCCCTGCCTTCGACCGCCTGGTAAAAAGCCAGCTTTCGGCAATGTTTGGAAAAATGATTCCGGACCAGGTGACGATTTCAATTACAGAAGACTGTCCTAACAACTGCATCCACTGTGCGCTTCCGGACAGCAAACACCGGGCAAAGCTGTCCCCTCCGACCGTAAAGGACGTTATCGACCAGGTGCTCGATATGGGCACGACCTTTGTGATCTTCGACGGGGGAGAGCCCCTGACCTACCAGGGCCTCGAAACCCTTATCCGCTACGTGGACCGGAAAAAAGCCATTGCCGGAATGTTCACCTCGGGGGTGGGGCTTACGGAGGAAAAAGCCAGGGCCCTGAAAAAAGCAGGCCTCTATTCCCTGACCGTCAGTTTTGACAGCGCCTTTGAGGAAAAACACGACCGCATAAGGGGCCGGGAAGGAGTCTTTAAAAGCGCCGTGGCCGCGGTCAAAAACGGGCTTTCCGCAGGGCTGCTCATGAACATCTATATTGTGCTTTCAAAAGAGAACGTGGACGAGCTCGATGAAATCTACGCCCTTGCCTCGGAACTCGGGGTCCACGAACTTTCTTTCTATGAAATCGTGCCAACCGGCCGCTGGCTGGAACACAGTTCAGAGATTTTGACCTCCGCCGACCTGGCAAAATTCGACGCCTTTGTGGCCCGGGCCGAGGCAAAAAAAGGTCCGAGGGTCTTTCCGATTCCCCAGGTAATGCGCACAACAGGCTGCATGGCGGGCCGGAAATGGCTGCATGTAACCCCTCAGGGAGACGTCCTGCCCTGTGCCTGTATCCCCCGCTCCTACGGAAACATCCACAGCGATAAAATAAAGGACGTCTGGAAAAAAATCCGGGCAGAAACGGTCTACAATGCGGATTCCTGCCTGATGAGAAACCCGGAATTCAGGGAAAAATATCTGGGATTATCGGACTGAAAAATAAGGAAAAAATACATGAAGATAAAAAAAGAGAAAATAAGCAGAAAGGAAGTTACTTCCCCTGCATTCAACCGTTTTTCGAAACCTTATTTTTCCTCCGGGGGAACTACTCCTGAACTAAAGACTCGGGGGTTTTTAAAGATTATTGGGTTTTCTGTTTAAGATTATAAACCATTTCAGCGCCTTTTCTTCCCGTACCCGACAAAAATAGCTCCCACCAGAAGCAACAGGAAAAGCATTCCGAGGATGTCGGAGGCTGAAAAGGGCATGCTTTCCGACTCCATCTTATCTTTTATTTTTTCCTTTGTCATCTCATACCCTTCCACATAGTTGCTTTTCATATTCGCTTTATCAGTGGGGACTTCTCGAAGATCGGTTCCGATCCCGGACCCGGTTTCAAAACTGCTGTTTGCATTTTCCGAATGTGATTCCTCTTTGGAAACGGTTTTGGCTTTTGCCCCACTGCTGGAACTGTGTTTCCTGCCTTCGGGACTGTCGGTGTCCAGGGTCTCGCCCCTGGCTTTGGCCATCAGTCTTTTGTAATCTTTCATGACATTGGCATCCACGACATTTGCATTCGGGGCAGAAATAACGCCCCTGATGTAATTGTCAAGCAGGGGGTTTCCGCAGGTGTGGTGACAGCAAGTGACTCCGCTTTCAACCACCGATTCAACGTACTCTTTTACAAGATTCTGAATTACTTTGTCGGAAGCACTCCAGCTTTTTTTTCTTGCAGTTTCGGTCAACCTGGCAAGCATGGACTGGTAAGCATAAGGATTATTCTCTTTCAGCCAGCCACTGAGCTCCGGGTTTGTGACATAAGTCCCATACACCATATCCCATACCCTGTCACTGATAAGATCAGGGTTCAGTGCTTCCCATCCCCATAGGTTTGCCAGGAAATCCTCCATCTCTGCCGCACCTTCATATCCGTTTCCCTGCATTCCGCTTATCCATGTGGGGTTGAAATACCTTGCATAGAGTTCGTTTTCAATGTAGGTCCGGAGGGTTTCGATTTTCATATCATCAAGGTCCTGCAGGTTCACCACATATGTATCGGGGCCAATGCCCGAGATAAAATTTATAGCATTGTACAGGCCGCCCAGATACTGGAAGAAATCATTGGTATCAAGCGAGCCGTATGTATTCGAACTCCTGCTGTGAAAGATAGCCTGTGTTCCATTAAGGTTGCTCTCAAAAACCAGAGAGTTATTAATATCGAGATTTTGGCCTGTTTGCCGCTCAATGTAATCAGCTAAGGTTTGACCCCAGATATTTTCCCCATAGACATAACACATCTTACTGATGTATAATTCTGCAAGTTTTGTATTGTTATTCCACGTATCACTGGATTCGACGGTATTTGCCATACCGGTCCCATAGGCCCCGTCAGCAGGCCCGAATATTCTGAATTGGGCAATGTCAAGTGCAAGCTCGCGATCCAGAATTGTCTTATTCAAGACTGCCTGCAGGGAATTAGTATTTTCCCTTACATAATTATCAGCTTCATCCTGCTGATAAGCAAGCCTTACGGCCCGGTCAATGAGTTCAATTTTCATGGGGAACGTATCCCTGTAAAGTCCTGAGACCTGCACAGTGACATCAATACGGGGCCTTTTAAGTTCCGAGGAGTTAATCAGCTGTATTCCTGTAACTTTATTACCGCTGCCCCATACTGGTTCCACTCCGAGGAGGTAGAGGATCTGCGCCTCCGTGATGCCTTCATGGCGTGTTGATTCTCCTGCCCACAGGATATAAGCTACTTTGCCGGGATACCCCTTGTTTTCTTCATGATATTCATCAAGCCACTGGGCAATAAGCGTAGTTCCTTCTTCCCAGGCCTGTTTTGTTGGGATTAACTGTTCATCAAAGGCGTAGAAGTTCCTTCCGGAGGGCAGGGTTTCAGGCCGGAGTACAGGATCTCCCCCCAGGTTTGCTTCTATGTATTTTCCGTCCATGGCATTAAGGACCTGCCGGACCTCATTATCAGCTTCTGCAATCAGTTCATTATAGATAATTGAAGTATTAAGCCTGGTTTCGATGTTTTTTGTAGAAGTCCTCAGTATCTGCTCCTGTGCACCAGTAACACTCATATTTTCAAGTATAACCAGCGAGAGCAGATCATTTGCAGCGGAATCGGAATCATTATAGACTGCAACCATTTCAGAATAATTATCCCCCAGCATGGAATTAACCATTCCCACAAGGGCTTCGCCTTTGGGAGCTTCTCCGAGTACGTGAAGCCCACAAGGCATTGAAAGGCTCTTGAGTGCGGACAGGACATCATCAAGTTCTTCAAGGAACTCATCAACCGTACTCTCATTTCCTGCCAGGCTCATATTGACCTGTCCGTCAAGCCCAAGGCCGACAGTCAGGTTGATGATTTCCTGCAAATGGGCTTTTTTCAGGGAATCCGATTCGGTACTGGAAGTCTTGTAAATGCTGATCTCGCTGCTGAGGACACTGTAATTCCCATAGAGCCCGGCAGAGACCACAGGGGGTATCAGATGGTCGATGATAACGGCATTACCCCTGCGTTTTGCCTGCATACCTTCCCCCATTCCATCCATTACGTAAGGGTAGATAACAGGGATATCTCCTGCCATAAGGGCAGGCCATTCATCACTGAGCAGGCAGAACTCTTTTCCAGGCAGCCACTCAACAGTACCGTGCCTTCCCATATTTACCATGACATCAGCATCAAACTCGTGCTGCAGCCACAGGTAGAATGCAATGTACTGGTGGTGTGGCGGCAGGTCGGTATCATGATAGAGCACTTCGTCATCCTGCAGCCACCCCCTGGTAGGCTGCGGGGCCAGGATTACGTTTTCACTGAGACTGATCTTTGGAATAACAATGAACCTGTCACCGTTATTACTGGTATGGACCATGATCTTTCCGGGAGGCTCTCCCCACATATCGACGACTTCCTGCCTTCTCTCTTCTGGGAGGCTGTTGAACCACGAAAGATATGTGCTTTCGGGAAGCAGTTCAACTTTTCCGGTCTCGACAAGGGCATCCAGTTCCCCGGGAACCCAGGTACCAATGTTTCTTCCCTGGTAGAGCATGAGGTCAATAAGTTCTGTTTTGTTGGGAATTAAACTGCGATTTACAGCATACCCCTCATCTGCCATTCCATTCAGAAGATTTACAATACTTGGGGCAACTTCAAGATAGGAAGCTCTGATATTATTTTTCCCGCCCCCGTGGTTATAGTAGATGATAGCAACATTTTTGTCACAGTCCTCTTCGAGGGAGAGGTTTGCCTGGGCTATTGTACGGTTTATAAGCCAGCTGACCTGCTTATCATGGGCGATGTATTTTTCTTCGGTAGCATTATCCACCACAAAAGTTTCTAAAGCAGCAACCATAATAGGGTCTATCGACCCTAAGGTTTCGGGCCTGTATATCCTGAGCATATTGGGGGTAGGCAGGGGATTGCTCGCCTTTATCCACTGACTCGTGTTCATGTATCCGTTAAACAATGCATTGATTACCGGAACTTTAAGCCCCCGAGGATCAAAAAAATTCCCCCGGTAAAGGAAAGAAACGATAGCATCCACTTTTGCCTGCTCACTATGGTTAAAGTAAGAATCCAGATAATTGTCTGAATCCCCATAACATGCGACAACATTGACACCTTTTTCTTCAAACCCCTCTATGAGGTTATCAATAGGGTCCATATCATCCGGATAATATGAATTATAAAATGTTATCCCGACAGTCGGGGCCCCGGGATCGAAGTTATGACCATCTGTTCTGGCGGAATACCAGTCAAAGTATTCTGCAGCATTACTTGTGAAATATTCAATTGATGTGAGATTCATTGCCGGATGATAAATTGCACTTCCAAGGCTCGTGGGTTCTTTTACAGGGAGATCAATGCGATTATAATATTTTTGTGCCAGGTAAAAGATAAGGTTGTCAAAGTTTTCGTTGTCTAAAGCTGCTCCGGACCAGTATTCGGACAGATAGCCCTTAAAAGCAGTCACATCTCCAAAATCAGAAGGAATTGTATAGTTGCTTTCCGGGAGATATGTATTCGAACCAATAACAAGTGACCCGTTGTCAATAGCTTCCCGTACGGCAGTCTCAAATTTGGACGCACTCTGAGTAACCGTCACAATGTAAATAAGATCCGTGTGGCTAAGGTCAATTTCCTCAGGAGCCTGTGTTGTAATGTAAACATTAACCGTAATGTTCAACTCAGGATCGGAATTGACCCTTTCAGCAAATTTTGTAAGCCCGACATCATAGGTGGTGTAGCCGGTGATGATTGAGATGTTCAGGTGAGGAGCATTTGAGATTTTAACATTTGATTTTTTAAGAAGTGCAATGTCTACGTAAGTCTTATTTGCCCCGGTTCTCGAAATTGTCTTCCCTGAAATTGTTGTCCTGTCAAGCAGGCCCAGTATTGCCTGATGGTCAATAGTATCGTTCTTTCTCATCGGGAGGTTGAACCCCTCAAGCTTTGTCCCGTTTTCAACTGTAATTTCGGATACGTTTGTCAGCCACATACCACTTGCTGCAGGGCTGTACTGTACTGCTTCTACCAGGTATTTCCCATTCCGCACCTCAGAGAACCGGTAATTTCCGAATTCGTCGCTTGTGGTATTTGCGAGAAACTCTGATTCCGGAGTCGTCAGGACCACATCTACGTAAGTCTTATTTGCCCCGGTTCTCGAAATCGTTTTCCCTGATATTGTTGTCCTGTCAAGCAGGCCCAGTATTGCCCGGTGATCAATATCAGTGTTATTTCTCATCGAAAGGTTGAGGCCCTCAAGCTTTGTCCCGTTTTCAACTGTAATTTCGGATACGTTTGTCAGCCACATACCACTCCTTGCAGTACTGTACTGGACTGCTTCTACCAGGTATTTCCCATTCCGCACCTCAGAGAACCGGTAATTTCCGAATTCGTCGCTTGTGGTATTTGCGAGAAACTCTGATTCCGGAGTCGTCAGGACCACATCTACGTAAGTCTTATTTGCACCTGTTCTCGAAATCGTTTTCCCTGATATTGTTGTCCTGTCAAACAGGCCCAGTATTGCCCGGTGGTCAATATCAGTGTTATTTTTCATCGAGAGGTCGAGCCCCTCAAGCTTTGTTCCGTTTTTAACTGTAATTTCGGATACGTTTGTCAGCCACATACCACTCCTTGCAGTACTGTACTGGACTGCCTCTACCAGGTATTTCCCATTCGGAATGTTCGTGAATGCATAGTCTCCAGAGCTATCACTGGTAGTATTTTTAAAGAAGTAATAAGAAGAAGTTTTATTTGGGTCCAGAGAATCATTACCTGTGCCAGCCCCCCCACTATCCCCAGAAATTTGCAGTGCACTTGCGAATGATACAAGTAGCATCAGACTGATGAACAAAATGTAGACGTTCGCATATCTTTTTAGGAAATTTCGATTTGGTTTTGTTTCTTTGAGCATATCAACCACCATTACAGACCCGATTAACGGCCATGATCCTGAAAATCGAGGAATTCCATCAGAAATATTCAGAAATATGAGAGATTGTTCTGTGATGCCCTCTTACGAAAAATGACAGGAAAAATTAGGATTTTCTTCAAATATAAATAGAATAAAAAATTACGTGGAGTTTTCATCCGATTCTGTAGTTTTATCCTCTTCAGGCACGTAGATAACCTGGCCGCTGGCCAGTTTATATGCAGTCCCCAGGGCCTCTCCCGTCCCCCCTCCGATGTTATCGGTCATATTCAGGACCTCGATTGGCCTTCCTTCTTCCTTGATAATAATCTTCATGTTCGGCTGTCCCGGATTTTTCACAATGGTGAGGTCTTCGTTAGGATTCAGGAGTTCGGGAAGGTTGTAGGACATGACAAGGGCCACCAGCAAAGCCACGGAAAAAACCATCGCCACGTCGAAAAGGTTGGCAACCCCGGTAAGAGGGTTCTGGTCTTCCTGGTCGGAAAGGAGACCGGTCCGATGGAAGCGTCGGGTTCTTCTCATTTATTTCCCCCCTTATTCAATTCACTAACTTCACTCACTTCATTTCCTTCACCCATGTTATTCAGCTCCAGCCACATCCTGGCCTTTGTTCTCAAGAAAATCCATGATATAATCGATATCCGACATGTCTTCCCAGTACCATCTCCTCCTGACCTGAGTAAGGACATAGCCGATAGTGCCTGCAAAAAGCCCGACCACCGTTGTGGCAAAGGCGATCATCAGGTTGTTTGCAAGAGTTGCGATGTCTCCCTGGGAAAGCCCGATTAAAGCAGGCCCGAGAGGAATGAGCGTTCCCATGAGCCCGAGCATAGGGGAAATGGTTGCGACGATTTTTGTTTGCTCGAGGCGCCTGGCCATTTTTATCTCATATTCCCCGGCAAGTTTTTCAACTGCAGGAAAATGCCTGTCCTCGAGCTGCTTTGCGGCTTCCCCCGCAAAGGAGGTGACCAGGTAGTTTTGCTTAATTCCCCTTAGAGCCCCGGAAGCTTCCGATAAATCGGAGTTATTAAGAGAATGTTCTATTTTTTTGCAGTTCTCTTCCAGGTTGTTTTTATCTCTGTGCCGTTTTGAGTATTCGGAGAGAAATTCCCCGATATGAATTAAAGAAAGAAACACCAGCAGGACCAGGATAATTATCACCGGGTAAAGCAGAGCGGAAGAAAACGTATACATTATCTCAAATAAAGAAGCTGCCATACTCATTGGTTATACCTCACACGTTCCAGAAAAAAGCCTCCGAGAATAACGGTCCCGAAGATAAGCAAAGGAACGATTCCTCCGTCTCCCCCGTCAAGGGGGACCAGGTTCAGTTGTTTTGTTTTCATGTAAGCCGGAATAAGCAGGGCTCCGAGCAGGTAGTAGATTCCAAGAAGTAGCATGGCGCTTCCCAGGGTCTCGGGAGTTTTGCCCATTTTTTTGAAAAGAAAAGAGGAAGCAAGCACGGATACAAAAAAAACCGTTCCGACCAGCAATCCGATTTTCAACCCACTGATATCAAGGCTGGCCGCAAGGAGCATACAGCAGAAGGCCAGGGCTGCAAGGCAAACCGGGCAGGGCATGGAAAGGACAAGGAAAGTATGTCCTGAAACATCTCTCCCTCTGTGCCATTTCTTCTGGGTATATATGCCGGTTCCAATGAGGAGCAGAGAAAGCAGTACATGTACACCCAGCCCAAGCCCGGATATTTTCTCAAAACTTTCCATGCTGAAATTTCCCACAATGCTTCCCACCAGCACGGAAAGCAAGAAATAACTGCCTGCAATCGCAATTATTTTCCGCGGGCCCACATTTGAAAAGCCGCATCCAACCCCTGTTTTAATCCCAAAAGTGAAAATAGCGATTAAAATACCTATAACTGTTAACAACGTGTTGCTCATACATAATCAAAGAATAGTAATAATTATTATGATATTTATAGATAGTTATTTTAAATAGACGTTATAAAAAATAAGTAAATTATGATAAAAACAGGGATAAGAAAGAATTTATTAACAATAAGCAGGAGACAAAAAGCAAAAAAACAAACCAAAGGGAAGGACCAGAGA
>JAQVBP010000211.1 GCA_028690255.1 Methanosarcinaceae archaeon
CCGTTACACGGGTAGAGGAGGAGCCTGTCCCAGCCCTGGTTATGGTCCATGATAGCCGGGTTGAAGGTCACGAAGTCCTTTCTTGGGGCCTGTTCAGCCTGTGGATAAAAAGGAGCTTCAGGATCCGTATATGGCGGATTTTCCGGTTTGAAACCAGGATTGTCAGGATCGCACATAGATTGATCCCCGGGGCCTTCGCCGTAAGTTCCGTAGATTCTTAATGTACTATTTTCTTCACAGGCTTCGCATTCGAGAATATTATTTGCAGCAACTATCCCTGTAAGTGACAGGCAGAAAATAGCCACAAGAAAAAGTGTAGTTATTTTACCTCGCATTTCTGTATCACCTCTAAATCACCTTGTCGATTTGACACACATGTAATATTTGTGTAAATGAAACAGTCCTGCCAGAGGTTCGCGGTTGATTTAGTAGAAGCTTCATGAAATTATAGCCGATTTTGGTCATGGTAATTATATTCTCTGTGTCAGATAATAATCATAACTGTATTAACTATATTTTCATAAGTAATTCATGCAACAATACAGATTACTTTAAGGCATCTTTAAAAGATCAAATCCTTTAAGATGACCTTCAAGCTTTTCGGATGTTTGGTTGTTTATAGGATCCCCTACAAAATAACTTATATAAGTTAAGATTTATTATACCATCAATTGGCTACCTTGATCTTGAAAATCAATATATTCAATCGAAATTACGTATAGGTTATTTAGTGACGAGTTTTTTGATTTCATTTTTCATTGTTGCGATGCTTGAAGCCTCCAACTCCCAAACTAATCCCCTTGGCAACTGCCAATGTTTAGATATAATGCAGTTGATATATACAATGCAGATAATATATAACATTAAGAAAGTTATATAAGAATAATAAATTAATATATAATTTATAATTTTTTAACCTTTGTTCGACAGTATTTATTAATTAGATCACCTCAAGTTTTTGGTCCTGCCGGACGATAAAAACAAAAGAAAAAAAATTCAAACGGCCCCTTTTTTTCCGTAATGTTCCGAGAGCATAGCAAATGGATATGATCTTTGTCTGTTTCCATTTCAAGGATTTCAAAGTTGGACGCTTTTGAAATGTTAATCATAATCTGTTTGAGTTCTTCGCTAATCTGTTCAAGTATGACTTTTCGGTATTTGCAAACAAAAATAACATGGCACATCAACAAAAATTTACCATTGTTCGGTGTTTCATACTTCATATCTACCAAAAAGTATATGCACTGTTAAAGCATATCATACCTTTGTATGATGAAAGCGTTCAAATTTAGACTCTATCCTACAACTACACAAGCTATTCTCGGAACTAACATTGAAAGACAGGGAATGGACGTGCCCAGACTGTAAAACAATACATGATAGGGATATTAACGCCGCTATAAATATCAAAAAGTTTGCTCTCATCGATCAAAATCTGATTGGATTGTGACACCTGCGGAATGCGGGGAAGAGCTTGGGGACTTGCCCTCAATAGAGGGAGGAATGAACCAAGAAGCCACTCAGTCTTTAGCTGAGTGGTAGTTCACGATAATAGTGCTTAAAATAACAAAGGAGGGATAAAATGGACTCAAAAAAATTTATTAGTGCGGTTATATCTATTGTTCTTGTTTTATTGGCTATCTATGTCATGTTAAGTCAATCTTCAAATCCATTTAATTGAGTCGTCTTTGTAAACTTTGATAACTTGCCTAATTTTTAAAGCAAATGGCCTCTCTGTATATCGTTTATCCGGAAACTCTGATCCTGGGAAGGAGAAGCAGAAAAACTCATGGCAACCCTTAAATATGTGCCCTTTTGGTTTCTTTCTACGGAGTTTAGACAATGGAAGGAATGAATGGAGCAGAAGTCCTTGGGGTCAGACATATCTTCGGTTACCATCTTCGGCTACCATCTTCGGCTACCATCTTCGGTTATACAGGAGTTGCAATACTTCCGGTATTCCAGGCCCTCGGGCATAGTTATATTGAGGTTATAGTAAATTCCAACGAGTAATCGGCAGCTTTCAGCGCTGCGGGTTATTCCCGGTCAAGCTTTTGGAAAGCATCCGGGTTTGCGGTCATGATATCGAAAGGCCTGTCCGAAATATGTATGTAATGGAAATTAATGATTAAATTCCGGAGAAAGTGATCTGGAAAAAGCAATTTTAAGCAATATTCATCTTATTTCAGGTTCATCATCCTTAGTTTTCACTTCAAGCAATCTCACAACCCCGCTTTTTTCTTCCCTTCCCACGTCCATTTTAACCAGATACGTATAATCCGAGATTTCCGAAAGCCCTCCGGCCCCTTCCCCTCCCACGATCAATGAATAAATCCTGGTATTGTACCGCTTCTTTGTTCCCTCCCAGCGGGCCAGCACAAGTTCGTCGGAGATTTCGGATTTTCCGTCCGTTATAAAGAGCAGGTCGGCTCCCCGAAAGTCCTTTTCCTTAAGGGACTTCAGGCCCGAGGCCAGGGCCGTGTTAAAGTCCGTGCCGCCTCCGAAGGTGTAAAGCAGGAAATTCAAAAACTTCTCGGCCATCATTTTGTTGCTGCTGAGTTCGATTTCCAGATGCTGGCTGACGGAGGCAAATAGAATAACTTTGACGTCCCGTTTCTGTCTGAGCATCTGTTTTGTTATTGCGAGAACGGCGGCCTTGGCGAGCGTCTGGGGGGAGCCGTGCATGGAACCCGAGGTATCCACAAGGGCGATTAAGGGACCTCTTGGCTTCAGGCGGGGCGGGCCGGTAAAATGTTTTCCGAGAAACTTGTAGCTCAAGAGTTTTCCCTCCAGCATGTCCGCATAGAACTTTTTTTTGAGGGCCGGGTTCAGGAGTTTTGCGGCTTCCATGGGGAGGAGGTTGTCTATTGCTCCGGAAAATTTCACTGTCTGTATCCGGGTTTTGCCGTAGGGGGAAAGGCGGGCCGGGCCGTTTGGAGGGTCAAACTCCCGTCTGCCGATAAAGTCCACTATCTTTTTGAGGTCCGGGTTTTGCTCGAAAAATTCAGAGTAACGCTTCAGCATCTTCAGCTGGATATAGAAAGGTTCTTTTTTAAGCTCATTTACAGAATAACTCCAGTTCCGGCCCGGAAATAGGAGGGTCAGAGTCTCGAAAAGTTCAAGGTTTTCCTCCATTTCCGAAACGAAGCCTTCCATCCGCAGGAAAAGCTCCTGCAATATGCTTTCAAGAAAAGCCTGGCTCCCTGTCAGCTGCATGAAAGCCGGAACCCTTTCCTGCAGGGATTCCGGCCCCCCGGGCCTGCCCGGGAAAACTGAATCAGAAAAACCGCCCCGGAGGAAAAACGTTTCCTGCAGAAGCATTTCAAATTCCAGGATAAGTTTTTCCATTTCGGTATTGAGTTCTTTTAATTCGCAATCTAATTCGCCATCTGAAAATTCTGAAAACTTATCGAGGACCTCGTAAAACAGTGGTAAAAGAATTTTCAGGCAGGCAAGCCCGGCCCCCTGGCTTTTATTCGCGATTTTTCGAATTTTCGGCCAGCTTTTCGAGTTTCTCAGGGTCAGGTAGAGAGGGTAAAAAGCTCCGAACCGCCCGATGAATTTATCCGGGTCTTTTATTTCATAAGTCTGTCCGAAAAGGACTTCAAGGGCAATTATTTCCGCGATTTTCTCCCGCAGGGGACGGGGGGTGACTCTTGGAAAAGCTACAGTGCTCCGAAGTTCATTTTCCAGAAGTACAGCGGTTTTTTTTTGAAAACTGAGTGTACTGGGATTGTTTTCTGACAAAAAAGATTTGAGCTCCTGGGAAGGATCATTTGAATTGTTCGAAAAACTGTCCATTGCAGCCCCCGCTTATAGTCAAGAATGTAATGTTTATTTTGCTGATGTGTTGGTGGAAACGTTTGCTGTGTGCATTCAAACCACGGAACACACGGAAAAAATACGGTTGCTCTGGTGTTTTGTCCACGGTCGGTTATGAATATAGATTATTAAAAGTTCCGACGTACGTTTTTTTTTCATGAAAACCTCAGCAGGATACCCGTGCCTTCAGGCATGGGAGGAATGCGTCAACTCCACCCCTGCTACCATTTGAATTAATGTTGTTGTTCTTGCAGACAAACGCTCACATGATTTTTTTACAT
>JAQVBP010000049.1:0-2203 GCA_028690255.1 Methanosarcinaceae archaeon
CTTCTGTGCTTTTCCGTGTCCTTCCGTGCTTTTTCGTGGTTAAGGAATGGTAAACAAAAAACGCACATGAAATTCCCGAATTACAGACACAAAAAATGAAAGTATTCACGGCACTTTCATGCTAAATACTTGATATTATATTTGACTCATTCCTAATTGATCAAAATTTGATTGGAGTTTGACACCGCCGGAACGGTGGGGAGGGCCTGTGGACTTGTGGAGTTTGCTCCGAGGTATGAAGCAGGAAGCCCCTGAGTCTTTAGCTCAGGGGTAGTTCACAAGGAATTATTAATAATGAACTATTATAAGGAACTTTTATATGGAAATTTCAGAATTGTACGATAGATACCCACACAACAGCTCTTAATTCAGGAGGGGTCAATTATGGATAAAAAAATAGTATTCTACATATTGCTCACAATTTTTATTCTTTTAAGCTCCTGTATGCCCTCCCTTGCGGAAGAGGAGATTGAATGGAACCAGGAATTGGAAGGTACAATACTTGATTGGGGTGGATCAGTAGAAATAGACGGATACGTGATAAGAGCAGAAGATTTTAACGAAAATAAACTGGCCTTTGTTTCGATTTCAAAAGATGGGGAAGAACTGGAGAGGGGCGCCCTCTCAAACGGTTATACTCTGGTTTACAATGATGAGATAAAAGTCTATGCCGATGAAGTCAAACCAAATTATGAGGTTCTCGAAAAAGACGGAGTGGAGTTTAAAACCGGCAAATGGAGCCCCACTATAAGGATAAACGTCTTCCTCAGGGGAAAGCCGGATATTGATATAAATCTTGAAACCGGCGAGGAGAGCTATGACCCGAAAAACCTTGATGACTGGGACAGAAACATTAACGCAACGATTATTCTTAAAAACACAGGAAAAGCGAAAGCAGAAGATTTGAATGTGATCATTGACACAGGCGAGCTTGAACTTCTGGAAGGCAAACTGACGCATACTTATTATTCCGCCGAAAAAGATGAAACTCTAAAAAAGATTGATCTCCTGATGGATATGCCTGAACCCTTGGAAGATACGGATTACTACATTAATGTAAGCGTAACAGGCTACGATATCAAGGGGGCAAAATTTGAATGGAATGTTTCCAAAAGCATTGAAATTAAGAAGATATGGGACCTTATAGTTACAAAGAGTATTTCGGAAAATAGGTATATGGGAGAGCTCGTTTATGTTTATGTCAATGTCAGAAACGACGGCATTTGCTCCATTAACGGAATAACGATCACTGATTTTCTGGAGAATGATACGGGCATGGAAATGGTAGAAGAGGTTGACCTTGAGAAAAGCCTTTCTCTAAAAGCGGGAGAATCTGCCGCCAATGTCTTCAAGTATACCCTTCTTCCCAAAAAACCAGGGACATATACTTTTCCGAATGCTGTTGCAGCCTTTACTCTTCCAAATGGAAAATATGAAGAGGTAGAATCAACCAACACAGTAGAGACCTATATAGAAGGCCCCTATATTGTGCTTACGAAAAAAGTAGACCTGCAGCAGCTCGAAGTCGGGGAGAAACTCACGGTTACACTTACCGCAACGAATACGGGGAACGTTGATGCAAGTGTAACCGTATCCGACACTCTCCCTTCGGAGGCCAAGTTTATAAGCGGAGAAACCGGGTTCAGAGAGATCCTTAATGAAGGGGGATCAAAGACAGTTTCTTACATGCTGCAAATGAACCGAAAAGGAAAAATCCAGTTACCCCCTGCAAAAGCAAGCTTCCTGGACCTTGAGGACTATAAAGGAGAGGTTTACTCCGAGGGCCAGCCGGTATATGTGGGCGTTCCCATTGAGATAGAGGCAAAGGAAGAAGAGTCGGGTTCTGAGGAAACAACCGGGTCCGAACAGAAGAAAGACTCACAAAGCAGTGAAACTGCAGCCTCTGGAGCCTCTGAAAGTTCGGAGACAAACCGGACAGAAGGGGAGGACGATACTCCGGGTTTCGGCCTTATCCTTACGGGGCTGGTCATCTCAGGGGTGGTAGGACTTCGGAAAAAGGGACTGCTCTGAGCCACAAATGAGTTGAACTTCTCCCCAACTCATTTCAAGGAGCTTTTTTCTGGAAGGAAAATTGTCCCCTGTTTTCTGGAAGGAAAATTGTCCCCTGTTTTCTGGAAGGAAAATTGTCCCCTGTTTCCGGAGCCCGGGGGCACCTGCCTATCCAAAAAATTTTCTATTATTG
>JAQVBP010000049.1:2303-6262 GCA_028690255.1 Methanosarcinaceae archaeon
TTTTCTGGAAGGAAAATTGTCCCCTGTTTTCTGGAAGGAAAATTGTCCCCTGTTTTCTGGAAGGAAAATTGTCCCCTGTTTCCGGAGCCCGGGGGCACCTGCCTATCCAAAAAATTTTCTATTATTGTTCCCTTTGCCGATTGTCATGTGAACTGCTCCCACTTTCCAGCCTTCGGCTGTCGTGTTAAACCATAGGTTTTACAGGAATTTCTAATTATCTTAAAACATCGAGGAAGGGGACTTTCTGCCTGTAAAGTTAAAATTTACCAAAAGACATTTTTTCCAGAGATTATATATAATTACCAGATGAAATTACTCAATAAAAACCCGGATGTAAAAACCCTTATCCTGACTCACGGGGATTCGGACGGGATTTGTGCAGGGGCAATTGCTAAAAGTGCGTTTCCGAATTCCTATGTCTATTTTACAAGCCCCGTGAACCTTCTTGAAAAGCTGGATTATGCCGGGGGTTTCGAGACCCTTATCATATGCGATATCGCAATTGACGAGAGGAACTGCAGGAAACTATACTCCAGGCTTGAAACGCTTGCAGACAAATGCAGGCTTTATTATATCGACCACCACCCCCTGCCTGCATGGTGTCCTGCCGTTGATTGGCTTTACCATGATACCGAAGTCTGCGCCTCCGAACTCACTTACAGGGTCTTTGCTCCTCTCCTGAGTCGGGACCTGAAGCGGGTTGCCATTTACGGGGCCATAGGGGATTTTTGTGACAGCACTCCTCATGTAATAAGCTGGCTTCGGGACTGGGACAAAAGGAGCCTGTACTTTCAGGCAGGGGCCCTGACCCAGGCGGTCCTCCGGGCCGGGAGAAATTATGTGTTCAAGCGGGTACTCCTCGAGCCCCTCTCCAGAGACACCATCCCTTCAAAAATACCGGGCCTCCTTGACCTTGCCCGGGACGCCGCCCTGAACGAGGAAAAACTCCGGCTCCTTGTTAGGGAAAATGTGACAGTTCTGGCCCACAGCGCGTATATTGTAAATACGAGTAATTCCATCTCAAAGGCAGCGATCTATGCTGCCTCTTACGGCGGAAAGAATGTGGGAATCGCTGCCGAGCACAGACAAAATAAGCACGTTTACGACCTCAGCATCCGTTCCCGCGGGCCTGTAGACGTAAACCTGGCCCTGAGGACCATTGCCCCCAGATTCGGTGGAAGCGGAGGAGGACATCCCCTTGCGGCGGGGGCCAGAATCCCGGAAAATTTGCTGGAAAGTTTTCTGCATGCTTTCGATAAGGAGATTGGAAGACAGTAGAAACAACAACAGGTAAACCCCTCAAAGAGAACCGGATATTTCTCAAAGAGAGCAGGAAATCCCTCCTCCAAAAGGAAAGGAAAGGAAATCCCAAAAAGAAAAACCGGAAATTCCGCGGAAAAAACAGACGAAAACGAGAGGAGAAACAAATGCAAGTCAGCAAACATGTAGAGGAAGGAGTATCTTTAGAGGTCCTTTTTGTGGGCCGCTCCAATGTGGGTAAATCTTCCCTTATGAAGAAACTTTTCGGAGCAGATGTCAGAGTCGGAAAACGCCCCGGAGTCACTCTTCGGCCTTTTCATTACCACTGCTCGGACATGATGATTACCGACCTTCCGGGCTTCGGCTTCATGAGTGGGGTCAAGGACAGGAAGCAGGACATCGTAAAGGACCAGGTTGTGCGCTATATCGAAAACAACGCCGACCGGATCGTAACCGGAGTCCTCGTCATAGAAGGACCTTCCTTTGAGGAAATAGCCGAACGCTGGGATTCACGGGGTCAGATCCCCATCGATATAGAAATGTTCGATTTCCTGAGGGATGTCGGAATAGATACCCTGCTTGCGGTAAACAAAATGGATAAAGTGAAAGAAAAAGATCTGGATCCGGTCCTTGACGATATCTCGGAAAGGATGGGGCTTGAACCTCCCTGGCAGAATTGGAAGCATATTATTGCTCCCATCAGTGCCAAAAAAGGAGAGTTAAAACCTCTCAAGAACCTGCTCAAGGACAGGTTGCACGAACTGAAACGCGACGACCTTTTCAAGTATTTTTAACTCTCAAAGTCTCTTAAGTTGCTGGGAATAAACTCTCTCGACCCTCTGGACGGGGTCGGCTTCCTCGGGGGACTTGTCGAGCCTGATGCCAATGAAGCGGGGAAAGCGCAGGGCATAGCCGGAATCGTAGTTAGGGCTTTTCTGAATTTCCTCAAAGGCGATTTCAAAGACAATCTCCGGCCTTACGGTAAAGACTCCCTTGACTTCTTCCCCTCCCATAAGTCCGAGGACCATGTCCGTAAGTTCCTTTAATTGCTCGTCATTAATGCCGGTTCCCACCTTTCCTATCCTCAAAAACCGGGATGTATCGGGTTCATAGCAGGCCACGGTGTAAGAGCCTAGCAGGTTTGCCCTCCTCCCGAATCCCCATTCGGCTCCCACGACTACCAGGTCCAGCGTCTCCATGAGAGGCTTTTTCTTAAGCCAGTTTTTCCCGCGTTTTCCGGGGGAGTAGACGGATTCGGGGTTTTTGACCATGATACCTTCGTGCCCGGCCCTCAGGGCTTCGTGATAGATTTTTTCCACAAGCTCCAGATCCCCGGTAATCACCTGCTCGTCCACGGCGATTGAGCGGGAATTTTCCACCGAATTCTCAACGCAGGATAAAAGAGCCTTTCGCCTTTCCAGAAGGGGGAGGTCAATCAGGGTTCTGCCGTTTAAGTACATTATATCAAAAAGATTTAGCTGGATGGGGATACTGGCCGCCTTTTCTTCCACGTCGTACTTGCGCCTGAAGCGTTTGAGGATTTCCTGAAAGGCCCTGGGTTTTCCTTTTTCGTCCACTGCGACGGCTTCCCCGTCCAGGATTGCAGACTCGGCCTTCACATGTTTCCGGACGATGTCCACCAGGTCCGGGAGGGAGTTTGTAACGTTTTCGAGTTTCCTTGAAAAAAGCATGACCGAGTCCCCGTTCTTGTGGACCTGGATTCTTGCCCCGTCAAACTTCCACTCTATTGCGGCTTCTTTCATGTCCCTTATCTCGGCTTCCACGTCCGGGCTGATCTGGGAGAGCATTAGTTTGATAGGGCGGTTGATTTCGATTCCAAGCTTCTGAAGAGCTTCAAGGCCCCCCTCCTTTGCGGCCGCGGCCACTATTCCGAGGTCGTTTGTGACCATGTATGCGTGTTCTACGACCTCCACCCTCACGTCAAAGGCCTTTGCGATGGCGTCTCTGACAACTCCCTCGCCCACTCCCACGCGCAGTTCCTCAAGAGCAAGCCTTGCAATGTACTTTGCCTCTCTCGGGCTTGAGGAGTTGAAGAGGTACTGGAGGTTCTTGATTTTTACGTTCTGAGAGCCTTTGCCCGAAACCTCGGAAGCTTTCCTGAAGCGTTCGTAGACTTCGCTTATGGAAAGTTCCGGCTCCTCTTCGAAAAAAGTGGAAAAGGTGGCCTGGTTTTTCCGCTTTTCTTTTAATATGAGGAGGGCAGTTTCTCCTATATCCCCGGTTGTCCGGACCAGGGCCTCAATGCTCTTTACCGAAGCTCCCGAAGCTTTAGAAAGCGCCATATAAAGAAGGCTAGTCCCGATCCCCAGCTGTTTCCCGCTCCAGGCGGGAAAAACCTCACTCATTATAAAGTGGGTTGTCAGGGGCAATTCTTCGACCTCCACCTTCCGGAGCAGTTCGGCAACCCTCCGGGTAGTCTCGATAGAGCCCGAGATCTTTTCTATTGCCTTGCAGGTTTCCGCAAATTCGTTGAAGCTTGTCATGGTCCCCAGTTTTTTAATATGTGTTTTTTTATATCTTATTTTTTTATTTGATTGCGTTTCCGACGGCCGGCGAACTCCATCTTGCTAAGCATAAGACTCAACAATCAGCCTGCTGCCCGACAATCAACACAGTACTCAGTAAAACACTCGCACCAGCGCACACCGGTACTCACACCAGCACACATACCGGCACTC
>JAQVBP010000049.1:6362-12049 GCA_028690255.1 Methanosarcinaceae archaeon
GGCGAACTCCATCTTGCTAAGCATAAGACTCAACAATCAGCCTGCTGCCCGACAATCAACACAGTACTCAGTAAAACACTCGCACCAGCGCACACCGGTACTCACACCAGCACACATACCGGCACTCACACAAACACTCAGTAAAGCACTCAGCACTCCCTGTAAATAGAGATCAGGTCACTGAGAACGGCACTTGCGGTCTCGATAGGGCCGGCCCCTTTTCCCGTGACTGTAATTTCTCCTGCAAGTTCCGTCTCAACCGAAGCTACATTGAGGGTTCCGCCCACGGCCAGGGGGTGGTTTATGGGTACAAGCCTCGGGGCCACCAGGAGCCTTTCCCTGCTGACTTCTCCGATTAATTTGATCACATATCCGTTTTCCCGGGCCATTTCCAGGGCGTCAGGGGTTATTTTCGTGATGCCTGTGACTTCCACGTCTTTATATGTGGCTTCCAGTCCGAAAAGGGCGTTTGCAAGGATTACGAGTTTACAGGCGGTATCGATCCCCTCAACGTCATAACTGGGGTCGGTTTCCGCAATCCCGAGTTCCATGGACTCGGCCAGGATATCCGTATAACTTGCCTTTTCCTCGAGCATCCGGCTCAGGATATAATTACAGGTCCCGTTCAGGATTCCTTTTATACTCCGGACCTCGTTTCCCGCGAGGACCTCGTTAACAAGGTTTATGACGGGCATGGACCCGCCCACCGTTGCCTCGAACCTGAACTTCGAGCCTGAGGCCTTTGCAGCCTTCTGAAGTTCCCGGTACTTCAGGGTAAGGGGACCCTTATTTGAGGTGACCACGTCTTTTCCGGTTTCAAAGGCCGCCATCATGTTAAGGAGCCCGGCTCCTCCGGTCTCGATGTTAGTGGGGGTGGTCTCGATTACAAGCTCGTGGTCCAGAGTTTTGATGACTTCAAGTCCGCTTATTTTTTCCAGGGCAACGGTTCCGGTCTCCCGCTTGCGGGTAAGGCAGGCTGCCAGGTCCACCCCGGCAGGGTCAATTGTTGCGCCTCTTGAGTCCACGACCGCGATTACCCGGACATCAAGGTCCAGGCTCTCTAAATATTCTTTTTTCGAAAGGAGCACTTCGGCGACACCCTGTCCGATAGCTCCGAAACCAATTATGGAAGTACATATTGTTTTCATACCAGGAATCTCCTTCTGTCTTTTTTTCAGGCCTGGATGCCTATCGGCAGAACCATGAGCAGGTCCTTTTTCGCTGAAACGTCCTTGAGGATGGCGAGGGCCTGCTGTATTTCCTCTTTTCCCACAGCGTCTATTTTTATAAGAGCCGAAGAGGGCATTTCGATTCCGGGCATTGAAAGGGAGAGGTCAACGACCTCCGCAAAGCCGGTCTTGTCTATCCTGTTAATGGTGTCCTGGATCCCGGTGTGGATCACGTGCCCTATCAGGACCACACTAATACTTTCCCTGAAGCGATGTTCCCCGACCCTTACGACCCTGACCCCGTTTGCTTCAAGTCTTGCCTTGAGGAGTTCAAGGTTTTCAGGTTTTGTTTCGAGCACAAGCTGCACGGGCATGGTATTTCTGGGGGTCCGTTTCTGGTGGTGGTGCACCACCGTTATCAGGTTAGCCCTGCACTCCGAAAGGGGTTGTAAGGCCAGGAGCATCTGGCCAGGTACGTCTTTTAATTCAAGATCCATGGAAATTCGCATATTGTCCCTCTGTGAAATTTCAGTCAGAGTGTGAGATTTAAATAAGAGTGTAAAAACAACGAAAGGTATGTTAAAGGGATGGCTGGGAATGTTATTTTTCAAAAATTTATAATAGTATTGCGTACATTTCTTAAAACTTTTTGTATAATTTAGCTCTCTTCTTTTAGTTGCAGATTTGACTTATATAATTTGCGATTTCCGGAATTTCTGGCTGCAAGCCTGCCTTCATGCTCCTTGCCGGGTCACTTTTTTTCCGGATTTCGGTCTTTCCTGTCTTCTACTTTATCGAACTTTTATTTAGGGGGCCGGATGTGTATGTCCGGAATCCGGATAATATTACCCCTTCCCTTTTTGAATTTTTCAATGAGCCCCCGTTCCTCAAGGTCCGAAAGCATAAGGCTCACCTTCGATTCGGAGTAGGGTGATTTCTTGCGGAGTTCCTTCTGGGTTATGCGGTTGCCGTTTGTTCGTATAAGGCCCATCAGTTCCCGCAGATCCTCCGGTAGATGGGCGTCCGGGTCTTTCAGCGCCGTTTTTACGGGAACAGAGTCCTCAGAAATAAAATCTTCAAGGACAGAATTTTCAAGGATATACTCCTCAGAAATAGGTTCTTCATGGGGCAGTTCTTCAGAAATAGGTTCTTCAGAAAAAGGTCCTTTGGAAGCAATTTCCGGAACTTCCTTTAAATAAGCTTCGCCTTTTTCAACCTCTTCAGAGCTTTCCTGGCCCATTTTTCCTGAAGCTTCTTCCGGAGAGCTGGCCTCTGTTTCGACGTTTTCAGGGCCTTCGGCTGAATTTACGGGTCCCTTTAAGGTTACTTTTTCATTTCCCTTCCCTTTTTTCAGAAAATACGCCCCCGCAAAAAGGAGGAGAATGAGGAGAAGGAGAACCGGGTGCAGAAGGGAATAAATCGAATTTTCGGAGCTCTCTTCTGCCGCAATTTCGTCTTCTTCAAAAGCCTGGACAAAGTCCCC
The DNA here is from genome assembly GCA_028690255.1 of Methanosarcinaceae archaeon. Taxonomy (GTDB): domain Archaea; phylum Halobacteriota; class Methanosarcinia; order Methanosarcinales; family Methanosarcinaceae; genus JAQVBP01. The sequence continues at coordinate 9,015 of JAQVBP010000049.1, forward strand.
GGGGTTGGCCTGATCCAGGAGTTCCTCCTTGTAGTCAGGGAAAAGCAGGATATCAAGTACGTAGTCCCCTTCCTCCGAAATTATGACGGATTCCCTGGTGGTATATCTCAATGAATCCCCTTCAAAATAGCGGGCCGTGATAAGGTAATTGCCTGAAGAGAGGTTAAAAGCATAGGTGGCGTCCGCTGCAACATAGTACTGCACGGGAGTGGAATTCACCTCGATCAATACGTTTTCAAGCGGCTTGAAACTATCCCATTCGTACACGGTCCCGTGTACTGTGGCGGCCGAAGCTCCTCCGGTGCTTAAGATGATTATGAATAGAGTAAAGCCTGCTGCTAAAATAATTTCAAATCTATTTTTAAAAATCACGCTCTGTATAAGAGAGCCTGTTTCCATAAAACATTTACCTCCACTTTCTTAAACCAGGTAATTTTAAGGGGGCATATACCTTAAAATCTCAAATAAAGGCTTTATAAAGTTTTAAATCTCTTTTTTTGTTATTTCTCAAGTTTTTCCTGAAAGAATGCTTATATTTTCCCGGCCTCAATAGCGCATTAGAATAAATTGCTACAAAAACCTGGATGAAAAAAAGCATATGAAATTTCCCTATTACAGGTATAAAAATGAAAGTACACCGGGTATTTTCATGCTAAAAAAACTGAAACTTGAGGTAATCAGATTATGAGTAAATACAACATGCTTATTAAGTGCACCGCGTCCCTATCTGTCCTACTGATAATACTCAGTATTTTTTCCGCAGGGGCCCTGGCTGCCCCCGGCTCCAAAGGGCAAGGCAACGGAAATGGAAACGGAATCGGAAATGATAACGGAATCGGAAATGATAACGGAATCGGAAATGATAACGGAAATCAGGTAGATCTTGCGGATTCAGAGGACAACAACAGGTCTGACCGGATTATTCTCCGGAATACGGATAAGCCAAACCAGAGAGCCCGTAACGTTTCCGAAATCCGGGAAAGGGTGATCCAGGACAGGGAAGAAAGAAAGCAGATAAAGGAAACGCTTCAGGTCCGAAAGGAGCTTTACCAGAACTCAAAGCAGAATTTCCTGGGAATCAGGACCCGGATTAGGGGAGGCGAAATTGACGCTAACAACCCCGAGGCTCTGAATGCTACCAGGGAATACCTCGGCTCAAGTCTCGATTATATGATAACCCACCTTGAAAACGTAAAGAACAATCTGGAAAACTCAAACGGGGCAGGGGTAGAGCAAAGAATTGCCGCAATCGATGAAAAAATAGCCCTGCTTGAAGAAGAAAAGGCAAGTATTGAAATGGCCGAAAGCCAGGAAGATTTCCTGTTTGCGGTACAGTCCGTGCGGGGGGCCTGGAACGAAGCTAAAAAGACCACAATGTACGGGGCAGGCCTTACCATAAGCGAAAAGATGGCCGGGGCCCTGGAAAGATCCGGGGCTCTTTCCGAGAGGCTTGAAGCTGCAATAAAAGATCTCGAAGACGAAGACAAAGCCACGGAACTTAATGCAAAACTGTCCGAATACGCCGATCTGATAGAAGCGGCAAAAGCAAAGCAGGAAAGTGCGGACGGGATCTACCGGAAAGACAATCCCACAGAGGAGGAACTAACAGAAGCAAACGACTTTCTTCGGGAAGCCCTCTCTGATGTGAACGAGGCAAATCGGTTACTTAAAGAAATATTTATAGAACTTAAAGAAAGTGGTGACCTGGACGCCTCTAACGCTTCTGACATCTCTAACGCTTCTAACGCTTCTGACATCTCTAACGCTTCTAACGCTTCTGACATCTCTAATGCTTCTGACATCTCTAACGCCTCTAACGCCTCTAATTACACGGAAGATCCGGGGACCGGCACCGTAAATGAAGAAGAGTCCGACATCTCAAATAACAGCACGAATTCAAGCACTAACGGGGCCGGAGGGGATATTTGATGATAAAATTCAGTCATTTATTGCTTCTGTCAGCTTTGATGGTATGGCTTATAGGGTCCGGCTGCGTGGACAATGAGCCTTCTGAAATCGGGGAAATCGCTCCGGAAACACAGGTAAAGGACGCTGGAGGGGAAACAGGGGATGTTTTTTCAGAAGCTCTTACTGAATCCGAATATGCGGTTCTCGAAGCCCCCGAACTTCTGGAACTTGAGTCGGATATGGCAGAACTTGAGGCCCTGCTTGAAGATATGAGCCTTGAAGAAGAGATAATAATCGAAGACCTGTAAAAAAAATGTTTTTCACTTGAAAAACATTCTTTCTTTGTTTTTCATTTTTCGGACTTCTTCTTCCAGAGTGTTTATCCTGGCTTCGAGTTCCCGAACATCCTTTCGGGTTAAAACATCGGCTTTTGAAATGGCGTCCTGAAGCTTGTCAGATATTTTCTTTTCAAGGTCAAGCTTCTGTTTTTTGCTTTCATCAAGCATATCCAGAACAAGCTTTTTACCTTCTTCCCTGTTGATGTCCCCTTTTTCAACCAGGTCTTTTACAAGTTCATCGATCTTTTCTTCGGTCATTGCCCAGAGGCCTGCGCCTATGAGTCCCAGCTTCCTGAAGGATTTTTTCATATTTCCCACACTCTCATATATAGCACTTACAAATTTGATTTTCCGGACTCTTCCGTAAGCTTTTCTTTCTTCCTTTCCTTCGCTTCCAGCTTATCCATTACCTTTGGCCAGAGGGACATGGCGATGATCATGCTTATAACAAAAACAAAAACAACTCCTGCCGCCATATCCACCAGGGTATAGACCTGTGTGCCCCGGGTCATGTTTGTAAAGAGCGCCCCTAACAGGAAGAGGTTTATAAGCACGAATGAGGTTGCTAAACTTGCAAGGAACACGATCTTTGTTCTCTTATCTCCGGGGCCTATCTGTACCATAAGTTTCACCTGATCAAGAAAAAGATCTTTGTTAATGACTATGAACTTCCTTAATATATCCTCTGAACTTATTTAATTCTGCTTCTCTTCATGAGCAGGGAATTGGTCGTTACTGAAACCGAACTCAGGGCCATGAAAGCCGCAGCAAGCTCAGGGGAGATAAGCA
>JAQVBP010000049.1:12149-19325 GCA_028690255.1 Methanosarcinaceae archaeon
TATGAACTTCCTTAATATATCCTCTGAACTTATTTAATTCTGCTTCTCTTCATGAGCAGGGAATTGGTCGTTACTGAAACCGAACTCAGGGCCATGAAAGCCGCAGCAAGCTCAGGGGAGATAAGCACCCTTTCCACGAATGGGTAAAGAATACCCGCAGCAAGCGGGATTCCCAGGGAATTGTACCCGAAGGCCCAGAGCAGGTTCTGTTTGATCTTGCGGATAGTAAGCCGGCTCAGGCGAAGGGCCGCAACAACGTCCATTGGGTCGTTTTTTATGAGCACAATTTTTGCGGACTCCATGGCGATATCGGTTCCCGCTCCCATGGCAATTCCCACGTCGGACTGGGTCAGGGCCGGAGCGTCGTTAATCCCGTCTCCTACCATCCCCACGAGTTTTCCTTCCTCCTGGAGCTTCTTTACTTCCCCGGCCTTTCCTTCGGGCAGGACCTCGGAAAACACCCTTGAAATCCCCACCTCGGCCGCAATGGCTTTTGCGGTCACGGCATTGTCGCCTGTTATCATGACCGTTTCTATACCCATTTTCCGGAGTGTCTCAATGGCGTTTTTTGAGTTTGCCCGGAGGGTGTCGGCAACGGCTACCAGGCCCACGACCCGGGGGCCGGCAGCCACAAGCATCGCGGTTTTTCCGTTTTCCTCAAAGGCCGCCATCTCGGCTTCCAGGGCCTCATAAGAAATTCCGTTTTCCTGCATGAGTTTGCGGGTGCCGAGAAGGATCCTTACTCTTTTCTTTTCTCCTTCTCCTTCTCTTTCTCCTTCTCTTTCTCCTTCTCTTTCTCCTTCTCTTTCTCTTTCTCCTTCTCTTTTTCCTTCTCTTTCTCCTTCTCCCTCTTCCTTTTCCCACTCAAGGTAGGCTTCCACTCCCTTTCCGGGAATCGAACGGAAGTCCTTCGCATCTCCGAATTCAATTCCCCGTTCCCCGGCTCCTCTTACAATAGCTTCTCCAAGAGGGTGCTCGGAACCTTTCTCGACAGCAGCTGCCGCAGCCAGGACCCGGGCTTCATTTTTCCCGGGGGCTGCCACCACGTCGGTAAGTTGCGGCTTCCCTTCGGTCAGGGTCCCGGTCTTATCAAAGACGATGGCGTCCAGTTTGTGGGCCATTTCAAGGGCGTCTCCTCCTTTGATCAGGATCCCGTTTTCCGCCCCTTTTCCGGTCCCCACCATGACGGCGGCAGGCGTTGCCAGGCCCACGGCACAGGGGCAGGAGATCACGAGCACGGTGATTGCTATGAGCAGAGAAAAGAGGAAGGGACTGATCCCTTGCAAAGCTTCGGACTCTCCGACCCCGTAGCGCCAGTAGCCAATAAAAAACCAGAAGAAAAAAGCGAGCAGGGCGATTATGTGCACGGCCACGACGAAATTGCCCGCAAAGACGTCGGCCATCCTTTGAATTGGGGGTTTTGCGGTCTGGGCGTTTTCCACAAGTTTGATGATCTGGGCAAGGGCCGTATCGGCTCCCACTCTGGATGTCCGGAATTGAAAAGCCCCGGTCTTGTTCAGGGTAGCCCCTATAACCGTAGCTCCCGGCCCTTTTTCAACAGGGATGCTTTCCCCCGTAAGCATGGACTCGTCCACGGCCGAGTTACCTTTCAGTATAACCCCATCCACGGGAATCTTTTCTCCCGGCCGGACGATTACGATGTCTCCCACGGCCACATTTTCTATAGGGATCTCCCGCTCCTCTCCGTCTACCAGGACCCTTGAGGTCTTTGCCTGGAGCCCGATTAATTTCCTTATGGCTTCCGAAGTCCGGCCCCTGGCCCTTGCCTCCAGGTAGCGGCCCAGAGTTATGAAGATGATCAGGAAAGAGACCGTATCGTAATAGGTACTGTCGTACCCGGGTCCGAGGTCGAGGAAGGTTGCGGCCGCACTTATCAGGTAAGCGGCTCCCGTACCCGCGGCGATCAGGAGGTTCATGTCGGTTACGCCGTGTTTGAATCCCTTGAAGGTCCCTGTGAAAAACTGCCGGCCCGGGAAGAGGAGGACCAGACTTGCGAGGACGAAAAGGAGGTAGGGATTTGAGAGAAAAGCGGGCACGAAGGAAAAGAAGGGGAGCATCATTCTCATATTTCCAAAAAAGATTGGAGCCCCCAGAGCCAGAGCCGTAAGCAGGTTGAGCTTTTGCCTGCGGACCTCGGCTTCTCTAAACTCCCGTTCCCGGTCTCCGGCTTCCGGAGTCCCGGCTTCCAACGAAGCCCCGTACCCGATGCTTTCTATTGCGGAAATCATATCCCGGACCGAGACCCGGGAAGAGTCGTATTCCACAAAGGCCTTTTCAAGCGGGAAATTTACGGAAGCCGAGATTACCCCATCGGTCCTCAGCAGGACCCGCTCAATGTTTGCCGCACAGGCAGTGCAGGTCATACCCCGAAGCTGAAGGCCCACGCTGTCCTTTTCTACCCTGTACCCTATGGACTCGATGGCTTTTTCGATTTCTTCAGTGGAAACTTTAGAGGGCTCGAAACGGATGCGGGCTTTTTCAAGCTGGAGGTTCACGGCCGCAGCCTCTACCCCGTCCTGCTTTTTAAGGACCCGCTCGATATTTGCCGCACAGGCGGCACAGGTCATTCCCGAAACCCTGAGGGTGATTTCTTTTTCGGCCTCTTCGGGACTTTTTGCAGAGGAACTTTCAGCGGCCTCTGTTTCACGACCCACTTTCCCGGAAATTTTGTATTCAGAAGCATCTTTTTCAGAGCCTCTTTCTTTTTCGATCAGCTTTTCCTTTTTGAGATTTTCGTCTGAGGGTTCTTCTCCCTTTCCAGTTTCATACCCAGCCTTTCGCACAGCCTCTCTTATATTCTCCGGGCTTATTTTTTCCGGATCAAAGCTGACCTTAGCACTTTCATTTTCGAGGCTTACAGCTACATTTTCAACACCCTCAAGGCTGGAAATGGCATCCTCCACCCGTTTCTTGCAGTGGGGACAGGTCATGCCCTTTACGACGATAACAGTTTCCATAAAAACTCCTGGTTTTCAAGTTTTTAGTTTATGAGAACGCAGCAGAAAAACCCTGAGTCTTTACTCGGGGTAGTTGACATAACCCTGGTATGTTTTACAACAGTCGATATTAGAGTTTAAAAGGTATCAAAGCCTGTAACCCGCCTCAAGCAGTTTTATCTTGATGACATAGGCATCGGTTTTTTTGCTATCATAGATCACATTAATCCTGTGTTCGGGCACATCAACCCGCACCCTGGACACTCCGTCAATGGAGCTAACAAGCCTTGTGACCATGTCTTTGCAGTACCTGCAGACCATATCGTCAACAATCAGTGTAGTTTCCCTGATGTTTCCACCCCCCGGAACACCCTTTTCTGAAATGTCGTTCTTATTTGGTATGAAAGTCCGGCGTACTTTCATTTTTTGTACCGGTAATTCGAAGAATTTCATGTGCGTTTTTTCTGGCGTCTTTCTTTATTTCCCTCTTTTTCCTGACCTGAAAAATCAAGCTTTATACCCGGCTTCCCTTACAGAGGCCCTGATTTTATCCAGGTCTGTTTTCTCCCCGTCGTATTCCACCACTGCCTCCTTCTTCCCAAGGTCTACTTCCGCGCTCCGGACTCCTTCCAGGTTTTCAATCGCTTTTTTAACCGCCATGACGCAGTGCCCGCAGGCCATGCCTTCAACTTTTACAGTTTCTTTTGTAATGCTTATCCCTCCGGATTTTTTAACTCGATGGTTTTTCAATTTTCTCGATAGGCCTGTAACCTGCTTCCCTGATAGCAGCCATGATTTCTTCCAGGTCTGTTTTTTTCCTGTCGTACTCCACCACTGCTTCTTTATTTCCAAGGTTTACGTCCACGTCAAGCACCCCTTCCACCGAGGCGATGGCTCTCCCGACCATCATCACACATTGGTCGTCGGACATGCCTTCAACTTTTATAGTATTTTTAATAATTATAAGGAAACCCCCTTTCTTTAATTCATGGCATTAATTATTTTGTTTATCCATGTATAAATATTTATATCCGGAAACAGGGGTTAAAAAATTATATAAGTTCCGAAAAAAGAATGTTGAATAAAGGGGAAACCGGGATAAGCTCAGGGGCTACCCGCTCATTTTCTCATGCTCACCATATACAGTTTCCTTGGCAGTTCCCCTTCCTCAAACTCCTCAAGCTCAAAACTTTGAAATTCCCTGGCCAGCTTTTCCACCTTTTCCCTGCTGAAAAAATGCACGATAAATCCTCCTTTGATCTCGTACATGTCTTCTCCTCTATGAATACCGGTTTTGTAATGGGCATCGCCGGTGTTCCGGGCCGTGTAGAGGTTAATCCCTCCGGGCTTCAGGACCCTCCTGACCTCAGTGCAGAGAGTTTCGAGTTCTTCTGTTGTCAGGGCCATGCAGTAGAGCATATGGGAGTAGCAGGCATCGAAACTTCCGGTCCCGAAGGGCAGGCCCTCCCTCTTCCTTTCCCCCCCTCCGCGGACATCGTGCCGGAGGACCTTAACGGATTCCGAAAGTCCGAGAGCTTCGGCATTATTTTTAATGGTTCGGGTCCCGTTTTCCGTGTAATCGATTACGGTTACCTCAAAGCCCTGCCCGGCGAAAAAACAGCTGTCTCTTCCCTGGCCTCCCCCGAGTTCCAGTATTTTTTTTACTCCCTCTTTTTTGAAAAGCCCGGCCGCCATTTTGGCCGGATAACTGGGTTCTATTCCAAACCGGGACTCCGTGCTTGAAAAAATGTTTTCCCAGTGCGGCTGCTGCCTGTCCAGAACTTCGCCTTCCGATCGGGTTGTATTTTCCTGATTCATAATTTCCCCTTTCATTATTATCTTTTTTATACATTTCCGTTTTTTTCTACGCTTTCTTTTCACAAGATTGTGAAAAAACCGCGACCTTCTTTCCGGAGAAATCCTTATATGTTAGTTGCACATATGTTAGATATGCATATGTAACAAATTAGCTACATATCTACGAGAACTATTTCATATATACTCAGATTCAATCAATTTCCAGACCAATAACGAGGTGTAAATAATGAAAAAATCCATAGTCATGCTTCTGATCGGTTTTCTCCTTGCAGGAGGAATTGCCGGACTCGCGGCCGCAGCCGCTGATACTTCTCAATATGACTGGTGCCCCCGGTTGGCAGGAAACCAGGCAGGCCCCGGTCAGGGTGCAGCAGGATACGGCCCCGGTGCAGGATCAGGTAATTTTGGAGCCTGTCCCTACTATGATTCCGGGGAGTTTCCTGAACTGACAGTTGAAACCGAAGCTCAGGCTCTTAAAATCGCACAGGATAATTTCGGCGATGATATAACTGAAGACGACATCTACCAGAGAGGCAGGTGCTGGGTAGTCTATTATACTGAAGACGATACCCTTAAACAGGGCCGTATAGACGCTTTCACCGGTGAAGTAACCGAAAATTTCACCCCGGCAGGCTACCAGAGAGGAGCCAGGTTCGGAGGCCAGAGGGGCCAGAGAGGTTGCGGCGGCAGGTTTGCCTGAATGGGCTGGGTTTAGGAGATTAAATGTATTTTCTCCTTCTTTTTCTTCCTCCAAAACATTGACTTAACTTAAATCGGCATCGTTTATCAAAAACGTACATGTTATTCTTTGAATAACAGGCACAAAAAATGAAAGTAAGCAGCACTTTCATGCTAAATACTTCTGTTAATAATGTTTATATATGTAGGCTCCCGCAGCCCGGCAGGCCGCCTTTCTCTTTTGATCGATTTGTTTTCCAGGCAAAACACATTACTTATGGCAGTCAGTTTATAGGGGAAGGCTGTATCTTTTTATGATTAAATGGAATCTTTCACTACCGGAGTTCAGTGAGACCATGTACTTGCTGTATGTTTCAAAAAATGTTTACCAATGTTCAGAGGTGTCGTACTTGAACGGAATGATGGGATACGGAAGCGGCCTGGGAATATTCTGGAACCTCCTTTTTAATATCATCCTGATTCTCCTTATCGTGGGGGTCGTGATGCTGTTCCTTAACAGGTCGGGCTACGGAAGAGCCGGGGCAGGGCCCGGGAGCGAAGAAAGACTTGCTAGAATGGAAAAGGACCTGGAAGAAACAAAAAAAATGGTTGAAGATATCAAGAAAAAGCTCGAAGAAATCTAAAACCTTTTAACCAGGTAATAAGATGATTGAGCTATACATTTTCAGGTTTTAGTATGGCAAAAACAATGCAACAGATCATAAATACCGGGGAGGCCATTTCCCACCCCCTCCGCCTCAAAATTCTTTACATGCTGGCCGGCCGGGAGTGGTATGTCTATGAGCTTGCCAAAGAGCTGAATGTCTCCAGGCAGGTCCTTTACCTCCACCTCAAACGGCTCGAAAAGGCCGGTTTTGTGGAAAGTGATCTGCGGCTTGAAGACGAGGACCAGAGAGCAAAAAAATTCTTCAAACTTGTGAATTTCGATATTGATATTGACCTGACAGACCTGAATAAATTGTTTGAAAAAGAATCGACCTGATCCGGGTCCTTCAATTTGTTCTTCCGCTCTGTTTTTCTTCTGAAACCGGTTTCCACCCTGGCGAGTCATTTCTTTTTTGACCTTATCTCCCGGAACACGTCCTTAAAAGCCAGATTTCTGACGTCCTTAATCACGAACCCGGCTTTTCCCACAAAAATTCAGGCAGGGAGCCCGGTTGCTTTAGCGCCGGGAGGAATGCCGCACTTCTCTGTCGAATATTCATAACCCTCTGTCCTCTGCAATACTTTGAAGTATTTTTTATTAATTGAGATCCTTTTCCCCTCTTTGTTTTTAATGTCGAAACTACCCGATTTTCTACAAGCAACGGAACCAAACCATGTCCCTTTGTACTTGCCTTTGGGTACAACCGCCTTGACTATATCGCCAGTTTGAAAACCGAAAAAGGTTTTTTGCCTGGGAAGGTATGAACGAGGAAAGCCGTACTTATCGAGATTTGTTCTTTTATACTGCCCTCTTCCTTTTGCTTTGATATGCAGGACGCTGTTTGTTGCAAAATTGATTGTTTTTGGTGTTGATTGACCTACACAAATAGCATCGAAATGATGATCTTTTGGCAGCTCTGCCCTGATTCGGTTCATTTTTGTCCTTGCACCTGTACCGCATTCTACAGGAAGGCCCGTTTTAGTCAATACCTCGAAAACCTTCCATCTGGTAGCAGTTACAATCGCAGCATCTTTAAGCGGCTTTTTAACCAGGTTA
>JAQVBP010000212.1 GCA_028690255.1 Methanosarcinaceae archaeon
CTCCACGAGTCCACAGGCTCTTCCCACCGTCCCGGCGGTGCATCTTTAATTAGTTCCTTTTGCTTGGCTATTTTCCAGTTACACTGGAAATCCCACAAATTTCCAATTTGTGCGATCGCAAAAGTGAGTGGTACTAAATCGGTACGTTAATATATTAATTTTTTGGCACTAAGCCAATATTGAAAAGTGGACGCTTATATCCCCGAAGCTAAAGACTTCGGGGTTTTACGCTGCATTCTATAAATATGAAGCTGCAATTATCCTTTATACGAGTTACACTGCGATTCCAAATTTGCGAACATAATTTGGAATCGCAGTAATAGTTCACCCAAAGAATATAATATCCTGCCGGGCCCAAATAATAGCAGAAGGAAAAGGAAAGCTTGCTCAAGAAAGGAACTGGAAGCTGGCCGGGGCATTTCTAAATTAATTATTCATCCGGCTATTAATTGTCAGTCCTGCCCTATTCTTTTCGGCAGGGGCAAGCTCAGACAAGGGATCGGAGAAATGCTCAAACAAAGATTCGTACTGGATACAACGGCACTTACGGACATGCAGGCCCGCGAGGTAATGGGCCAGCCGGAGCTCTGCGAGGGGATGAAGGCGATCCTTGAGCTCATAGCTGATGCTCGTCTCCGTTTCGGGATTAGCTGTTACGTCCCTTATCCATCGGTGTATAAGGAGATGTACGAGTTCGCAAGCCACAACAGTTGCGACCGGGAATTGATGGCGAAGATCGATACCTGGCTTGTGAAAAAATCCCCCGACCGCTACAGAGTGGACGTCACCTCCCAGATCTTCCATGAATACGTATCCCACATGCGGGAAAGGATCAACCGGGGCATGGGGGTTGCGGAAGACGCAATATGGGAGGCAGCCTCTCAGTGCCTTTTCCTGGAAAAACCCGGCAGTAAGAATAAGGAAATGAAAGACGAAATCGAGAGGGAAGTCATAGGCAGTATCATCGGGAAATTCCGGAACAAATACCGGGCGGCCCTCCGATACGGAATTCTGGACAGTGCCCCGGATATCGACGTCCTTATCCTTGCCAAGGAACTGGATGCGGCCGTTGTTGCAAGTGACTACGGCATAGAAAAATGGGCGGAGCAGCTTGGAGTCCGCTTTGTGCCTGCAAGTACCTTTCCCATGATGATCAGGGAGTATCTCAAGCACGGACCGGGAAAGACAGGGGAGATCAGGGAGCTTGAAAAAAAGGATTTGGAGAAATAACCTTTAAGTAATTAATCTCGGATTAATTTTTCTATATAGTGGAAAAGGATTCAAAACCGGAGGGGGAAGCCTGCGAAACATCTTAATAGAAGAGTTGAGTGCTTCGGAAGTCTACAGGCAGAGAGTCGAGGTTGTAGAGAGAAAGGGCCTGGGGCACCCTGATTATATCTGTGATTCCATAATGGACCGGGGTTCGGTTGCCCTCTGCAATGAGTATCTGAAAAAGTTCGGGACTATCCTGCATCACAATATTGACAAGGGACTCCTCGTTGCGGGCGAGGTTGAGGGAAAGTTCGGAGGAGGCCGGGTCATAAGTCCTATGCGGCTTATTTTCGGGGACAGGGCGACCTTCGAGGCCGGAGGAGTGGAAATCGATGTTGAGGGTATCGTCGTTGGAAGCGCAAAAGAATGGCTTTCGGATAATCTGCGTTTTGTGGACCCCGAAAGCCTTTTTTATCAGGTGGAACTGAAAAAAGGCTCTTCCGAACTCACCGACCTCTTCAGCCGGGGAGAGGTTATTCTGGGGGCAAACGACACCTCCGCAGCCGTTGGTTATGCCCCCATGAGCCCCACCGAACGGCTGGTGCTCGAGTGCGAGCACCAGCTCAATTCCAAAAAATTCAAAAAGGAATACCCTGAGTCCGGGGAAGACATCAAGATCATGGGCCTCAGGCAAAACTCGGAAATCCACCTGACAGTTGCCATGGGGCTTGTGGACCGCTTTGTGGAATCCGAGGAGGCGTACTTCAGGCAGAAAGCCGAAGTTCTCGAGCGAATCGAGGAATTTGCGGCGGGCTATGCGGAATCCGAAAACTCGGAATCCGGACCCGGCCTCTTCCTGAAGACGTCGGTCTCCCTGAACACCCTTGACATGCGCGGGCGGGGAAGGGAAGGGGTCTATACAACCGTCACCGGCACGTCCGCAGAGGATGCCGATTGCGGGCAGGTCGGGAGAGGCAACAGAGTAAACGGGATCATACCCTTAAACCGCCCCGTAAGCAGTGAGGCTGCAGCCGGGAAAAATCCGGTGAGCCATATAGGAAAAATCTATAACGTGCTTTCCCACAGGATCGCAGGCCGGATTTACAGGGAAATCCCTGAAATAGCGGAAGTCTATGTCTGGCTCCTGAGCGAAATCGGCACCTCCATCGACAGGCCACAGATTGCCACAGCCCAACTTATAATGAAAAAGGGTGTGGCAAGGGATGTGGAAACTGAAGCTGCCGAACTTATGGAAAAGGAGCTTGAAAACATTCGGGAGTTCTGCATGGAACTTGCGGCCGGAAAGTACCCTATCTGCTGATCTCTGTCTACCGTGCTACCTGTAAGAGGAACAATTTCTTTACTGATGCCTGAGATCGTTAACCGGGGGAGCGTCTCTGTTTACTGTGCTGCTTCTAAAAGGAACAACTGCTTGCAGGGACCTGTGAATACAATCGAGTTTATTGAAAAAACTTGCATATATTTATATAGCTATAGGTTTCTTATATTTGCAGAAAAAATAAAGAGATATAATCTGTTATTAGAAACAATTTATCGTCAACTACCTGAGTTAAAGACTCAGGGGCTTGCTTCGAGAAGCCCTGGTTGATTAACTTTTATTATGCTGGTCATGATATATTCGTGGAGACTCCACACATTCATGTGGTCTTTGGCCTGAATTTTCTCTCTGAGTGGTTTTTGGGGGAAGCTTTCAGGTACTGACAAGCCAGCATAACAGTGGCGATATTGAATCACTCCTTAATGGGAGGACAAAACTGAAAAGGTATTTGTCAAAAAGGCAACAGAAAAGAGGAAAGGCTCTTGAAACATTCATCTCCTGAGCTAAAGAACCGGAGGTTTTCTGTTGCATTCTTAGAAAAACTTCATTTTTGTTTTCAATAATAAATTATATCCTCTCTTATTTTTCAAAATCAATGTTTATCCACTGGTGAAATTCAATAATCCCCTTCACTAAACAGGCTGCCCGACAATTCAATTTCAGGGTAAAAACGGGTAAAAAATAAGGATATATAGCCTTTAAATTGGAAAAAAGGACTTCCGTTCTTACGATAAACTGTCTGGCAGCTTATAAAAAGGAGAGGACCTGGCTTTGGAAAGCCCTGATTGATCAGCCCGAATCATAATTGATTAAGCTGGATATGGAGTCATAATTGATTAAGCTGAATATGGAGTCATAATTGATTAAGCTGGATATATTATGATACGTTTAGGTGCTTCCTCATTCCAGTCCCCTATTATGTAGCATTAAAAGTCCTGAGAGTTAGGCGCTTGTGCTACACATATCCAACATTGTCAAGGGGAGAGAGTTTCAAAAACTACATTACCTGCCAAGGAAATTCGTTTCCAAAGCAGAGTGGAGATAAACAATGTGGCACGAAATGCCTGGAAATGTACGGCATTCCCCCACACCTAAAGTCGCAGGCATCCTGCCTGAAGGATCGTGAAACAGAAATGAGTTTTTATGACAGGGATAACAACAATACCCGGAGAAGTTTCCGGGGTAACGACAGAGGGCCCACTGAAATGCACAGGGCAATCTGTTCAGACTGCGGTGCGGAGACTGAAGTTCCTTTCAAGCCTGCCGAAGGAAGGCCTGTATATTGCAGGGAATGTCTGCCCAAGCACAGGAAGCCCAGAGAAAACCGTTATTAAGTGTTAAATTTTGTAATAATCTCTCATCGACACTTAATCCCTTTTTTATTTTTTGGAATATTGTTTGTTTAGTGAACTACCGCTCGGCTGAAGACCGACCGGCTTCCTGCTTCATACCCCGGAGCAA
>JAQVBP010000050.1:0-1581 GCA_028690255.1 Methanosarcinaceae archaeon
TCTGAATAACCCGGGCCGGCCTTTTCCGGAAATACGCGAAAATCCGGCTAGCAGGCAAATTCCCATTCTCAAACCGAAGCAGGGGTATCCAGTGAAAGATTCGGTTTTTCTCTTTTATCCTGCACGAGCTTACGGTAATAATACAGAGGCAGAAAGGTCAATAAAAGGGAGAGACTGATAAGCACCCTTGTGATCCCCCAGGACCAGATCCCGACCGTCACCAGGATAAAATTGATTCCTGCGATTCCAAGGCTGAGGTAAATAAAGATGTCAGGGGCCCGGTAAGGCCGCTCGGCATCCGGCATCTGGCGCCTGAGCATGAAGGCCGAGAGATTGGCCAGGATTACCGTAACAAAATAGCCCACGTCTCCGGCCCTTAAAATTGCTATGGGTTCTTCCCCGAACATTATTACCATGAAGAGGTTGAGCAGGAATATGAAAAAAAGGGCAGCGTGGGGGGAATTGTGTTTGTTCAAATAGCCGAACTGTTTCAGGTTCGTACCCTCTTTTCCGTTCTGGTAAAGCACCCTCGAAGCTGCAATGAAACAGGAGTTCATGTTAAGGACAAGCCCGAGGACCATTGCGCACATAACCACGAATTCGCCCCTGTGTCCGGCAAGCATAGAAGAAAGAGGAAGAAGGGGAGTGTAGGGATTTTCAAGCATTGTATTTACGGAGAGGGTGTGCATGTATGTGAGGGTAACAAAAGTCGTGCCCAGGATGAAATACGCTATGGTTGTTATGAGGGCTTTTTTTGTGTCTTTTACCGGGTCTTTGTATTCTGCAGTTAGGGAAAACACGTTTTCCGACGAATAAGCCGACCAGGCCAAGATGTATACGATCCCTATAAAGGAAAAAAGGTCCGGACTCTCCCCTGCGTACGCAAATCCGGCCGCGTTTTCCAGGGAGGAAGGGGGCAAAAACCAGGTCCCTATGCACACTACAAGCGAGATTATAACCGTAACGGAAATTAAGGAGCTGACCCTGCTCCAGACATCTACTCCCAGGTAGTTAATCAAGAATACGGCAAGCAGTACAACCGTTGCAAAATACGTAATGTTCAGGGAAGGAAAAAGGGTTTCCTGCACGAAGTAGCCGGCAAAGATCACCAGAGCGATAGGGGCCGCCCCCCAGCCGATAACATAACCCCAGGAAGCCAGAGCCCCCGGAAATTCCCCGTATTTTTTAAAAGCGTTGTGCACAAAAACAGGCAGGCTCCCTGAGGTGTCTTTAAACATACTGGCCATCTCAAGATAGGAGACGCAGGCAATCCCCTGCAAAAGTATTGCTATATACCAGGCGGAGATGGCCCATGTGCCTATTCTCCCAATGGCAGTTGCGGTTAGCCAGTCCCAATCCAGCACACAGACCAGAGATATAAACAATCCTGTTTTCCAGGTAACCGCTCTATTTAAATTTTTATCACTGCTTGAAATCCAACTCCCTCCATTTATTAATATTTAATCCGGATAATCCGCCCTTTAATAACAAAAAAGAATTTTGGAATGAATGTATGAAAATATGAATAATTGGACATGTGAAAATATGAATAATTGGATAGTGGAAATATGAATAATTGGA
>JAQVBP010000050.1:1681-4841 GCA_028690255.1 Methanosarcinaceae archaeon
AGTGGAAATATGAATAATTGGACAGTGGAAATATGAATAATTGGACATGTGATATTTAGTTCATGTGTGCAATCTTGCTGTATAATTAGTGAATTGTTGATTGACAGAAAGGAGGGGTGTTCAAAAAGAACACCTTTTCCCATCCTGAAGAGGTTTTATTTCGGCAAACGATGAGGTAAGATCTTTTAGAAGATCTGAAGATCTTACCCCTGGTATCCGAAGCGCCGGGTAAACCCTGCTGGGAGGGGTTTGCTGCTATGGATATTGCTTCGGATGCTGTTATGGATATTGCTTCGGATGCTGTTATGGATATTGCTTCGGATGCTGTTATGGATATTGCTTCGGATGCTGCTATGGAGATTATTTTTATCCACAAATTGAGATATTTGGCCGGACCCGCGTTTACTCTGGATGCAGGTCCATATCCGCCACAGCCCCCGTTCCGGGGAGTACTTTCCGGTCTTCCACTTTTGTCCTGTACCAGTAAAGCGGGAACACCAGCAAGAGCACGAAAACTCCTACCAGGACATTTTTCCAGCCGTAGGAGATGCTGCCCACAATCAGGAACACTGTGTTGACAAGCCCTATCAGAATACTGACGGAAACCATATAGTCCGGAATGCGGTAAGGCCTTGGCAGGTCAGGAAAGTCCTTTCTCATGAAATAGATCGAGAAATTGGACAGAATTATCGTAATAAAGTACCCGATCCCCCCGGCAACCACCATAAACACCGGGGCTTCCCCGACCGTTACTATCAGAGCGGCATTGATCAGGAGGATGAAGAGCAACGCCGTTGATGGGGCCTGGTTTTTGTTCAGTTTCATGAAACATTTGGGCATGAACCCCAGTTTCGAGGATTCAAACAGGACCCTTGAGGATGCCACACAGCACATGTTTACTCCGTTGATGAGCCCTATAATTAACAGAACCCCGAAGACTTTGGCAAACAGCGGCCCGAAAACGGCCTCTGATAGCGGGAGCAGGGGGGTATAGGGGTCGTTGAGGACCACGTCAAGCGGGAGGTACCAGGTCATGGCCACGCAGATAGCTGTGGTAAGGACCATCATCATTATGGAGCTGTACAGGACAGCTTTCTTTGTATCTTTCACCGGGTCTTTGTACTCTGCCGTAAGGGTTAACACGGCTTCGAGTGCAAAAGCCGACCAGGCAACCAGGAAACAGGCCCCGAGGAAGAGCATAGGATAGTTTGCCCCTTCCTGGGCAACTTCCACCACACTGAAGTCCGGGGAGAGGACCGGAAGTTTGGCAATCGACCCGGCCAGGACCGCAACCGTTGCGATAATCAGGGGTGCCATAAGGGACTGGACTTTCCCCGAGGCTTCTATCCCCTTACAGTTAATGAAATAACACCCGGCTACAATTACCAGGGCTCCAAGCACGATATTGAAGGTAGGAATAAAGAACTGGATAAAATAACCCGCAAAAGTCGCTATCGCGGCCACTGCAAGCCCCCAGCCCATCACATAACCCCATTGCGCTATTACGCCCGGGACAGGGCTGCGTTTTTTATATCCTTCCATGACATACATGGCCAGCCCGCCGGCACTGTCCTTGAACATGATGGCCATTTCAAGGTAAATATAGCAGGAGACCGCCATGATCCCCACGGTTAGAATCCAGGCCAGAGGAGCCCATTTACCCACCATGGACACGGCAGGGCCGCTGAGGTAGGTCCAGTCCAGGATCCCGGTTGCCACCATAAATAGCCCTACTTTCCAGGTAACGGCCCGTTTTAAAACGGGCTCGCTCGAAGTTTCGTCAGACATCTGATCTACCTCCTTATCTCAATATATCCACACACGGAATTTTGATATCCAGAACTTCGGCAATGTTGGCCTTGGCCCGGAGTCCCTTTGCCGCTCCCGGCATTGCCATAACGGTACCGATGTCCAGTTCTTCCCTGACCTCTTTCATGCGGTACTCGTCCGAGAGTTCCGGAACGCCTACGCCGAGTTTTCCGGCCACGTACTCTTTAGCCTCGCCGAGCCTCATGCCTTTCATCTCCATTCTCATCACCAGGTCTCCGGCGGTCCTGACCCCGTGCATCCCTGAGGCCATACCGTGGGCAACAGTCATGCCCACAGGGTCTCCTACTCCGATCTATATGCCGTCGACTTCGGCCAGTTCCACCATTGCCCTGGAGGCTTTGGTCACAGCATCTACGGGAGGCATCTCTGCCATAGGCAGCCCGCCAACTCCCATGCCCATGTTCGGGTGAATGGGGATATTTGCAACCTTGCTGCATTCCAGAGTAAAGGTAATCGCCCTTGCGATGTTCCAGGGGGTTGACTTGCGGGTGTTGGTGTTTACGACCGGACCGAAAATGTCAACGCCTGCCTTTTCCGCCATTTCCACCTGCTTGTGGGGGTACATGCCGGCAAGCACGTTGCCTTCGTATTCGAGTCCGCCGTGGATGCCCATTACAAACTCCGAGGCCATGCCCATTTCAATGGAAAGCCCGGTACGCTTTTTCAGTTCCTCACAGGCTTTGAGGGAACTCAAGAAACCTCCGTCTCCGGCTGAGGCCGTGGTGTCGATGTTAATGCATTCGGTGCCGATTCTGGTGACCTGCTCGCTGACCCAGACTATATCATTTTTTGCGTGATCCACGAGCTTTTCATAGGTTTCCATACCTTCCAGGATCTTGCCTTCTGCCATGAGGTCCCCGACATTGTCAAAGGGCCCGTCAGGCTTGTAGTACCCCCCGAGGTTTGGCATTGCCCCGTAGATTAAAGGACTTAGCGTGTTCGTCAGAATGGACTCAATTTCCTGCTGCTGCTGGGTGATGACTGCTTTTGAGGACTTGAAACTGAAATCCAGCCAGCCGTAAAAGACCGAGTCAAACCCAAATGCCCGCTCCATCAGCATGTTCGCGGTGGTGCTGTCAATGGGAATTCCCACCCCTCCAGCCTCACTGAAGTTGCCATAGAGACTGTGGTAGCCGTTATCCGTGCTGAAAACAACCGTGTCTTCAGGTTCCACGCTTGCGACTCTTTCCGGAGCAATCAGGATCTCCAGCAGGCGTTCCTGTGCATCCTCACTCAGAGCAGAAATTTTGCCCCTGTCAGCCGCGTCGTTGCATCCGGCCTCAATATCGCTCCTGATATCTTCCTTTGACATCTCAATAAGGCGTCCGTC
>JAQVBP010000050.1:4941-19088 GCA_028690255.1 Methanosarcinaceae archaeon
TCTCCAGCAGGCGTTCCTGTGCATCCTCACTCAGAGCAGAAATTTTGCCCCTGTCAGCCGCGTCGTTGCATCCGGCCTCAATATCGCTCCTGATATCTTCCTTTGACATCTCAATAAGGCGTCCGTCGCCCATTCGTTCTTTATATGCCATGCTTTTCAAGCCTCCTTTTTGATCTTACCGTTCCTATCAAACACTACTGCCAGTTTCACTTTGCTGCTGCCAGTTTCACTTCGCTGCTGCCGGTTTCACTTTGCTGCTGCCGGTTTCACTTTGCTGCTGCCAGTTTCACTTTGCTGCTGTCAGTTTCACTTCGCTGCTATCAGTTTCACTTCGCTGCTGTCAGTTTCACTTCGCTGCTGTCAGTTCCCTGGCTTTGCTCACAGCCTCGCTTGCGTTTTCAGCATAGGCATCGGCTCCGATTTTTTCCGCCCAGTACTCGGTTGCCGGGGCTCCGCCTACCATTGTCTTTACCCGGTCCCGGATTCCGGCGTCCCTGAGGAGGGTTTCAAGTTCCCTCTGGCCTTCCATGGTCCCGGTCATCAGGGCCGAGGAAGCTACGATATTGGCCCCTACCTCCTTTGCCTTTTCAACAAAACTGGTAAGCAGGGCGTCCCGGCCCACGTCGTGCACTTCAAACCCGTTTACAGAAAGCAGGATTTTTACGATGTTTTTGCCAATGTCGTGCACGTCTCCCTCGACGGTACCTATGACCACAACACTCTGCTTCTCAGCGCTCTGTCCCTCAGGCATCTTCTCCTGCAGGGAATTCACGACCCCGGTCATCAGGTTCGCGGCCATCATGACCTGCGGCAAAAAGAGTTCACCCCTCTCGAAAAGATCCCCTACTTTCTGCATCCCGGGAGAAAGGCCTTTTTCAATAATCTCAACCGGTCCAAAGCCCTCTTTTAGAGCGTTTTCGACCGCTTGAGCTGCGGTATCCTTATCCACCTTTACGATGGACTCTTTTATTATTTCCATTATGTTTTCGTTACTCATTGTATAACCTCATTTACTTCATATACCCTGTAACACCCTGTAACAGGCCGAAAAAACGACAGCCTCCGCTAGAAGCACTGCCAATCCCAACCCGTTTTTTCATAAATGAACCCCATAAGTGGGGGCAGGGGTCCCACTCGCCGGAAAGAAGCCAGCGGATGCGGGACCGAAATGCTTATCAAAAAGTTTCCATATAATTTGCTTACTTGAGAAATTCCTTGTCTCGCCTGGCAACGAAGGCCTCAAGATCCTTCACCACGTCCCTGTCTAGGCCACAGGGGTCGTGGTTCTCCAGGATCCACTCTACTTTTTCATGGGCGACCAGTGCAGCGTCTTTTTCTCCTTTCTTTTCCCAGGGCCCGCGCATGTTGCGGTCAAAGACCAGGGGACTGGACTGTTCGGACATGGCCTTTCGGGTGGAAGCCCGGGCGATGAAGTGTCCTCCGATTCCTACTTCTTCGATATCGTCCATAAGGATGCGGCTGTCGGTAATGTTCATCCCTTTAAGCATGCTGTTGATCATGCCAATCACGTCATTGTCTATGACCAGCTGTTCCAGGGAAATCGTCTGTCCCATTTCCAGCAGCCCGCCGCCGAAGATCAGATTGGCTCCGGCAAGGGCCGGCACCATTGCGGTCAAACCTTTCTCAAAACCTGCCTGGGCATCCGGGACTTTGCTATCGGTCCAGCAGCCTGCCGCATCCCCGCAAGGAATGCCGTAGAACCGGGAGACCTGGGCCACGGCCGCACTGAAAAGGGCCATTTCTGGAGCGCCCCCCGAGGCAATTCCGTTTCTCAGGTCCATGATGGTGGTTGCGGTCCCGTAGGTCACAGGAGCTCCTTTCTCTGCAAGCTGAGCCAGGACTATATCGGCCAGGACCTCGGCGTTCTGGGTCACAAGCGTCCCTTCCGGGGTAACCGGTCCTGTTCCCCCGGCCATGGACATGCTGATAACCACATTCGGGATCATATTCCTGGCTGCCCTGATTGTGATCTGTGTACTGTTGTCGCAGATCTGAAGCGGGCTTGTCGGACAGTTGCACACGTTGACAAGAGGCCGTTTCCTTGCAAGTTCCTCGTCTCCGCCGTACACGAGCTTTGCCATCTCAAAATAATCCTCAAATCCATTTGCCTCGGGTTCTCCGAAAGTAAAGGGTTTTGTGGTGTTACAGAGGGCAGTCGAAACCTCGTGCAGGTCAGCCCGGCCGTTTTCCGTCCAGTCCCTGGCCGCAATTGTGGGGTCGGCTACGGAAAAGCCGTCGCACCAGTCGCAGATGGTCATGGATTTCTTAAGGTCGGCTTCGGTTGAAGCCCGGACTCTGTGTTTTCCGTTCGCGTCAAACTCAAGGAACTCGATTCCCACCCCAAACGGCGCCCAGTTCACATAGGGGCCGGAGCGCAGGACCAGGTCCTTCTTTTTGTCAACGGCAGCCAGCCTGACCCTGCTAGGGGAGGAACGTATGGCGTCCATTACCACATATTCCGGGATTTTGGCCACACCTTTTTCAAAGTCCACCTCACAGCCCGCGTCCGCATAAAGCTGCAGGGCTTCCGGATCTTTGGTTTCAATTCCTATATTTTCCAGCACTTCCATGGTGGCTTCGTGGATCAACCTCAGGTCCGAGTTATTCAGCATTTCAAGCCCGAGCCCCTCAATATGCTCCTGGCCTGCCGGGATGTTTGCTTTTACCATGCTTGCATAACCTCCTTGGATATCATAGCTCTTTTCAGATAACGGAAAGTTTACTCCACGAGAGCTTTCAATTTAACCACGGCGTCGTTTGCGTTTTCTGCGTAGATGTCCGCCCCTATCTGGTCCGCCCAGGCCTGAGTGCAGGGAGCCCCTCCGACCATTGTTTTAACTTTGTCCCGCATTCCTGCTTCTTTTAACTGATTTTCGAGCGTGATCTGGCAGATCATGGTGGTGGTCATAAGGGCAGAAGAGGCTACAACGTCGGCTTTATGGGCTTTTGCTTCTTCAACGAACTTTGTAATTGCCACGTCCTTTCCAAGGTCGATTACCTCAAAGCCTCCAATCCCGAGCATGGAAGCGACGATGTCTTTGCCAATGGAGTGTATGTCCCCTTCGATGGTGCCAATAAGGACCTTGCCTTTGCTTTCCATTTTGGCTGAGAGTCGCCCCATTTCGGGTTTGAGCACGGCAATACCCGCATTCATGGCTTCTGCGGCTGCAAGGACGTGAGGGAGAAAAACTTCTCCGGTCTCGAACTGTTCTCCTACAATGTTCATTGCCGCGGTAAAGCCCTTTTCAATGACATCAAGTGGGCTTACTCCCCCTGCAATGGATTCCCTTGCTGCGTTTTCAGCTTCCTTTGCATCATACTCCAGAATAGAATTCTTTGCCTTTTCGATGATTTCATCTCTGCTTGCCATTCTCAAACTTCCTGTAAAATAATAATTAAATAATTTCTTTTGTCGGTAAATCCGATAATTCCAGTTAAATCCGATAATTCCCGTTAAATCAGATAATTCCCGTTAAATCAGATAATTTCCGTTAAATCAGATAATTTCCGTTAAATCAGATAATTTCCGTTAAATCAGATAGTTCCCATTATCTCTTCAGACAAGCTGCCTGAGATATTCCTTGTCTCGCCTGGCAACAAATGCCCCAAGATCCTTCACCACATCCCTGTCTAGGCCGCAGGGGTCGTGATTTTCCAGGATCCACTCTACTTTTTCATGGGCGACCTGAACCGCGTCTTTCGATCCTTTCTTTTCCCAGGGTCCGCGCATGTTGCGGTCAAAGACCAGGGGACTGGACTGTTCGGACATGTATTTTCGGGTAGAAGCTCTGGCAATGAAATGGCCGCCGATCCCTACTTCTTCTATGTCTTCCATCAGGAGCCGGTCTTCCGTGATATGCATCCCTTTGAGCATGCTGTTGATCATGTCGATTACATCGTTGTCTATGACCAGCTGTTCAAGGGCAATCGTCTGTCCCATTTCCAGCATCCCGCTACCGTAGATCAGGTTGGCTCCGGCAAGAGCGGGCAGCATTGCGGTCAGGCCCTTTTCGAACCCTGCCTGAACATCAGGGACCTTGCTGTCGGTCTAAGAACCGGCTACATCACTGCAGGGAATCCCGTAGTACTGGGACAGCTTTGCAACGGCAACCCCTATGAGAGCCATTTCGGGAGCACCTACCGAAGCGGTCCCTTTTCTCAGGTCCATGATAGTGGTTGAACAGCCGTATGTGACCGGAGCACCCCTTTTTGCAATCTGGGCCAGGGTTATGCCTGCCAGCACCTCGGCGTTCTGGACCACAAGGGTACCTTCGAGAGTGATCGGGCCTGTCCCGCCTGCGAGAGCCATGCTCAACACACAGTTGGGAATGTTCTGCCGGGCGGATTTGATGATTACCTGAGAGCCGTTTTCGCAGAACTGCAGGGGGCTTGTAGGACAATTGCACATGTTGATAAGAGGTCTCTTCCGGGCAAGTTCTTCGTCGCCTCCGTAGGCGAGTTTGTTCAGCTCGAAATAGTCATCAAAATGGTCCCCGTCAGCTTCTCCATAGGTAAAGGGCTTGGTTGTGTTTGTAAGGGCAGTGCACAGTTCATGCAGGTCCCCTCTTCCTTTTTCCATCCAGTCCCTGGCTGTAATCGTGGGGTCTGCCACGTTATAGCCATCACACCAGTCACAGACTACCATGGACTTTCGGAGGTCTTCTTCGGTAGAATCCCGGATAGTGTGGTGTCCGTTGCTGTCGAACTCGAAGAACTGAATTCCCACCCCGAAAGGTGCCCAATTTACATAGGGGCCGGAGCGCAGGACAAGATCTTTCTTCTTATCGATAGCTGCAAACCTGACCCGGCTCGGAGCGGAACGAAGAGCGGCCTCCACCACATATTCCGGGATTTTTACCACACATTTTTTAAAATCTACCTCACAGCCCGCTTCCGCATATAACTTCAGAGCTTCGGGGTCTGTAGTTTCGATTCCGACGTTTTCCAGGACGTCAAGGGTTGCTTCATGAATTGCCCGCAGGTCGTCCTTATTCAACATGTTCAGGCCAAGCCCTTCAATATGCTTTAGACCTGCAGGGATGTTTGCTTTTGTAATTTTTTCACCTTCTCCAATTAAGATGTAGTTTTTTGTATTGTCTGAATCTTACACCCGTATTTTCCCTTCGTTCAAGATGTCAGGAAAATTCAGGGCTGTAAGAATATTTTGAAGGATTTTGCAAAGAACGTTGTAACGAACATTGCAACGAACATTGCAACGAACATTGCAACGAACGTTACGAAGAACGTTACGAAGAACGTTGCATGGGACGTTGCAAAGAATACTGTAAAGATGTGCGGGATCTTTCACTCTTATATTCTGTTACAAAAATTATATTGGTTTTACTACTATTTAATTTTAACTTTTTAAAAAAAAATGCTATATATATACCTTTCCATACCTTATTAAAAAACTATTTATATTAACAAATGATAAATTGTGTATAGCCCTGAAAATGATTGAATAACGATTTCAAGCTTTATCAAAAAATAGATCCCGGGGTTGAAAGAAAAATTAGAAATAATCAGGCAACGGAAAGGGTCTAAAAGTAGAAGGTATCTGAGAGGAGAGCTGAATATAAAGAAAGCTAAATACATCAAATTTATAACAACAAAAGAGTTTGGGTGACATGTACCAGATAATTGATCAGATGCTGAATGGGGAAAAAAGGAAAGAAAATGAGCACGATGAACTGGTCTACACCATCAGTTCGGAACTTGTCGAAACCCATGACATCGTTTTTGATGCCGGGTACCCGGTGCCTGTTGAATTGAAAATGGCTGACAGGGTTTACACCGCTGCACTTGAACTGCTGGAAAGAGTAGGGATCTATTCGATAGATACCGGCCGGGTAGTTAAATTAAGCGAAGAGGAAATTAATCGCAGCATGCAGAATAACCGGGCCTCGTATACTATAGGGGAAGGTATCGACACAACGGAGCTTGTTTTCAGGGACGTGCTCGATGACCGGAAACCCGTTATAATAGGCGGTCCATGCGGAACCCCGATTTCCATTGAGGCTTACATCCCGGTCCACCGCAGTTATGCAAAACTGAACTGTGTGGATTCCATAGCTCCGGCTACAATCTACGAAACCTTTGACACACAGCTTATGAATACCCCTTTAAGCCTCTATACCGCCAACACCTCCGTAACGTTCGTAAAAGAGGCCTGTGCCCTGGAAGGCCGCCCAGGCATATGTTTTACAAGCCCCCCTTCGATTTCGAACATTAACGCGGCAATAGCCATAACCCATCCCAGGTTCATGCGACAGGGGGATATACAGGAAATTTACCAGCAACTTGACCTCAAGACCAATTTTGAGGCCGTCACAAAAGCCATACATTACAGGAATATTGGCTGTCTCTACCTCTGTGACCAGGGTTTTATCCTGGGGGGTAAGACCACGGATCGACCCGAACAGATTGCAATCCAGGTGGTCGCCGAGTCCATAAAAGCCAGGTTAATCCACCGGGGCCATCTTTACTCCAAGCAGGTCGACGACCTCCGGACAGGGGCAGGATCGACTCTGGAGGCCATGTGGGCTTCTTTCATAGGTTCCATGGCTCTTTCGAGAAACTCCAGCTACCTGCACTGTACGGACATTAACGACTCCGCAGGGCCCTGCTCGACCATGATGATGTACGAGACCGCGGCCCAGACCATAGGCAACGTCGTCTGCGGCACTGACCTCCTGGCAGGCCCGATGCCCAATGGTGCTCACGTAATCGATCACGCCGGAGGCCTTGATGCCAAGTTGATGGCAGATGTGGCCGAACTTGCTACAAACCTATCCATTGAAGATGCAAACTTTCTCTGTCTTGGATTATTCCGATTGTATGAAGGGAAGTTAAAAAGACCGGATTACGGCAAGCCCTTTAAAGAGTGTTACGACCCCCGGACCCTTGAACCCTCGGAAGAGTATCTGGAAAAATACAACCAGGTAATGCGGGATATTTACAAACTTATGGGAATGGGGTCCGGATAAGCTCATG
Organism: Methanosarcinaceae archaeon; assembly: GCA_028690255.1. Lineage (GTDB taxonomy): Archaea > Halobacteriota > Methanosarcinia > Methanosarcinales > Methanosarcinaceae > JAQVBP01. The sequence goes on from JAQVBP010000050.1 coordinate 11,956, forward strand.
CTTCAGGCATGGATTCTATTCTATTTTTCAGGAAATTTATTTTAAAAGTTCACTTACCAAATTTATTTAAAACAATGTATAAAAGTTTATTTGATAAATTTATTAAAAATCCTGTCTAAAAATTTATTCTGAATGTTTATTCTGAATGTTTATTCTGAAGTCCATTTTAAAAAAAATCCAAATTTTCAGATGTGGTATAGTATGGAAGAAATTATTCACTGGGCGGATGTAATTGCTGAAAAGGCATTAAGATCCGGAAGCAAGCATATTATAGCAACGGGAATCACCCCCTCGGGCCACATACACATCGGCAACATGAGGGAAGTCGTCACCGCAGACGCAGTATACAGGGCCCTGCTTGAAAAAGGAGCCGATGTCAAACAGATATACATAGCCGATAACTTTGACCCGCTTCGAAAGGTCTATCCTTTCCTGCCTGAAAGCTATGCAGAGCATGTGGGCAAACCCCTGTCGGAAGTACCCTGCCCCTGTGGCAAATGCAAAAACTATGCCGAACATTTCCTGCTGCCTTTCCTCGAATCTCTTAACAGGCTTGGCATTTACCCGGAGGTCTACAGAGCTGATGAATTGTACAGACAGGGGCTGTATACCGAAGCTATAAAAACGGCCCTTATTAAGCGGGACGAAATTGTGAAGATCCTTCATGAAGTTTCCGGGAAAACCCCGGGGCCCGAGTGGAGCCCTTTTAACCCTGTATGTAAGGCCTGTGGAAAAATTACAACCACACAGGTGACCGGTTTCGACGTTGAAGCGGAAAGCGTGGACTATTCATGTTCCTGTGGGAGTTCGGGTACGGTCCCCATGGAAGGCGGGGGCAAACTCACCTGGCGTGTGGACTGGCCGGCCCGCTGGGGACTCCTCGGGATTACGGCAGAGCCTTTCGGGAAGGACCATGCCTCAAAGGGGGGTTCTTACGATACTGGGAAGAGGATCTCAAAAGAACTCTATGGCTACGAACTTTTGCAGCCCATTGAATATGAATGGATTATGCTGGGGAGGAAAGGGGCCATGTCTTCTTCGACAGGGGTGGTGGTCTCCATTTCCGATATGCTGAAAGTGGTGCCTCCGGAGGTCCTGCGCTACCTTATCATGAGGACAAAGCCCGAAAAACATATCCGCTTCGACCCTTCCCTCCCCCTCCTGACTCTTGTGGACGAGTACGAGCACTTAAGGAGCAACCCGAATCTTTCCGGCTTTGAAGAAAAAGTCCTGAGCCTTTCAAAAATAGGAGAAGCCTTCCGGACGGACATCCCTTTCAAGCACATGATCACGATCTGCCAGGCTGCAGGAGGGGATTTTGATAGAATCCTGGATATTGTTAAGAGGGCCGGATACAGAACCGAGCCTGAGGAGGGTATCCGAAACCTCGTGGATAATGTGGAAAACTGGCTTGAGATGTTTGCCCCGGAGGATGCAAAATTCGAGGTGAAAACAGAGCTTTCCCCAGAGATAAAGGCAACTCTTTCGGAAATGCAAAAAGCCTTCCTTCTGGCCCTGGCCGGGACTCTCGAGCAAAAGGGGGAGTGTGATGCGGAGGACTACCACAACCTGATATATAGTGCAAGGGACCCGGGTTCGGAAATGTATGAAAAAATTTCAAAATACCTCCCCGGCCCCGTCCCTCAGGAAATAAAACCGAAAGAGCTGTTCAAAGCCATCTATATGGTCCTCCTCGGACAGCCCTCCGGCCCGAAAGCAGGATGGTTTTTATCCTCCCTGGAAAAGGACTTTCTGATAAAGCAGTTCCGGAGTGCGGTAGACTGAAATTCTGAAAAGGCAACACCAGGTGACGGCTCCCGCCATTAAAATGGCAGGCATCCAGGGAATTTCAACCCACGTCATACCGCCCTATGGCGATTTAGTCTTGTCTCGCCAACAACGTTTCAAGTTTTACGTATAGGACTTTCCGATACAACCTCTTACTTGAAATTCAGAGCAAAGTCTGATTGGCCTACTTGAGCCTATTATGCTTCCGGTAGCAAAAATCAGACTATTATAATAGGGTGTGTATATTTAAAATCTTTATTATTGGATGGTATTTTGGGAAGTCTACAGCTGTATCCCACCATTGAAATGGCGGGGATTGGCCTGTCTTTGACCTAAAACTCATCGTCCGATATTGGAAGATTCTTTACACTCCGGAGCTCTGTACTCAGACGACTTTATTTGTTTTCTGCTTCTTTATGACAGTGGGGTGCAGGGGTAGAGAATACCCCCTTTTTAAAGGGGGGTGGCTCACTCCATTTTACTGCTGTCCTCATTTCCACCCTCATTCCGTTTCTCCTTCCATAACTGTTTATATAGGGGCTGTACATTTCTTATGTCTATGAAGAGCCGTGAATCCGTAGATTCGATTTCAACTAAAAAACCGTACGAACAGCCAGAGCGAAAGCCGCGGGACGCTTCCTTTGCTTCTACTTCTGTTTCTCCTAACTATGAATCGGCATCCTTCGCAAAGCCGGCTCTTGACCAGTATCGGGGCGTTTTTCCCGACCTGAACCGGCGATTGTCTCCCGAAAGGGATCTGGGCCTTTCTCCCGCAGGCCAGCCAAGGCTCAGCAGTGAGGCTCACCCAAGGCTTTTTTCCGCCCGGGGGGAAGGGCTTTCCGCCGCCATGCCGTTAGAGGCTACTGAAATCCGGCCTGAGGTCTCGGCCAGGGACAGCTTTGAAGTGGAGCCAGGTCTTCCGGCCCGGACGGTCACGGAAAAATTCAACAGGGCTTTCGGACTGGAAGCCGATTCTGCAATAAGACCCGTTGAGAGCCGGTTTTTTGAAGCCAGGCAGGAAAAACAGGAAAAGGAAAACAGAAGTTAAGACCGGTTACTCCCTCTTTCCTTCCTCTTTCCTTCCTCGAATTTATTCCTTCCATTTTTTAAGTCCCTTTTTTCCATTTATTACGTTCCTTTTGGTATGAAAGTACCACCCTGTTTACTTTCATTTTTTGTACCTGTAATTCGGGAATTTCATGTGCGTTTTTTCCATTTATTACGTTTCCATTTTCCCCCATCCATTTAATAGTATTATATATATATTAAGTACGGAATCTACATATTTTATTCACACACCCACCTGTTTCCTATTAATATACAAATTCATAATTCATATTTCTCAAACGAAAGCTTTATATAGACGCCAGCCAGTTAACTACTTCCTGTCAGGCGATTATTGATGGTGTAAATTGGCCAAATATGTCAATAACCCCAAATATGTAGAGGAGCCTGAGGAAGTACCTAATCAAGCTTATTGAAATTGAGTTAAGTACCCGAATATTCAAACTTAAAAAGAAGGGATAAATAATGAAATCATCATCATTAGAACTGAATCCAAACAATCTGGTACAGTACCTCAAGAAACCCGCAAGCGAATTCACAAAGGATGACATCATCAAGTTCGTCAAGGAAAACGGCATCAAGATGATCAACTTCCGCTATGTGGGCGGAGACGGCAGGCTCAAGGCCCTCAACTTCGTACTCACCAGCGAAGAACACCTTGACACCCTCCTTTCCACCGGAGAAAGAGTGGACGGCTCAAGTATTTTCTCCTACATTGAAGCCGGTTCAAGCGACCTCTACGTTGTCCCCAAGTACCGCACCGCTTTTGTGAACCCCTTCGAAGAAATCCCGACTCTTGACATCCTCTGTTCCTACTTCGACAAGGACGGAAACCCCCTCGCAAGCTCCCCTGCAAATATCCTGAAGAAGGCCCGCCAGGTCCTGAACGAAAAGACCGGCTACGACCTCCAGGCAATGGGCGAACTCGAGTACTACGTCATCTGCAACAAGGACGAAGTCGACATGGACTTCCCTGCAGTAGACCAGAGAGGATACCATGAAGACGGTCCCTTCACCAAATTCGGACAGCTCAGAAAGGACGCCTTACTGGCAATCGCCCAGGCCGGCGGCCTTATCAAATACGGTCACTCCGAAGTCGGAAACTTCACCGACGACGAGTACTACTACGAACAGAACGAAATCGAGTTCGAGACAACCGACATTGAGGACTCCGCAGACCGTCTTATCATTGCAAAGTGGATGCTCAGGATGATCGGTCAGCAGTACGGTGTCAAGATCACCTACGCCCCCAAGATCACTGTCGGAAAGGCCGGAACCGGGCTCCATATCCACATGAAGCTCACCAAAGACGGAAAGCCTGTCATGATCGAGAACGGCAAACTTACCGATCCCGCAAAGAAGGTCATCGCCGGTGTGCTCGAAGTTGCAGCAGGAGTTACCGCCTTCGGAAACAAGGTACCTACCTCCTACCTCAGGCTTGTGCCTCACCAGGAAGCCCCGACCAACATCTGCTGGGGAGAAAGGAACCGCTCTGCCCTTATCCGTGTACCTCTCGGCTGGGCCGGCAACGCCAGTGCAATGATCACAAAGGCAAACCCCAACTACTCCGAAGACCTCAGGGACTACTCCGGCAAGCAGACCTACGAGTTCCGTGCAGCTGACGGTTCCGCTGACATCTACGGGCTCCTTGCAGCCCTCTGTGTAGGTGCCCGCTATGGCCTGGAGATGGAAAACGGGCTCGAACGTGCAGAAGAGCTCTACATCGGCAATAAGAACATCTTCGAGGAAGAGCACAGGGATACCCTTGAAAAGCTCGAAAACCTCCCTGCTTCCTGCTGGGAATCCGCAGAGTGCCTCATGGCCCTGAAGGACATTTTCATGCAGTACGATGTCTTCACCGAGGGTATGCTCGAAGGGGCCGCAGCCGACCTCAAGAAATTCGACGACTACCAGCTCAGTGAGAAACTCTACGGCAAGAACGACGAAATCAAGGCCCTTGTGGACAAGCACATCCACTGCGCCTGAGTTCGAAGATTTCAAAAAACGAAAAGGAAAGCCTTTTTCCTTTTCCACATTTCCTTTTCCACATTTCCTTTTTTTATTCAGCAGGTTTTTTCCCAATATGCCACATATTGGAGGATAACTGCAACAACCTGAGCTGCTAATGCAGCGCAGCAACCCTGCAACAACCATTCGTTTTTGAAAATTTTCATCTTTTTTGCAGACCAGACCTTCGCACACTGTCCGCAGTGGGACAAAGAGTTACTTCTATCCGGCATTATGGGACAGGTCGAGTATATCTCACTTATCGGGCTTCAAACAATGGTAAAAAAAGTAACAGAATATCCTGAATGGGGTGTAGGACATCTGATTTCAGGTGGGGGTGTTGATGGGGTGTTGATGGGGGGGAAAGAAGTTTGGAGGAAAATACATGAGAAAAAAAGCTTTTCTCAGATGCCCTAATTTATAATAATACCTTATATTATATAATATTATATAAATAATGCATTATTGATATGTTTTCCGGAAGTACTGTGGATATTAATTATGATACGGCAGTACTGTGGATATTAATTATGATCAGACAGTACTGTGAATATTAATTATGATCAGGCAGTACCTTTGATATTGGAGCATTGAGGGGAGCAGGGGCCATTTCAGCCTTTCCCGAAGACCTGCTTCGCCTTTTCTTCCCAGGCCTTCAGGTCAGCTCCCTCAAACTTTTCAGAAACCGCTTCAAGGAGGCCCGGTATATCCAGGTGCTGGGGGCATTTTTCCAGGCACTTTCCACACTTTACGCAAAGGGATGCGTAGCCGACTCCGCCTCTTATAATTCCTCCTGGCTTTGCCGCATACATGAGCTTTGCTTCAGTTTCATTTCCGGAGAGGTACATGTTATCGTAGACCTCAAAACAGTAGGAGATGGCCACTCCGGCCGGGCAGGGCATACAGTACTGGCAACCGGTACAGCCTGTTTTCATGAGTTCCCGGTACTTTTTCTCGACTCTTCCTGCAAGCTTCAGTTCGGTTTCCGTGAGGGAAGCAGGGGTTGCCTCACCCGCGATTTTCAGATTTTCCTCAATATGGGCCTCTTCATTCATGCCTGAAAGCACGGCCGTAACCTCCGGCCGGTTCCAGATCCAGCGCAGGGCCCATTCCGCAGGAGTCCTTTTTACCGGACTTTCTGCCCAGATTTCCTGCACTTCGGCGGGCACGGGCCCGGCCAGTTTGCCCCCGCGCAGGGGTTCCATGATGATTATGCCAAGATCCTTTGAAGCTGCATACTCAAGCCCTTCGGTCCCGGCCTGGCTCTTTTCGTCCAGGAAGTTGTACTGGATCATACAGAAGTCCCAGGGGTAGGCGTCCACCACCCGCCTGAAGGTCTCGTTCGAGCCGTGAAAGGAAAAACCGGCGTTGAGGATGCGTCCGTCTGCTTTTGCCCTGTCAAGGAACTCGAGCACGTCAAGTTTTTCCATTTTGTCCCAGAGGGCTCCGACAAGCCCGTGGACCAGGTAGTAATCGACCCGGTCGGTTTTGAGTCTTTCAAGCTGGGCGTCCAGGACCCGGTCCATGTCTTCCCGGCTTTCCACTGTCCAGGAGGGAAGTTTTGTCGCGAGTTTGACTTTTTCCCGATAGCCGCCCGAAAGGGCTTTTCCAAGGAAGGGTTCGCTTTTTCCCAGGTGGTAGGGCCAGGCCGTGTCAATGTAGTTTACGCCCCGGTCGATTGCATAGCGTATCTGCTTTTTTGCCCTTTCCTCGTCAATTGCTCCGTTTTCATTAACCGGAAGACGCATGCAGCCGAAGCCGAGTATGGAAAGCTCGTCTCCGTTTTTCGGAATTTTTCGATATAACATTTTTTTCACTCTTCTCTTTTTCCGTAACTTTTTCCGTAACTTACCTGGCAATTATTCCATAATAAGTATTAATAATAAGTCTTAATTTTGTACTGCCTTTACAATAACGCAGGGGTAAAGAAAAGCGTTTTTACGGTAAACATACCCTCGGAGACTTTCGTAAAGAAAACCGATTATTTTGGCATCGCAAGCGGAAAAAGTGAGGATAAATTCGAAAAAACCGGCCTCACTCCTGTTAAAAGCGAGCTTGTCCGGGCCCCATATATCAAAGAATTTCCCCTTATTCTTGAGTGCAAGCTCCTCAATGATTTTGAAATCGGCCTCCACACAATGTTTGTGGGAGAAATCCTGGATGTCAAAGCAAGAGGCTGTGCTTGATGAAAAGGGAAACCCGGATATTGAGAAAGTCAGGCCGATTGTGTACGGAACCGGGGATGTTACTTTCTATGGAATTGGAAAGGCCCT
>JAQVBP010000213.1 GCA_028690255.1 Methanosarcinaceae archaeon
TCTACTATCGGAAATGTTAGTAAAGAAGCTGTCGAATATTACATACGGAATCAGGGTTGAAGTTGACGCTTATATCCCCTGAGCTAAAGACTCAGGGGTTTTACGCTTCTTCATATAAACTTAAAATCTTTGTCGTAAACGTCAGCATCTCAACCGATTCTACCCAAGGGCCTGTAGTTGGCATAAGTGGCATCATTACATGTTGTTTCCATCAAAATAAGATTTAACCAATAATAAACGCTGAGTGGAATCCCATATTTTGACTCAATTACTAAGAGCGTGTCTAAGATCAAACCTTTAGAAAACTGAAATGTGAATATTCAGACAGCCTCTCAGACGGAGGACATAAGGTTATAAGGTATCGGGATAGCAAATTATAACAGGTATAAAAAGCCTCTGGGGAATATGGATAAAACGCTGGAAGATATATTTGAAAATCTGTCTGACCTGACAATCTACTTAATAATTGCCGTGGGCTTTTTTCTGGTAGTCCTGTTTTTTACTCTCATGTCCAGATATGCGGAAGCTGAAAGTCTTTCCCTTGTCATCCTGATGGCCCTCCTGGCCTCGCTTACGGCTGTCTTTATCATGAGGCTCCTGGTTTTCAGATTGCACAGGAGTTCTTAAACCCTCAAATGGTGCTGAAAAGCCAGAACATGAAACCCGAATAAACGAGTATCAGGAAAAGGCCTTCTAACCTTTTTATTTTCCAACCGGTCCATATAAAGAAAAGAAAGAGCAAGCTTATGAATATCATGAAGGGGGTTACGAAAAAGACACTCAGCTCCGTTACCTGCAGGGGATGAAGGAGTCCGGCACAGCCAAGGATCAGGAAAGTATTCGTTATGTTTGAACCGATAGCGTTTCCGAGAGCGATGTCCCCCCGACCACTTCTGGCGGCCGTGACCGTGACCATCAGTTCCGGCAACGAAGTCCCCACTGCAACGAGACTTGCCCCTATTATGGTTTCCGGTAAGTTCAGGAGTTCTGCTAAGATTATGGATTCCCGGACAAGATACCTGGCCCCCAGGATGATTGCCACTCCGCTCACAATGAGTTTTAAAAAGTCCTGAGTAAAGCCGTTTTTATCAGGAAGGGAAGTTTCCTCTTTATCTGTCTGTCTGCTTTCCTTTCCGGAATTCTCCTTTTTGTCTCTCTCCTCTTTTTTGAAGTCTCTTCCTGTGGATTCCTTTTTAAATTCTTTCAGGAATTTTGTCCTGATGTCAAACAGGTATTCAAATTTGAAAAAATATTTCAAATAATTACTGAAATAAACCACATCTTTTTGCTGATGCACTCTGGTGAACAAAAAAAGGATGTATGCTATATACAGCAGGAGAAAGACCAGGGCTTCCGGGCGGGAAATTCGAAAATCGAGCACGAAAAGGAGAAAGACCAGGGCTGAAAAGAACATGATGTACCCGTCTCTTTTCAGCATGACTTCGTCCGTCCTGACGGCCGAAAGCACTCCGGCTGTGCCTACTATCAGTCCTATGTTTGCGATATTCGAGCCAATCACGTTTCCGATTACAAGCCCGCTCGCCTGACGGAATGAAGCGGTTATGGAGGCGGCAAGTTCGGGTACGGAGGTCCCCACGGAGACCAGGGTCAGCCCTATTATGAATTCCGAGACTCCGAGTTTTTTTGCGATTGAAGAAGAAGAGGCCACAAAAAGGTCGGCCCCCTTTACAAGCAGGAATAGCCCGACCGCAAAGAGGGATATTTCGAATACAAGCACAAGTGAATTGTGAATCCGGGTTTTATTTAAGCATATCCTAACTTAATGTCTGGATAATTTAGTTCAGAGTTATTAATACTATAAAAAGTTCCTTTGTATATTTCACTGAATAATATCCCTGGCCGGAAAGGGAAAATCAAATCAAGTAATAAAAAAGAGGAAGGGATAATTGAAACCGGGGTTCAGGCTTCTTTTGTTCCCTCTCCTCCGGTTCTGGCCGGAGGCACGGTCATAAGTTTGGAGAACCGTACCCCTTTCTGGCTAAGGATCTTTTCAGCAAGTTCCACGATACGTTCCCCGTCCCCTTCCAGGATGATCACCTCAAAGCAGAGAGGCAAATCGAGGTGGATGCGAACAGTTGAGAGTATCATGTCGGTGTACTGGTGCTGTACGTTTTCAAGGGCGTTGTTGACTCCTTTTTTCGAACAATCATAAACAATCGAAATTGTTGCGGCCCGCTTCCCCTTTATGTCCTGCATCCATTCATAGTGCTGGTTATAACTCCTGATAGCGTCTCTTATCCCCTCCGAACGGGAAGAATACCCTCTGTTGTAAATTATATCATCAAATGTTTCTAAAAGAGATCCAGGAAGGGAGATTCCTATCCTCATAAGCTGCTTTTCCATCATGGCTCCTCCAATAAATAAAAAAGGGGTTTAAACCTGTTTTCAGGCTCTTCCGGTTCTTCCAACTTTTTTTACAGCGACCGGAAGAGGAAAATGCTCCTTCTAATTTAGAGTTATGCGAAAATTACACATAGAATTATAATATTCTTTTTTACCCCCTATCTATAATTGAATGGATTCATATTTAATATTTATTAAGAATATGTGCTCGGTAAAGTAATATTAAATGATAATTTATCTATCAAATAATTATATTCATTTTTCATTCTATCTCTTTTTTGTAGAGTTTCCGGAAAGCTGGTGGGTTTTCGCCTTTACTCTCATAACATATACAAATTTGTCAGCAGTTGCACCGGATAAGAGAATTTCGGCCAAAAATCCCAAAAAGCTTATTAAAGGCTGAGTTATATAGGCTGAGACACGGTAGAGATGTGTTTGCTTTAATATTTTATAATTTATTTTATAATTTATTTTAAACTTAAATGACCATCAAATTCATCAAATATAATAAAAGAGTTGAACATCATGGCAATCCAGAAAGGCGATTTCATAAGATTAAGCTATACAGGTAGATTTGACAATGGCAGGACCTTTGACACGACCGACGAGGAACTTGCAAAGGCAGAGGGCATTTTCAACACCCAGGGCCTCTACGGAGGGGACGTTATCATTGTAGGGGCAGGGCACACCATTGCAGGCCTGGACGAGGCCCTTGAAGGCAAGGAAATCGGCTCCACAGACAGCGTTGAGGTCCCCCCTGAAAAGGGATTCGGTCTGAGCAACCCCAAGCTTATCAAGACTCTTTCCATCACCAAGTTCGAGAACAAGAAAGCTTATCCTGGCATGAACGTGGAAATCGAAGGCAGGAGAGGTGTGGTCACAAGGGTTATCGGGCGCAAGGTCTCCGTTGATTTCAACAGCCCCATGGCAGGCAAGACTGTCACCTACGAGTTCACCATCCAGGAGCTCGTTGAAGGCGACCTTAAGAAAGTCCAGGGCTTACTCTCCCTCTATACCGGCATCAGGGACATGGAAGTAGAAGTCGAAGACGGCATCGCAATGATCTCCATCCCGACCAACCTGACTTTCAACCAGCGCTGGCTCATGGTTAAGAACAAGATAGCAAACGAAATCATGAAGTACGTGGACCTCAAGGAAGTCCAATTCATCGAAAAGGTTGCGGCAGAACCTGAAATTTCCGCCGAGACAATCGAAGCAGCAGTGGCAGAAGCAGCAGCTCCCGAAACCGAAGAAGCTGAAGAAGCAGCTGAAAACTGATTAAGTGGAAGTTAATTATCCCACGCTAAAGAAGCTGTCCGGCAATTGTTACCCCCAGGAACGGAATTACTTCTTTTTCGATCAAAAGGCTTTAAATGCCTTATTTTATACATATTTTTGTCCTGATTGAATTGTCGGACAGCCTGTAAAGCAGTGGGACTTCCTGCTTATCCCAAGGGAAGATGTGGGGCCCTCCCCACATTTCCATTCACAACTTATATATACTATAATCTGTTTCTATAAACCTCGAAATACGATTCTTCATATATGCTGAGGTAGCCAAGTGGACTACGGCGCCGGTCTTGAAAACCGGTAGTGCTAACGCGCTGCAGGAGTTCGAATCTCCTCCTCAGCGTAA
>JAQVBP010000214.1 GCA_028690255.1 Methanosarcinaceae archaeon
TAATGAAGACAGATCGCACACTGAAAAACCCCGGGCCGAATAAATGAAAACGTATAAGTAGACCGCATTTTTTGGCCTGCCAGCACTCAATTCAAAAAACAGGTATGTGCTTTTTTAATCGATTTTTCCCTTTAAGTCACGAAAAGCCCGGCCTTTGGCCGTTGAGTCTGCCGGTCTTTTATGTAATGCGATTTAAAAACCGCCCTGAATTTCTGGAACCAGACTCAAAGAAGTGGGCCTTTTTGCTAAATCGATTTCATATCCCGGTACTCTTTTTTGGTCTGGAGTTTCTTTAATGGTATTCACACAAAGTTTTTGTGTAAGTTTTATAACCATACTTTTATTTCAATGAGAAATATGTTTACAGAAGCAATTGTGCACAGGGTTTGAAGGAAGATGAGTGATACCATAAAAATAAGTGTAATCGAGGTCGTTGGAAGCGGTTTTTGAGTGGCATCCGGGGACGGACAGAGGGTATTCAAAAAGATCACGGAGACTTTTCACACAAATAAAAAAGTGGAACTCTCTTTTCTTGACGTAACCGACCTGACAGCCGCGTTTCTGAATGCCGCAATTGTCCAGTTGTACGGAAAGTTTTCGGAAGAATTTATCCGGCAGAATCTTGCTGTGGCAGAACTTGAAAAGGAAGACCGAATTATCATAAAAAGAGTTGTCGAACGGGCCCGTAACTATTTTAATAATCCTGTGCCGTATCGGCAGGCGGTCAGGGACGTAATTGAGGACGATGATTGCTGAGCTTATTGATCTGCCATATAAAATTCGAAAGCTATGTAAATTCAAGGCAGGAAGTGGGGATAATCCTTGATTGCCTCTAAACATTCATCCAGAGATAAGTCTTGAAAAAGTTCAAACCATTTCCCGGTGTGTCTCATATATGAAAGATTGAAAAGCCCATCCCCAACATATTCCATGCGGGCAAATTTTGTTTCAAAAAATGGGGATATAGCATTTGGACCAGAAGATGCGTATTTCGCACAGAAGTAAAAGTAGCTGCGATACCATTCCGTATAAATGTCCACGACATAGTTAAATTGCATGTCTTCAGATGGAGTCTTGATGTGTTCAGGCTTTAGAAACGATTCAATAAGTTCCTTAGCTTTCGTTTCCATTTCTTCTTTCAGATCGTCTGGCACCTTAGGCATGGGAGGTTTTTTTGGACTATAAGTCCATGCTTTTTGTCCTGTTTTCATGGTATCATGCAATATATTGCTGTATCCTGAAATAATTTTACATGCTAAGTATCTTTTATCAATCATACTCACTTATATAAATATGTTGAGAATTTTGCCTGATACCCCTCGTTTAATTCTAATACCCTTAGTTCCAATTTATACTCATGTCCCGGCAGCTCATAGATTTGACAGTTCGAACTTTAATGAAATCAAAATCTCTGATTGAAGCGGAGAAATACAGAAAAGCGTTTGAAACCCTGGCAAAGGCCGAAAGGCTTGCGGAAAAAGCTAAGAGTCCGGACCTTATGTGTAATGCTCTGCTGCAGAAAGGAGAAGTTCTGGACGCCACACAGGCCCCGGATGAAGCTCTGAAAGCATATGAGAAGGCCCTGGAAATTTCTTCCGACCTTTTTTTAAATGATCCTCAGGATTCTACTTCTCAGAAATATCTCTATAATTCCATTGCTCTTGCTGGAACGGTCCTTACAAAAGTCGGCAGTGTTTCGGAAGCAAAGGCGTCTTACGAACGCACGAATAAATATTTTGATGGAATATTTGAGGCATATGAAAAGCTGCTTACAAAGCAGCCGGAAAATCCTGAATATTTCTCTAATTGTTTAAAGACGCTTGGCAACTCCATAGGTTATTTTTTAAATTTTGGTTACTCTGAAAAGCAATTCCCATTTATAATCAGTGCCCTGAGTATTTTCCAGAAACTATTAGATATCCAGCCCAAAAATCTGGAACTTTACCAGCGTCTCGATATACATGTTAAAGAGTTTGGAAAATATCTCCTGAATCATGGACTGTTTGAAGACGCAAAAAATATCTATGAACAGTTGCAGGAAATCTACAGGACTCTTCTTGAAAAAGATCCCGGTAATGGGTTTGCACGTCATTACCTTGCTTTTTCCTATTGCAATTTCGGAGATCTTTATTTGAGACAGGGAAAGCTTGATAAAATTGACGAAATTTTCCCGCAGGCCTTTTCAATAGTGGAAAATAATTTAAGTAAAGATCCTGAAAACACTGAATTTATCGTGAACAGGGCTGAGATTTACGAGGAATTCGGGATGCGTTTTTCAGAAGTCAGAGCTTTTGAAAAAGCAAACCGGTATTATGAAAAAGCGCTCGAAAACTTTGAAATGCTGATCGGAAAGCGTCCGAATGACCCGGATTATCAGAACACTATTTCGAACGCTTTTAACGATCTTGGTGAGCTTTTTGGAAGAATAAATCATATCGAGAACGCAAAAAAGTGTTATCTGCGTAAAATCGAAATCAAGGAGTACCTTCTCAAAAAAGATTCGGAGGCCGAGGGCCTCAGAATAGGCATTTCCAACACTTTCATGCAGATAGGGGACCTCTATAAAAAAACAGGGGAAACAGAAACAGCAAAACAGTACTATGAGAAGGCAATTGAGGGATATGAAAGCCTGCTTGCAGAAGACCCGGAGGAAACCGAGTTTGAGTTGAGTGTTGCATATTCTCTCAATTCTCTTGGAGACCTGTATGTAAACGTGGGATCCGAAGATGTAGAACCAACAGATGAGGAACTCGAAACTGCGCGGGAGTACTACAAAAAAGCTCTCAAAATAAACGAAAAAGCATTTGGACTTTATCCTGATGATAACGATTGTCGGGATGATTTCATCCTAACTCTGGACAATCTTGGAGATTCATTTGCAGTTCAGGACCGTTACGAAGATGCGATTCCATTTTACAGGCGTATTATTGAAATTAAGGAGCAGGTGGTAAGGGATAAGCCCGAGAACTGGATGAATATAAAGACGCTTGGCAATTACCTTGATAAACTCGGGGCTTTTTATGGGGAAATCGGAGATACGGAAATGGAGGCTGAACAGTATTCAAAAACCGCCGAACTTCATTCAATCTTATTGCATGATGAAAACCTCCCGCTTTCCGTGAGACAAATGCTGGCTATTGATGTCCAGTTCCGTGGAATAGAATTCCTAAATTCCAGAAAATTAGATAGTGCAAAAGAAGCCCTGGACCTTGCTCTGGCGTTCTTTGAAAGCTTATACGAAAAAGACCCTGAAGCCCCGGAGAACTATCCTTTCATCTGTGAAGCTCTCCACCAGAGCGGAAAACTGCAAGAAGCCCTTAGAAACTTCGAAGAAGCAGCTGTAATTTTTGACTCTTTGCTCCCGGTTGTGGAAAAACTACTCAAATCGGACCCCGAAAAGCCCGAGTTTCGGGAAAATGCCGGAATCACCTATACCAATGCCGGAGAAGTGTATTCTCATATCGGAGACTACGAAAAGTCAAACCAGGCTTTTGAAAATGCCCTGACCATAAATGAAGCCCTTCTTGCTGAAGAGCCGGATAATCCCATATATCAGATATACAAGGTGGAAACACTTGAGAAGTATGCAGGCTTACTCTTCAAATTGGGCCGGAATGAAGAAGCAAAGGAATTTACTGCGAAAGCGGAGGAAATGAACAGGATACTGGCTGAAGAATGTGAGGAAAAAGTCGAAGATCTGGAAGAATGTGGGGAAAAAGTCGAAGATCTGTAAGAAGATCTTTAAGTTCCCTTCCTTTTCACCTTGTCTTTTCTTTTTATACTGTACCGGCCAGCTTCGTGCACTTTTTCTGTTCGGAGCTTTCTGGAAAAAGCCCTGGTCGTTCTATTTCTTTTGGTATGGAAGTACCCGGGTACTTTCATTTTTTGTACCTGTAATTTCGGGAATTTCATGTGTGTTTTTTGTTGACTCGGGGGGAATGGGAAAAAAGGAATTTTTAAGAGACCTGGCGAACTTCTC
>JAQVBP010000215.1 GCA_028690255.1 Methanosarcinaceae archaeon
TTTCCTCCGTACTTATTAAAATATAGTGTATGTAAGAAAAAGTTCCGGGATATAAACAACTTAAGGGTTTCACCGTTCTTCACCAAAGATGATTGGAAATATTCGTCTATTGCCGAAGAGGATTTCTGTGCCCTCCGTATCCCTTCAAATTAGATTACATTAGATTACAAGTGTTCTATAAAATAATTGCCTTATTAAATCTTTTGTGGTCTATATCAGAGAATTTAAGCAATCGAAACGGAAAATAACGATACAAATGACGGTAAATGTCGAAAGAAAGAAGAACCGAATAATACGAAAGCTTTAAAATATAATTGAAAAAAGCCGGAAAGGAAGAGGGGGATTGATCTGCCTGTGCCCCTTTATCGTATAATAATCCGGTTTACCATTCAGCTGTTTCCCGGATTTCTCCGAGTTATTCCGAGTTATTTTACAGTAGCCCGGGTCCAAGACAAAAAGGCCTGAATTCGAAAGCCGGACGGTATAACAACTTTTCAGGGAGGCAGAATAAAAATAAGAGCTATATAATATTAATAGTATAACTCTGATAATCCAAAACTCATTATATCCGGAAGTATAATACAGGATAAAAAGGCCCTTAAACAACCAGGCTTCGGGCCTAAAAAACAAAAGGGGAATCATCATTGGAATGCAACACCATAATTGAAGACGTCCTGTGCAAGATAAAAGCCATAAAAGGCGTTGAGGATACCTATATCCTCGATGAGGAAGATAGGGAAAAAATCCTGCAACTCGAAAAAACAGCCGAAGGAATGGTCCTTATGGGCCTCGGGCAGGGAGATAACCAGGGAGTAAAGGAGGTCTTCAAGCGCCAGGTACTCGTCGCTTTTACGACCAACATGGACTACGTATGGCCTGAGGGGCCAAACGTTGTCCTGATGCAGTATGGAGAAAAGGTAGGAGAAGACGTTTACGACGAGGAAAAACTGGAAGAGTGCAAAAAATGCAAGGACATTCTCGTAATGGGCAATTTCATACTGTACAAAAACGCCGTACCGAAAAAGACAGGAGACAAAGCTGAACCTCTCTCCGTGGTCCTGCCCCCGAAGGAATGCCCTGCCGTTGAAACGGCCGGAATAGAAAATATCGTGCTCGGGTCTCCTTCCACCCCCTCGGACGAGTACATCAGAAACAGAATGGGGCTTGTAAACGAGAAAGGCCAGGGTACTTTTCTGATAGGGTTTGACTTCTGCTAAAAACCGGACCTTGAAGCAATCAGAGCAAATTTTCAAAAAGATTTAAGAAAAGCCCCTCAGCCAACAATGGAAATCCCGGCGTATCCAGAGTGTGGAAAGCGCATTTTCCAGAAAAATGAGGAGCTTTTGTTTTTTTCAATAATTTACGGTCAGATATTGATCAGTCTATAGGAACTTTTTTAATTTTTCAAGGATTTGCAATTTCAGTTTCGGTATCGTAAAAGGACCGGAAAAACTGGAAAGAGTCCACCTGAAAAAGAAGACATTTTACAATAACCTCAAATGCTATAACATTATAGTCGAGAACGCGATGTTCTTAATTAACTTATTTCAGGCCTCTTAACCACGGAAAAGCACGGAAGGACACGGAAACCGGCCTGAAGGCCGGTGAGTACGCCGGTCCTTTAAATAATCGATTCAGAACTCATTGTGGACAAAACATCAGAGAAACCTTAATTGTCGTCTCACTGAATTCATTTTTCCGGGCTTTTCCGTGTCTTACGTGGTTTCTTCTTTCGAGACTGAATGTATTTTAGCCCCCTATTATAGATTTTACGGCCCCCTCCCACCGTAAATGGAAAAAACGGAGTAACGTTAGGAGAAAGATATGGAACCGGAAAAAAACACGGTCGAGCAAGAAAGAAACACGGAAACCTTCAGGAATGCCTGCAGGGAAATCCTGGACCTGGTACTCGCAGGCAGTATAGAAACCGAAGAGCAGTTGAATCAGGCCAAGAAAAACGTTAGCAAACGCTATCATCTCCCAAGCCTGCCCAGAAACGGAGACGTCATCGGGCAGGGAAACCCCGAAGAGCAGTCGGAAATAAAGGAGTTCCTGAGGCGAAAACCCGTTCGGACAATCTCGGGCGTCGCGGTGGTTGCGGTTATGACCTCCCCTGCCCCCTGCCCTCACGGAGTCTGTCTCCCCTGTCCGGGGGGACCCAAATCCGTATTCAAGTCCCCCCAGAGCTACATGGGCCGGGAACCTGCAGCCATGCGGGCCATACAGCACGAGTTTGACCCCTACGCCCAGGTCCGGTCGAGGCTTACCCAGCTTAAACAAATCGGGCACGACGTTGAGAAGGTGGAACTGATCGTGATGGGGGGCACCTTTTCGGCCCGGAGTCTCGACTACCAGGAATGGTTTACAAAACGCTGCCTTGAGGCCATGAACGATTTTGAGGGCAAGGAATGGCGAGAAAATATTCCTGTAATTGGAAAATCCCTTCCTTACGTCCCCCTCGAAGCCGTGCAGAAGGCAAACGAGACCGCAGCCATAAGGAACATCGGCATCACCTTCGAGACCCGGCCGGACTGGACTAAAGAAGAGCATGTGGACGAGTTCCTCAAGCTAGGTGGGACAAAAGTCGAGATAGGGGTCCAGAGCGTCTACGATTTTGTCCTCTCCCGGATGCAGCGGGGACACGGGGTAAAGGAAATCGTCCGGGCAAACCAGGTCCTCAGAGACAGCGCCTTTAAGGTAGGGTTTCACATGATGCCACGCCTGCCCGGCATGGACTCTGAGCGGGACCTCAAGCAATTCAGAAAACTCTTCGAAGACCCCCGCTTCAGGCCGGACTACCTGAAAATCTACCCCACCCTTGTCACGGAAGGCACTCCTTTGCACAGGCTCTGGGAAGAGGGAAAATACGAGGCTCTCCCGGACGAGGAAGCCGTGGAGCTGATAGCCGACATAAAAGCCACCCTCCCGAAATGGGTCAGGCTCCAGCGTATCCAGCGGGACATCCCGGCCCAGCAGATCCTGGCCGGAGTCAGGAAAAGTAACGTCCGGCAGCTTGCGGAAGAAAGACTCCGGGAAAAAGGTGGAAAATGCCGCTGTATCCGCTGCAGGGAAGTCGGGCACAACCTCCTCAGAGGCAAAAAGATAGACGAAAAAGAAATCGAACTTACGGTTGAAAGCTATGAGGCCTGCGGAGGCACGGAACATTTCATTGCCGTCGAAGAGCAGGTCGCCGATGTCCTTATAGGATTCACACGCCTGCGTTTCCCTGCAGCCCCGCACAGGCCGGAACTTGAGGACTCGGCCCTTATTCGGGAACTGCACGTGTACGGCTCCGTGGTGCCCCCGGGAAAAGGTGCAAAAGAAATGGACTGGCAGCACCGGGGATACGGAAAAGAGCTTCTGGAAAAGGCCGAAAAGATTGCGGAGGATGCAGGCTACGGAAAACTGTCCATAATTAGCGGCATAGGAGCCAGGGAATACTACAGGAAACTCGGATATTCTCTTGAAGGCCCCTATATGTCAAAAAAACTGGAAACCTGAGAATACAGGCTCAAGTCCTGGATGTCCCCGAAATTTTCGGTCAACTACCCGCACAAACCCCAATATACCCCACCTAAAACCCCGGGCAGTTGATCGCTGGGACCTGACCTGGAACCGAAAACCCTAAGCCAGGTATCCATGAAAATACCTATAAAAATCGAGGAGCAACGTAAAAAAAATTAAAATCATAAAAGTATAGGACATGTATTGAAGAAAGAGAAGATATAGTAAAAATGTGAACTACCACTCAGCTAAAGACTGAGTGGCTTCTTGGTTCATTCCTCCCTCTATTGAGGGCAAGTCCCCAAGCTCTTCCCCGCGTTCCGCAGGTGTCATAATCCAATCAGATTTTGATCGATGAGAGCAAACTTTTTGATATTTATAGCGGCGTTAATATCCCTATCATGTATTGTTTTACAGTCTGGGCACGTCCATTCCCTGTCTTTCAATGTTAGTTCCGAGT
>JAQVBP010000051.1:0-17536 GCA_028690255.1 Methanosarcinaceae archaeon
TAAATACAAATCAAATAGTTGATAATAAATAATTGATGCCGCATAAGAGTTAATTCAGAAAAATCAATATTAATTGACCTGCAGATTGATTTATATCCAGAAGGAGTTCTCAGATGAGCCAGGAAGAGGATTTGGTAAAGAGTATGTACGAATGGACCGAAAAATACGCAAAAAAAATGGGTTTTAAACTCAACCCTGACAAAGAAGCCCTTGCTTACGTACTTGAAGGACTTGCCGCCAGAAAGGAAAAATACGACAGGCGCTACTGCCCCTGCAGGGTGGTTACGGGAGTTGAGGAAGAAGACAGGAAAATCATATGCCCCTGCATCTACCATAAAGACGAAATAGAACAGGACGGCAAGTGCCATTGCGAACTCTTTTTTAAAGGCGATTAAGGGGAAGTTAAAAGGAAGAAACCCTTTCCTTATTCTCTTTCTTCATTGCCTGTTACTTTCAGGCCGGTTTCTGTTCTTGCAGACCCCTGTCCTGCCAGGCCTTGCCCGTCCTCTTTGTTCTTTCAGGTCACTATCCCGCCAGAAATGTTCATAATTTCCAGGGAAAAGTGGCTTTCAGAGCAAAAGCTGTTGTCTTCATACGGGGGGAAAATAATATTATAAGAAGGGGGAAAAGTTCTGATATTAGGGCTTTGAATTGCCAGGAATTAACAGCGCAAATCAAAAAGCAATCATTTATGGTGGATAACTTAGATACCCCTAAATTAAACATCCATAATGTAATTGAACACTTATAGTGTAAATAAAAACACTCTTATCATTTTGTAAAATAAACTCAAGCTTCTGTAAAAATGAGAATGACTCAAGGGAGATAAATAATGACCAATGCAATGGAACTCTATCAATTGCTTCCAAAAACCAACTGCAAAGAATGCGGAAAAACTTCCTGCATGGCCTTTGCGGTTGCCCTTCTGTCCCGCGAGCTCACGGCTGATGATTGCCCACCTCTCAAAAATGAGCCCAAATTTAAAGAAAAATACGAAAAGATCAACGAGCTTGCAGGTCCTGCGGGGGGGGCTACCGAGACGGGGCTGATCGTGCACGAAGAACTCTGTTTCGGCTGCGGGAACTGTGTTGTGGCCTGTCCGGTCAACGTGGCCAACGATCCTTACGGGGTGGGGTCGGGCAACGCCCCTAAAAAGAACGAAAAGCTCATCCTGACCATTGAAGACGGGATTGTTAAAGCCCAGAACGTGGACGAGTGCAGAAGGTTCGGGAAAAACAAAATTCTCTGCACCGGCTGCATTGTGACCTGCCCTGTAGAGGCAATAGAGTTTGTCGTGTGAAGTGAAGGTGAGCAAATGGAAAAAGAATATTACGTATGTACCGGCTGCGGCCTGCTCTGTGACGATATCGAGCTCGAAATGGAAAAGGACCTTATCGGCAAAGTGCACACCGCCTGCAGGGTGGGAGTCGCCCACATGAAGGAAAGCCCGGGTGAAGCGGAATACCTGGTGGACGGGAAAAAAGTGGACGAAAAGACCGCAATAGAAGAAGCTGCGTCCGTCCTCAAAGCCGCCAGAAATCCTCTTATCTTCGGGCTTGGCACCTCCACAAACGAAGCCCAGAAAAAGGCAATCGAGCTTGCTGAAAAGCTCAACGCAACCCTTGATGACACCTCCTCTTTCTGCCTCGGGCCGCTTATCGAGGCGATCCTGCAGGAGAAATTCAAGACCTGCACCCTGGACGACGTAAGGAATAAGGCCGACATTTCCTTTTTCTGGGGGTCTGACCCCGCGGACTCCCACCCCCGTCACCTCTCAAAGTTTTCCTATTTCCCAAGGGGGCAGGAAAAACAGCGCGGCTGGGAAGAGGAAAGGACCGCAATTGCTGTCGATATAAGGAAATCCCATACCGCAAAGATCTGCGGAAACGAGTTTTATCAGGTCCCGCCCGGAGGAGATGCCGAGTTCATAGAGGCCCTGATTGCGGGTCTGTCGGGAAAACTTCCCAAAACATCTTTCAAGTTCCCCCCCAAGAAACTCCTGGAACTTGCAAACATACTTAAAGGCGCCAGGTTCGGAGTTATATTCGTGGGCCTCGGCCTGATCTATTCCCTGGAAAACCTTGAACCCCTTATCAAACTCATGGACACGCTCAACGAGAAGGCGAAAGGGGACTTTTACCTGATCCCCATGGTGGGCCACTACAACATGCGGGGTTTTAATGAAACCCTCTTTGAGAAGACCGGGTTCGTAAACAGCGTAAAGTTCGAGGAAGGCTCCGTAAAGCATGGCCCCGGGTATTCGGTTGTGGAGTCCCTGAAAGCAAAGACCGTGGATGCGGCTCTTATCATAGGCTCCGACCCCCTGGCAAGCCTGCCCCACTCAATTGCAAAACAACTTCTTGAAATTCCGCTAATCACCATAGACCCCTGCGAAACCCTGAGTTCCAGAAAGGCGAAAGTCTCGATTCGCTCGGGAGTCAGCGGAGTTGAGGCAGGGGGCAGTGCGACCAGGATGGACGGGGTGCAGGTCCCCTTCAGGCCGGCAATCGATGCGAAACGCCCCTCGGACGAGGAAATTCTAAGCAAACTCATGGAGGCACTCTGATGGATTTCGGATCTTTTCTTGCAGCCCCTGAACTCAAGGTGAAGATAGTCACCTACAGGGACATTTTCCAGAACAAGGCCATGATCGAAGACCGCTTCGGAGAGGACTACAGGACCCGGTCCGCTATTATAAAACTGGACCCGGCAGACCTCAAAAGCCTGAGCGTGAAGAAAGGCGATACGGTAATCCTGAAAAACTCTTTCGGAAAAGTCGTGGTAAAGGCCGAAGAGTCCGGCTACGAGCCCCCGCACAGGGGAATTGCCTATATGCCTAACAGCCCCTGGTCCAATATGCTTGTCTCGAACGAGACCGGCGGTACGGGAGTCCCCAAATTCAAGGACATCGAGGCCACGGCCTCCTCGGCCAAAGGGGAAAAGGTTACGGATTTTGAGTTTTGAAAATTATGGAATTTGAATTTTGGAATAAGCTTCCGGAAATTATTTCAAGCATGAGGAGGGAGCCCCTTCCCCCCTCCCTTTTTTGTACAGGGAATTCCATGATTTCTCTGATTATCTCTTTGAGTTGAGGACATGGATAAAATGGCCCTGGAATTCACTCCTGTTTTGAAAAACGGAATAAGGTATTATCGCTTCGAAGCTTTTGAAAACGTGGCTTCCCGCTGGGAACTTCCCTGCGAGTACATAAGCGGGCTCCATTTTACGGCCTGGGAGGGAGTTTTACTCTATTCGGCCGGAAGTTTTGTCCGAAAGGTTGCTGTGGGCAGCGAAATTTCGGAGAAAGAGTATCTGGAACTGAAGAAGGTCGTGGAACTCGGAAAGGAAAGGTTGAAAGAAATCCGGAGCAGGCAGAGAGGGTGATGAATTTTTAAAAGAAGGCTATCGGGTATGAAATAGAAACTCAGTCGAAACCGGCGCTGCCTTAATAGTCATCTTTCGTTTTTTTGTTTTGCGTCGAAGACGCGCCGGGGCAGGCCAACTCCAAAAAAAGTAAAAAACTTCCCCCGGCAACCGTAACAAAATCTGTTCAGTGACAACGCCTGTAAAAACCTTAAAAGGGTTCAAAAATTCCGGGCACTTTTCTGAGTGACTCGTCATTTATTGCAGGTCCATCAAGAAAAGGCCGCCCGCCTCCGGCGGTCGTTGGGGGCCCGGATTCCGGTTAAAGCGATCTAAAATCCGTTAGCCTGTTTCTTAGATTCGAGCCTCAACTCAGCGTCTGCTGCCGGAAAACACGGTAAATTCGCCTTTTTCCAGACCGGGCCAGGTTTCAATTTTAACTTCCCAGCGTCCGGATGTCAACTACCCCTGAGCTAAAGACTCAGGGAGTTCCTGCGGAGTTCTTATGAAATCAAGATTTATTTTGAATCCGGCGCTGCCTTAATAGCTGTCTTCTGCCTTTTTTATTCCTTGTCAAAGACGCGCAGGGGCAGGAATATTCCGAAAAAAGAAAACGAAGCCCTCTTCAGCAGTCTTATAATATTGACAAATAATTTGAATAACTATGCCTGTAAAAGCCTAAAGTAGAGGGGCAAAGCTTCCTACCTTTTTTTGAGTTATTCGTTCTTTTTTGCAGGATCTTCAAAAAAATGCCGCCAGTCTTCAGCGGCCTTTAAGAGCCCATAATCCAGTTTAAACCCCTTAAAAACCGTATATTCACCTATAAAAATTCTATTTTAAAAGAGCTAAATAGTAAAAAGTGTGCAAAAATTTAGTTTTAAATTTGCAGTAAATTCTGGACACTACAAATGCAAAAATATAAAACTATTCAGCTCAATTAATATTCTAACTAAATATATTTATTTTTATTTAGTTATAATGATCATTTTGCGTTTAAGCCGGGTATACATTCCAATATTGTTTTACATAGCTTGTAAAAAACAGGGTATAAATTAAAAAGAGATGATGAAATAAAATGCTAAAAAAAACAATTATATTTTTCTCTCTTGTTGCAATGTGTCTCTTACTCGGGCATGCGGCGGCAACTTCAGAAAATTTGACTGATATAGAAAATGAATACTCAACACCTGAAAACAAGGAATTTATAACATATGAAAATAATAATTCCGATTTTATTTCCCTTGCTCCTTTGAATCCCGAGTTTGAGGAATATCTGGAAAAAGAAGATCCAGAAGAGCCCGGGCGGGAAAGAATACTGCTGACCTCCAGTGATTCATTATTTCCTGAAACGGCAAACTCCGGCGAAGAAGCCGTTAATTTAGTAACAGGACTCGTTCCCGCTCCCGTAGACCTTTCACACCTGGAAACTATGGGTAATGTGGTAGGTTCGGGTTCTTATCAGGTTTCTTATGACCTTCGGACCCTCGGGCTTGTGAGTCCTGTCCGGGACCAGAAAGATTCAGGAAGTTGCTGGGCATTTGGGGCCTATGCGTCCCTTGAATCTTACATTCTAAAAACTGATGGAAAAAATAGGGACTTCTCCGAAAACAACATGAAAAACCTGCTCTCCAAAAATTATCCTGAAGGTTTTGATTTTGATGAAGGCGGAAACGAGTTCATGTCAACCGCATACCTTGCCCGCTGGAGCGGCCCGGTAAGTGAAACCGATGACCCCTACGACCCTCACTCCGGGATCTCTTCAACAGATACTCCTTCCTTAAAACATATCCAGGAAGTGCTCTTCCTCCCTGCAAGAAGTGGCCCCCTGGATAACGAGCTTATCAAACAGGCCCTTATGAATTACGGGGTACTTGACTCCAGCATTCATTTTTCTTTCGACGCTTATGACGCTGCCAACTCCAGTTATTATTATTCAGGTTCGGAACCTGCAAACCATATGATAGGCATTGTGGGCTGGGACGATTCTTTTGACAGAAACAAATTCATCCCTGCAGCTCCGGGAGACGGGGCGTTCATTATCAAGAATTCCTGGGAGACCAGCTGGGGAGATGAAGGTTTCTTTTATATTTCCTATTATGATTCCGTTATAGGATCCGGGAATGCCGTCCATACGGCCGAAGATCTCAGTTCCTCTTCCCATGTTTACCAGCACGACCCCCTGGGCTGGGTTGAAAGTATAGGGTACTCGGGAAGCAACACAGCCTGGGCAGCCAACATCTTCACAGCCGAAGCCGCTGAGACCCTTGAAGCCGTGAGTTTCTATACCACTGCCTCTGATGCCGGATATGAAATTTATGTCTACACTGATCCGGACTCAGGGCCTAAAAATTCATCCGGGGCAAAAACCTCTGTCAACGGGACAATCCCCTTTGCAGGCTACCATACGGTTTCTCTGGACTCCGGAGTTCCGCTTGAGCCCGGGCAAAACTTTTCAGTACTTGTTAAATTGACGACTCCTGACTATTCCTATCCTGTGGCGGTTGAATACCCGATGGAAGGGTACAGCAGCAAAGCCAGGGCAGATCAAGGAGAGAGTTTCTTCAGCCCGGACGGGGAGAGCTGGGTGGACACTGCTCTTGCTGTGGAAAACATGAACGTCTGTATTAAAGCCTTCACAAACCGGAGCACAGCTGCGGAAGCTGCCTTTACGGCCAATGTGACCTCGGGCCCGGCCCCCTTAACGGTCGGATTTATTGATGCAAGTGCATTTTCCCCCACGGCCTGGGCCTGGGACTTTGGAGACGGAAACACTTCAACCGACCGTTTTCCGGTCCACCGCTACACGGAAGCCGGAAAGTATAATGTCACGCTCCGCGTGGAAAACGAATACGGAAACAGCACTATTGAAAAAACGGAATGGGTCGGCGTAACTGACGCTTTCCTGATTTATGTGGATGACGACGGGCCTGCAAACTTTACTTCCATCCAGGCTGCGGTTGACGCTGCTTCTCCCTACGCCACAATCATTGTCAGAAACGGCACGTACACGGAAAACGTTAATGTTGACAGGGCTGTTACAATCATTTCCGAGTTCGGACCCGAGTACACGGAAGTAAAGGCTGCAAACCCGAAAGATTCCGTATTCTACGTAACGGCAGATTCAGTAAACATTTCAGGTTTTACCGTAAGTGGAGGGTCTAAACTTCCGTTTTCCGGCTCCTACGCTACCTCCGGAATCTGGCTCTATGAGGTAAGGGACTGCAACATAAGCGGAAACGTGCTTTCGGACAATTACTGTGGAATTTATGTGATTTCCTCAGAGAACTGCACTCTGAACGGGAACAGGGCCAAATCCAATAGGTTTGGAATCTATCTGTACCGGTCGGAAGGAAATAGCCTGAAAAACAACCGGATGGAAAACAACTCTTATAATTTTGCAATTCCGGGGGCTTCGGCCGAACAGGATATTGACGATAGCAACACAGTTGACGGAAAGCCTATCTACTATCTTGTAAACGAAAGCGACCGTGTCCTGGATTCAGGTTCGAATGCCGGGACAGTTTATTGTATTGACTGCCGGAACGTAACGGTCCGGGACCTGAACTTCACTGGAAATTACTACGGGCTTTATCTTTACAATACGACGGACTCCCACGTTGAGAACATCAGCTCTTCAGAAAACAGCAATGGTTTCTATATTAGTGAATCCTACGGCTTGAATATTACAGACAATTCCGCAAGTTCAAACGGCTACGGGTTTTACATCAGGGATTCCACCGGTTTTAATTTCACAGACAACTCCGCAAGTTCAAACGGCTACGGGCTTTATATTACAGATTCTAAATGGGAAGCTCTCTCCCGTAATAGAATGGACGGGAACACTTACAACTTTGAAATTGAAGGAGCCTGTGCTTCGCAAAACACGCCTGATATAGAGTCAGGTAACCTGCTGAACGGAAAGCCCCTTTACATCCTTTCCGGAGTCTCCGATTATGTCCTGGGTGCAGGATCTGATGCCGGTTCTGTTTATTTGCTCAACTGCCTGAACGTAACAGTCCGGGACCTGGTGTTCCAGGACGACCTTTGTGGAGTCTACCTTTACGGAACGGAAAAAGCAGCAATCGAAAACAATACGTTCTCCGGCAACTATTACGGGGTGTACCTTGAAAGTTCCGGGAACAGTACGATAGAGGAAAACGAACTTTATAACAATTCCCTTGGAGTTTACCTGACAGCCTCGTCAGGAAATGCCCTGAAAAACAACACCCTGCCCGAAAATTCGAAGTACGGGATCTATCTTTCAAAGTCTAAAGATAATACCATAAAGGGCAATAATGCTTCAGGAAGTTATGCAGGAATTTATGCAGCCTACTCCAATGACAATACTTTCACTGAAAACAGTGTTTCTAACAACACTCTCGGGCTCTGTCTGTTTTCTTCGGAATACAACACCCTGAGAGCAAACACCGCAAATTTGAACAATTATAGCGGATTTGACCTGACAATAAGCCTGCACAACACCCTCGCAGGAAACACTGCTCGGGACAATTTCCACGGCATTACTCTTCAGGGCTGGTCCGGGGAAGCCTGGACTGCGGATAACGTCCTGTTTTCCAACACGGTTTCAAATAACTCGGAACTCGGGATCTGGCTTACCGTAGCTGAAAATAACACCCTCTACGGCAATTCATTCAACAACACAAAAAACGTTATGGATCAGGGTCAGAATATCTGGAATACCACAACCGGAAACTACTGGAATGATTATACGGGCTCTGACGCTGACGGAAATGGGGTCGGGGACACTCCCTACGTTATCAACTCCATGACCGGAATTAAGGATTACCTGCCTCTCACAAGAGAGCCTGGGGTTCCGCTTACCCTCACCGTAGGCTCCGAAGCCGGGGCTTTTTCCTCGATCCAGGCGGCTGTAGATGCTGCATGGGAAGGGGATACGCTGCTTGTAAGTCCGGGCACGTATACGGAGAACGTGCAGGTTAACAAATCCGTCAGCATCATTTCTTCCTCAGGGAACCCTGAAAACACCATTGTTAAGGCGGCTGACCCCAAAAAATCTATTTTCAACGTGACTGCAGGTTCCGTAAACATCAGCGGATTTTCCGTGTCCGGAGCTTCTGAAGGGTATGTTGCAGGAGTCTACCTGAAAGGGGTCTCCGGCTGCAATTTAAGCGGGAATGTCCTTTCTGACAGCTATTTCGGGGTCTGGTTATATGAGTCCGAAAACTGTACCCTTTCTGAAAATACCGTAACAGGTGGAAGATTCGGGATTTACCTTGAAGGTTCTGATAACAACTTTGCAGATAATAACAGCATAAGCTCGGTTTCTGCCAGCGGGCTCTGTCTGGAAGAAGCCTCAGGAAATGAAATATCCAAAAACGATCTGCAGAACAATTCATATGGGATTGTAGTTCTGGATGGGGGTAATGAAAATGAGCTTCACAATAACACCATAAGCGAAAGTGCTGAATTCGGGTTCTGGCTTTCGGGTTCAGGGGCAAATGTCCTGAGAAATAATTCGATGCAGTCCAACTCTTTCAACTTCATAGACGAATATTTCGGGTTTGGATTAACCCTTCCAAACGATATCGATACCAGCAACCTGGTGGATGGAAAACCGATATATTATCTTGTGGAAGATTCGGACCTTGTCCTTGATTCTGCTTCAAATGCCGGCACTGTCTTCCTGATCGGCTGTGAAAATATGACTGTTAGGGATCTGGTGCTCGAAAAGAACGGGTGCGGGGTTTTTGTCTCCGATTCATCGAATTTCACCCTGTACAACCTCACAGTATCCGATAACTGGTACGGGATTCTGGGCCTGGCCGACAGCAACGGCAACTGTTCAAACAACACTGTTGATAATAATAGGAATGGTATTTGTTTTGCTTTAGGGAAAAATACTGACCTGAATAATAACATAATCTCGGAAAACGAGTTTGGGCTCATGCTGCAAACTGATTCAAGCACCCTGAAAAACAATATTCTTTCGGACAATGAGTATAACTTCGGAGCAGAATTGTTCATGGAAGTTGATGGGAATGATATTGATACCAGCAACCTGGTGGACGGCAAACCCATTTACTACCTTTCAGGAGAATCCGACCTTGTACTTGACGCTTCTTCCAATGCAGGGACAGTGTATCTTGTTGACTGCGAGAACATAACGATCAGGGACCTTGAGCTTGAGCACAATATGTACGGCCTTTACCTCTATAACACGACAAACTCAAGCCTTGAGAACAATGCTCTTAGCCTTAATAAAGGAGGAATTTACCTCTCCCGCTCCGATACCAATACCCTTCTGAAAAACACCGCAGACCGGAATGATAGGGGCATTTACCTCTCCCGTTCCGACAACAATACCCTTCTGAAAAACACTGTAGCCCGAAATGATATGGGCATTTGTCTCTATCGTTCCGAAATCAATATCCTGCGGGACAACAACCTGTCGGAAAATTCGGATGGGCTGAGCCTCTCCTATTCCGGGAACAACAGCATTTACAACAATCTTTTCAGGAACTCGGATAATATTCTCCTCTCGGGAGAATGTGCCGGAAACACCTGGAATGTCAGTCGGACCGAAGGGCCAAATATCCTCGGAGACCCGTACATCGGAGGCAATTGCTGGGCAAACCCGAAGGGAACAGGTTTTTCCGAAACCACTCTTGATGCCGATGGAGATGGGTTCTGTGATGTCCCTTACGAGATTCCGGGCTCTGTTAACCAGTTTGACAGCCTCCCCCTTTACACCCCTCCCAAAGTTACCGATGACGGAGAAGAAGAAGAAGAAGAACATAGGGAGAGCAGCGGGAGCCGGACAGCCCGGTTTGGAGGAGTTTCGGGAGTACCTTCTGTCAATGTTCAGGCAACAGACGTTTCCAGGCAGCAGGTACTTGCAGGCCAGCAGGCGGAGTTTTCCTTCAGTGAAGCCGGATGCAGTGTTATGGGCATCAGCTTTGTTTCAGAGACCAGTGTAGGGACCGTGACCGGGAAAGTGGAAACCCTGAACGGTCTTCCGGAAACGGTTTCCGAAGCTCCGAAAGGTATGGTCTACCAGTACATGAACATAGTTGTCGGGAGCCGGCTCTTCGGAGAATCCGGGACGTTTGAGGGGGCTTTTATCAACTTTAAAGTCCCACGCAGCTGGATGGAGGAAGATATGATCGATGAAGCAAGTCTCGTTTTGAACCGCTTCCATGACGAGGCCTGGACTGCACTCCCGACTGAAAAAACCGGGGAAGACGACGAATTTATCTATTTCAGGGCCGAAACCCCTGGCTTTTCCTACTATTCGATTACAGGAGAAAAGAAGGGTGAAGTTACGGTAACACCGGAAGAAACTCCGGAATCCGAAGAAAAAACACAGAAAATAACGGGTAACGAAGTTCCGGAAACAAATACCGAAGAAGAAAAGAAAAGTCCGGGCTTTGGAATTGTCTTTGCAGTTGCGGGAATGCTTTCCGTACTGTTCCTGTTGAGAAAAAAGTAAGGAGGATAAAAACCGAACCATTGATACAGTGAAGGGGAGTTGAAGCTCCCATACAACCGGAGAAGAAGCTTCGGATCAGGCCCCCCTCTTTCTGGGGCCTTCCGCAAGTTCTTTGTCACACATACCTATGTGGGGCATCGATAATCAAATGTTGAATAATTACGATAGTGAGGGGCGGGGGTAGAGAAAGCCCGCGATTTTTATCCGTGGGATGAATCGCCCCCTCTTCATTAAAAATTCGTCACAGAAACGCCTTTGCATATTCCCGATTGAACCTATTATTTTTCAGGGGCAAGGGCGTCAATCGAAGCTACAATTATGGAAAATTGCAGAGGTTATTTCTTTGCGGGCCCTTAGTCAATAACCCTCACTAAAGTCGCAGGCATTCTGCCTGAAGGATCGTGAAGAATTATTTACAAACATTTATATCTTAGATATATTATTCATGCTGCATCATGCCGCAGACATTTAAAGAAAATCATAGTTCATCCACAGCAATCATAACAGCCTGTATCCTCTTTGGAACGGCCGGAATCTTTCTAAAAGGAATAAAAGAGATGGAAATTGGCTCGATACTATTTTACAGGCTGTTTTTCGGGCTTTCGGGTATTTTAATCTATCTTGCTGTTATAGGAAAGCTTCACAATCTTTCTCTTAAAAGGAATAAGAAATATCTTGTGTTGCTGGGAGTCCTGAATACCATAACTGTTTTTTCTTATTATAGTTCAATCAAGCTTACCAGCATCTCCGTAGCTGTGCTCCTCCTTTATACGGCTCCTATATACGTGATCCTTCTCTCTCCAATTTTCTTAAAAGAAAAGGTGACTTTAAAAAACCTCGTTGCCCTTACTCTCTGTTTCTCAGGAATAGTGCTTGTGGTGGACCCGAGCAGCCTTGTCACAGTCGGAGGCCAGTCTTCTTCCGGAAATAGCGCTTATCTCCCGGGGCTTTTCTTAGGGCTACTCTCCGGGCTTTCCTACGGTTTTTCAATCATAACAGTAAACTATCTCAAAGAGGACTATTCCGGACTTTCCCAGACATTCTGGTCAACGGTGGTAAGCCTTCTACTCCTGCTGCCCTTCGGGCTTTCAGTTTCCGCCCCTGTCCTGATTGAAAACCTGGGGGTACTTATTCCCTTCGGGCTCCTTGGGACGGCAACAGGCTCTCTCCTATACTTCTGCGGAATAGCCCGCATAAAGGCCCAGAAAGCTTCGGTGCTTTCCCTCATTGAGCCTGTGAGCAGCATCTTTTTCGGCTGTACCTTCCTTGGAGAAAACCTCTATACAAGCACCATAGAAGGCTGTGCTTTTATCCTCTTCGGGGCCCTGCTCGTAAACTTTAAACTCCCTTTCCGCCTCGAAAAAAGCTTCGGATCAGGTTTTTCGTCCTCTTTCCGGGGCTTTCCGCAAATTTACAGGCCGCGCCTGCCTCCGGGGATAGGAAAATTCTGAATTATTTCCCGCCGGATTCCCAGGAATGTTCGAACTACTTTAAGTTTTCAGTTCAGGAATTGCTCTATAAAAGTAAGTTGAGAACTAATCTGGATATTTGAGCGGCCTGCAGGTCAATGAGTTTCCCATTAACCACGAGTGAACTACCTCCACCTGCCAGCCTTCGGCTGTCCTGTTAAACCATAGGTTTAACAGGGGTTTCTAATTTTCAATTAGAAACATCGAGGAAAGGGGTCCCTGCTGTCTGAGATAGACACGGATTAAAATCATCCGTGTTCATTTGCGTTTATCCGTGATTTATTCTTAAATTTCGGAATGAATCATTCCTTAATTTACTTTTCCAACCTTTGTCTGTGCAGAACCATCTCAATGTTACTTTTCAGATCCTCTTCTTTGAAAGGTTTTGAAATATAGCCTGCAGGTTCTGTTAGCTTGGCCCGTTCAAGGGTTTCATTGTCTGTGTAAGCAGTAAGGTATATTACGGGAATCCCAAAACGTTTTTTAATTTCATTTGCGGCCTTGATCCCATCTATGTCACCTTTCAACATAATGTCCATCAAAACAATGTCTGCACGTGTAAGTTCTGCTTTCCTTATGGCTTCTTCTCCAGAGGCTGCCGTACTGGGGACGGTATACCCCAGATTTCTCAGCTTGTTTCGAATGTTCATAGCCACGATGTTCTGGTCTTCAACCACCAGAATTTTTGCTTTTTCCATTTATTTCCCCCATTTTTACCGTTATTCTGCTTTATAAGTTTATTACGTTCTTTAATTAGGTTAAATTCTTTAAGTTCTTTAATTAGGTTAAATTCGTTTAGTACGTCCACGACTTTTCAGGCAGGATGCCTGTGACTTTAGAAGCTGTCCGGCAATTACTTGCCAATAAGAATAAAAAGTCTTCTTTTTCGATTTAAAGGCTTTAAATGCCTTTTTTTATATGTTTTTGCCCTGAAATTGAATTGTCGGACAGCCTGTTTAGTCGTGGGAGGAATTCCTTCAATTTTCAGGCATTCCGTTCCACTTTTAGATTACTCCACTCTGTTTTTGAAACAGGTTCTCGTAGCAGGTAACGTAATTTTTGAAACTATCTACCCCGCCAATGTTTAATATGCTTGTCATGTGTAACACACCGCCCACCTTTCAGGACTTTTATTGCCACACGATAAGGAATTGGACTGAGGAAGCATCCAAACGTATCATGACAGATCCAGTGTAGTCAATTAAGACTCGGGCCGGTCAATCAAGGCTTGCCGAAACAAGCTTCCCATTTTAGTGGGGGGTTATTGACACATCTTCCAGAAAGTTGATCCTGAACTCTGTTTTCCCGTCTATATCGAGTTCAATACTGCCTTCGAGTTGGTCTACGAGTGCATTCACGAGCTGCAGGCCAAGGGAATCAGTATTCCTGAAATCAACGTTTTCAGGAAAACCCAACCCGTTATCCGAAACAATCAGGATATATTGATTTTTTCTCTCACTATGTCTATTTTTGTTAATATTACTTTTCATATTATTTATTCTTTTATTCCCATAATCATCCATCTGACAGAGTTTTATATAAATTTCCCCTTCCCTTCCTTCCGAAAAGGCATGTTTCAGAGAATTGGAGACCAGTTCATTAACAACTATTCCGAGAGGAATTGCCGTGTCCATCCTCAGAAAAATGTCTTCTACACTCAACTTTAAGAGGACTGTTTCTCCTCCAATTTTATAGGATTTCAGGAGGTCTGAGGTCAATTTCCTGAGATAGGCTTCAAAGTCAATGGTTTCCATATCCCTGGATTTATAGAGTTCTTCGTGAATCATGGACATGGAAATCACCCGGTTCTGGCTTTCCCTGAAGGCCTCGACAACCGCCGAGTCTTCAAATTTCTCGGCTTCAAGTTCCAGAAGACTTGATATAACCTGAAGGTTGTTCTTGATCCTGTGGTGGATTTCTTTTTTACGGATTTCCTGAATTTTTGCAAAATTCTCTTCTACTTCCTTTTTCTCGGTGATGTCGTAAATCGTACCCTCCAACACCCTTTTTCCCTCACAACCCAGCGGTACATTCTGAATTGCTTCGCGAACCCATCTGAGTTCTCCGTCTTTTTTCCTTATCCTGTAATCCTTTTCAATAAAGGTATCCTGGATCAGTTTTAATTTTTTCCCATTTGCATTAAAAACGGGCAGATCCTCAGGATCTATAAGCTGATGCCAGAAAATATTTCCGGAAAGAAAATCTTCTTCCCGATAGCCTGTGATTTCTTCCAGAGCCCCGTGCATGAACGTCGGAGTAAAATCCATGTCCACCTGAAAAGCAATTCCTTTAAAATTATCAATAAATGAACGGTAACGCGCTTCACTTTCTCGCAATTTATCTGTAGCAAGTTTTATTGTGGTAATATCCTTCATTACCCCGAGAGCTTTGATAATTTTCCCCTTTTCATCCCTCCGGTAAATCCCACTGTCTTCTAAATAAAAATAGCTCCCGTCTTTTCTTCGGAACCTGTATTCTACCCTGAACCTATCCGCATCCTTCCAGTATTTTTTGAATTCCTCAACTACCCTTTCCCTGTCTTCGGGGTGGATATGGTCTATCCATCCCTCATTTGAACTCTGGAATTCTTCCACACTATAGCCGGTGAGTTCCGTGATGGCCCCTGTCCGCTTAATCGTGCCCTTCAGGAAGTCATGTTCAAACACTATCTGGCCGGTCTCTTCGGAGGCAACTCTCAACCTTTCTTCACTTTCTTCCAGATTTATCCGGGCCAGTTTTCTTTCCGTGATATCCTTTATTACCCCGAACAGCCGGTAAATTTTCCCCTTTTCATTCTTAAGGAAAACTCCACTGTCTTCCGCATAAAAATAACTCCCATCTTTTCTTCGGAACCTGTATTCCTCATGATGATGAGACCCGTTTTTCCTGGCTTTGGAATGTATGTCCAATGCCCGACCCCTGTCTTCCGGGTGAACGTTCTTTGTCCAGTTGGACACATTGAGGGCCAGTACTTCTTCTGGGTCGTAGCCCGTAAGGGCTTTGATGGCTCCTGCAAGCTCAATCTTTCCTGTTTCAACATTGCAGTCATATACAATCTGACCTGTCTGCTCTGAGGCGATTCTGAACCTTTCCTCACTTTCTTCCAATTTTTTCTGATTCAATTTACTTTCAGTGATGTCTTTTATCACACCCAACATCCGGCAAACCCGGCCCATTTCATCTTTGAGATAAACCCCGCTATCTTCCGCATAAAAATAGCTCCCGTCTTTTTTCCGGAGTCTGTATATTTCATGATAGGAACACGTTTCCATGGCTTCGTAATGTTTTTCCAGAGCCCGATTCAGGTCTTCCGGGTGGATGTACTCCATCCATACGTTAAAATCAACAGCTTGAATATCCTCAAAATCGTAACCAGTAATGGCTTTGACTGCCCCTGCCCACTCAATCTTCTCTGTTAAAAGATTGTAATCATATACGACCTGACCTGTCTGTTCCGCTACGATCCTGTACTTTTCTTCACTTTTTTCTATTTGTTCCTGATTCAATTTTCTTTCCGTGACATCCTTTATCACTCCGAGAGCCCGGAACACGGAACCGTCTTTGTTTTTTAGATAAACTGAACCGTATTCCACGTAAATATAGTTCCCGTCCTTTCTTTTGAACCTGAACTCTTCATTGAATTTATCCCCGGTCTCTATGGACCTATTAATCGCTTTGATCATCCGCATTCTATCTTCGGGATGGATCTGCTTTACCCAGGCATTTCTGTCGAGTTTCCGGAACTCATCAGGCCCGTAGCCGGTAATTTTCTCAATAGCCCCTTCCCATTCAATCTTTTTGGCCACAAGATCCGAATCAAAAACCAGCCGTTCGGTCTGTTCCATAATGATGTGATAACTCTCTTTGCTCCTTTGAAGAAGTTCCTCGGCCAGTTTGCGTTCAGTGATGTCTATCATCACCCCAACGACTCCGGCCACATCCCCGAAATCCCCTCTGTATGCAGCTTTGCTAAATAGGAAATTCCGTTTTACACCATCGGTGCACATAACTTCTGTTTCTGAATACTGGCTTCCCCCTTCCAGTATAAGTTCCCGGTCATGGTCCATATACAGGTCTGCAAGGGTATCAGGAATTGTTTTATGAAAATCGAAGACCGAACTTCCTGTAATTTCTCCCTTCGAAAGCCCCATGATCAGGCTGGCGAATTTCTCATTGCAATTTATGTAATTTCCGTTTATATCCCTGTGAAAGATCGGATTCGGGATGTTGTCAAGCAGGGTTTCAAGAAACTTCAAATTATTTCTAAGATCTGTTTCAACATGCCTGAGTTCGGTCACATCCAGCATCACGGCCACCATAAAAACAGCTTCTTCTGTTTCGTCTCTGAATGCAGCCCTGCTGACCAGAAAATCTCTCGTTATCCCATCCGCGCACAAAAATTCAGTTTCAATTAAGTCTGGTTTTCCTTTGTTTGGAAAGGCCTGGTCCGGACCGTGGAATAATTCTTCTTTTTCGGTAATTATTCCTCTTATTTGCTGTAATTCAGGTAGGGTCTTTCCCAGGATATCAGCTTTAGGCAGACCAATGACCTGTTTTGCAAAGAGCTCATTGCAGCCCAGGTACCTCAGGTTTTTATCCTTGTAAAGGACAGGGACCGGTATGGTATCAAGGAGAGTTTCAAGAAAACGTACGGTATTTTGAAGTTTTTTTCCCTCATGCCCTGGCAATCCCCCTGATTTTTGTTTTCTGTCACCCCCCACAAAACTGTTATTTTCAAGCCGGTTCTCCAGGTCCTCACAGCGTTTTCTTAGCTTATCGTTCTCAAGGACTCTCTCCGTTATGTCAAAACCGTAGAGGTTCACACAGGCCTCTTCCGGGAAAGGGTGAAAACTGAACGAATACGTCCTTTCCCCTGCACTTAGCTCAAGCAATTCCGGGCTTTTTTTCAGAAGGGCTTTTTGCACCACATCCACTATATCCGGGGGAAATTTCTCTCCTTTATGACTTTTCCACTTTTCCAGAAGGGGAGAAGCTGCGCTATTTGCAAAGATGATCGTACCGTCTTTTCCTGCTCTGAGTATGGGATTTGGATTTTTTGAGAAAGTTCCCATTAGGTTCATTCCCTTTTCTCTTTTTCCGGGGCTTTTTCTTTCCTCCAGCCCACTCACTGAACAATTTTTTAATTATACTGAAACAGAATCCGGTTTGAAGCCCGACAGGCCAGATTAATGTATTAAATTAATTTATATGTATTAAATTAATTTATATGTAT
>JAQVBP010000051.1:17636-18814 GCA_028690255.1 Methanosarcinaceae archaeon
ATGTATTAAATTAATTTATATGTATTAAATTAATTTATATGTATCATAATTTCAAGCCGCATGTCTTCGCGCATTTTTTCAATTATGTTGTTTTAATCTTTTATAAGTTAGTGCGTCCAAAATATATAAAAGATGATTGTACCATAATTTCCTGCCCTGAGTAGGGGGTTGGATTTTTTGAAAAGATCCCCCTTAGGTTCATTCCCTTTTCTCTTTTTCTGGGGCTTTTTCTTTACTCCTGTCCACTCACTGAACAATTTTTTTGATTCTACTGAAAAAGAAGCCCTTTTGAAGCCCGACAGGCCAGATTAATATTTTAAATTAATTTTAATTGTATACAAACCTCAAATCGTCAATCGCTATATAATTTTTTTAATAGCGTGATTTTAATATTTTATAAGTGTTCGCATCCAAAATATATTGGCGTTTTTTAAATATACCCTGCTTTAGGCAGGTATATTTCCTATCAAAACCATATCTAATGATGCTGTTTTTGCCACATAAAACAGCGGTACGAAAGTATGCATCTATTTCGCATCATACTCGAACCGCGCGGCCTCCTGCATTGGCCGCTGAGGGGCCGTTTTTTCTAAACCACGACAACCAGCCCCGCCCCGGCAATACAAAACCCCCATCTCAAAAAACCGGACTGTGCGACTCCAAAAGCTTTTCGCCAAGACAGATAACATATATTTATTATGATTCCCCGAGCTTGCCGGACTTTCAACGCCAGGGCCGAGTTTAGAGGTATACTTCTTCACTTCAATCAGGATTTCATTTTTACGAATCAACCCCAATTCCTGGCAATCGTTCATGATTTTGAAAGGGGGAGGCGGGGCCCTCCCAGGTCGCATAAGCGAGCGGCCTTTTCGTGATGACACACATAAAAAAAAATAAAAAAAATCGAATTCACAGAAATTGCCTTGAATATTGAAACCTGCTTTTTTGAGCTATATGTAAACCATTCTGAACATATTTAATTATGAGAAGTATTTCAAGAAGGCCCTCAGTAAAAATGATCCACTTTTAATGTTAACGTACCTGCCGAATATAGGATAAATACTTACAAATAGTGAACTACCACTCAGCTAAAGACTGAGTGGCTTCTTGGTTCATTCCTCCCTCTATTGAGGGCAAGTCCCCAAGCTCTTCCCCGCGTTCCGCAGGTGTCACAATCC
>JAQVBP010000052.1:0-11111 GCA_028690255.1 Methanosarcinaceae archaeon
AGGTAACACCGTTATCTAAATAGAAAGGGTCATGTACATTTAGATATGTGTAAAAAACATGAAACTCCTCTTAATAGCTGACATCCACGCAAACTACGAAGCTCTCGAAACCGTCCTGGAAATCCCCCATGACCGGGCCGTCTGCCTGGGAGACATCGTGGACTACGGCCCAGACCCTGCTGCCTGTATAGATCTCCTGAAAAAAAAAGGAATCACCACCCTCAGGGGCAACCATGACAACGCCGTGGCCTTCAAAATGGACTGCCAGTGCGGGTACAAATACAAGCACCTTTCAATCGCAACCCGGGAATACACCTGGGAAGTCCTTGATGAATCCCAGATGGAATACCTTCAAAAACTACCCCTTGTAATCAAAGAAGAAATCGACGGGAAAAAGCTTTTCCTGACCCACGCAAGCCCCCGCTCCATTTATGAATACATAAAACCTGAAATCCCGGACGAGAAAATCCTGGAAATGCTTGCGGAGCCAATGGAACCTGTGGATTCCGACTACCTCATAGTGGGCCACTCCCATATTCCCCTGAAGCGGAAACTCGGCTCTCTCACAATAATAAACCCCGGCTCCGTGGGCCAGCCCAGAGACCGGGAAACCCGGGCAAGCTGTGCGGTTTTCGATACGGAAACTGGAGAGGTCGAATTCTTACGCCTCGAATACGACATCGAAGCCGTCTGCTCTAAAATCGAAGAAAGGATGCCAAAAGCCGACGAACTGACCGCAATCCTCAGGCGCGGGTACTGAAAACAGGAAATCTAAAAAAGCCTCTCAAAGGGATCCTGACATAAAAAGCTTCAGTACTCCCTGATCGCCCGGACAATCTTTTCAATGGCCCCGGGAGTGACGTCTTCCGGCCTCGTTTTGTCTATCCCGAGTTCGGTGACCATCAGGGTGCAGTCCGCCTCAAGTCCTGCTTCCCCAAGCTTTTTCGTGGCACAGCGGTCGGAACAGCCGTTCAGGGCCAGCAGCCTGAACCCTTCGGATACGGCATCTTCTGCCGCCTCTGCCCCTTTATGCGCGGCCGCAGCTCTGTACAGCCCCGGCCTCCGGAAAGCAAGGGTTGTTGCAGCCTGCATGCTGAGTTTTCCCGTATTCGAAAGCCCTGAACAGGCAAAAATCAGGGTCCTTTCTTTTTTGTTTCCGCTTCCGGAATTCTCTTCCTTAATTTCCGTGTCCTTCTTTCCTGCAAATTCCATGATTTATAAGCTCCCGGGGATAGCCCACACAGGTATTTCGAAATATGTTGAAATTCAATTCCCCGGGGATTTGATAAAACTTCCTGTTTTTCATTGATGGTTGCCGAACTTGCAGCCATGCAGCTTCAGCCAGTATTATTCCAGAAGGCAGGAGTAAATTAGAGAAAAAGGGTGTACTGTTTTTATAATTGTAGTGGGCGGTGTGATACTCAGTCCAGCGTCGTAATCTCGGTGTTCAGGTTTCCGATTTCAAGGACCGCGACCGTAGCTTTTCCGGAAAGGACGCCTGCGCATTCCCCGGGATTGATTACATGTGTGCTGCCTACAAGCTTGACTCCGGGCTCATGGGTGTGCCCGCGGACGACCACATCGAAATTTCCGGATTCGGCGAGGGCCTTTACCAGGGCTTCGTTTGTGCCGTGCAGGAGTGCTATGTGCAGCCCGTCAATGGTGAGGTCCGCAAAGTCTCCACAGACTTCGGCCCCCATCTCTTCAAACCATTTTGAGAGGACAAGACGATCTCCGTCGTTGTTCCCGAAGACAATATAGAGTTTTGGCTCAAGCTCCTGAAAAGCCCTCACCGTAAAGGGAGAGACAATATCTCCGGCATGCAGCACTGCTTTTACCTTTATTTCATTGAAGTATTTTACAGCTTTTTTAATTGTTTCCATGTTGTCGTGCGAATCCGACATGATGCCTATCAAGGCTACCAACCTCCTATAGTATAGGAGACATTTTAAGTATTTAATATATGCTCAGGGAACAAAATACCCTATTTTTCCAGACCTTCGGGTTTCCCCACACTCCCCCAACTTCTACAAAATAAAACCCGGATGAAATAATTATAAATATATGCCCCCGATATTAGTGAGGTGCTACTTGAAGAATACCTCCAGAATACAGGAGGAATACCAGACGGATACTATTCGAATATTACATTAATTACTTTATATTACCCACCTCACCCTCAAAAACATAAACGGGCACTTAAGAACTACCTAAAACCAGAAAGAAAAATAAACAAACAGAAAGAAAATCAGACGAAAAATCTGTGGTTATAATGAAAGCTATATCCCTATTAAGCAGCGGACTTGACTCGGTTGCGGCCCTTTCGATTACAGCCAGACGCATGGACTTTGAACTGGCCCTTTCCTTTGACTACGGACAACGGGCCGCAGAACGGGAAATCGAATATTCCCGCAGGGTCTGCGAACATTTCGGGATCAGGCAGAAAGTAATTAAACTGGACTGGCTCGCCGAAATCACAAAAACAGCTCTTGTAAACCCTGGAGTGGAAGTCCCTATTCTTTCGGAAGCAGACATTTCGGCCTCCGCCCCTGCTGAAATTACAGACGCGTCCGCAAAGGCTGTCTGGGTTCCTAACCGAAACGGGGCCATGCTCAACATCGCGGCAAGCTTTGCCGAAAGCCTGGGCTGTGAATACGTAATAGCCGGCTTCAACGGGGAAGAAGCCGGAACTTTCCCGGATAACTCCCTGGAATTCGTACGGGCAACGGACACCTGCTTTTCCTATTCCACCCAGAACAGTGTCAGGGTACTTGCCCCCCTT
Organism: Methanosarcinaceae archaeon; assembly: GCA_028690255.1. GTDB lineage: Archaea > Halobacteriota > Methanosarcinia > Methanosarcinales > Methanosarcinaceae > JAQVBP01. The sequence continues at coordinate 2,783 of JAQVBP010000052.1, forward strand.
ATCAAACTCAGCAAACCCGAAATAGTCAGAAAAGCCCTTGACGCAGCCGCCCCCCTGGAGTATAGCTGGAGCTGCTACCAGGGAGGGGAAAAACCTTGCGGGACCTGTGAAAGCTGCGTCCGCCGGGCCAGGGCCTTCAAAGAGGTCGGAGAAGAGGACCCTCTCCTTAAGAGGCTCGGACTTTAAAAAGAAAAAAACCCGAAAACCCGAATCAGGAAAAAAACGGGAAAATACGGGAAAATACGGAAAAAAATCAAAAAAGGTGTTTTTATGAAATGTATCGTCCTTGAAGAAAAAACGGACTACGACGGAAGTCAGATCTCATCTCTCTGGGGCTACAACAGTTTTGGGGTGCAGGAAGACTCGATTATCATATTCAGAGGGGCCTGCGACGTAAAGATTGAACACATGATCGACCTGGAGGACCGAAAGGAAAACGAGTCCATATGGTCCGAAGACATGCTGAGCTTTATTATAGAACATTTTGATTCCACAAACCTCAAGCTCATCTACGCAAGACAGCGCCTTTTTACCGCCATAGTCAGGGAATATCTGGCAGATGTCGGAGTTTCGACCAGCCGGGAAGGAGACGACCTTTTCCTGGAGGGAAAGAAGCTGACGGTTTCCATTGCCAGTACCTCGGCTGTGTCCCAGAAGATTCATTTCGGAATCAACGTGACCCATCCGGTATACGGGAACCTGGAAGAGGCCGGGATAAAGGCCGGGGAAATTCCAGGGCTCATGCAGGAAATCGGAATGCGCTACGTCCGGGAGTTTGAGGATATTGAAAAAGACCTGAGAAAATCCCGGCCCCTCGGAGTGGTCTGAGAAATGACTCCGGCCAGGGATATGCCAAAAGCTCCTCTCAGGGAGGTTTTTTGTTCGGTGCAGGGGGAAGGTCCTTATGTGGGAAAACGCCAGGCTTTCGTCCGTTTTTGTGGGTGTAACCTGACCTGTACATACTGCGATACGGACTTTAAAAGCTCTGATGCCTGTGATTTTGAGAGTGAAGAAGGATGCGGGGTCTTTGAGAAAATCCCGAATCCCGTAAATGTCGAAACCCTTGAAAGAATGCTGGGAACTTTTGAGAATGTGCATTCCGTTTCCCTTACAGGGGGAGAACCCCTGCTACATGCGGATTTTATAGGGAAAATGAAAAAAAGCCTGCCCCTTTATCTGGAATCCAACATGACTCTGCCTGAAAACGCAAAGAAAATCCGGGATAGGGTTGCGTATGTGGCCGGAGACTTCAAGCTTCCCGAAGCCCTCGGGATAAAGGATGTAAGAGCCAGGGAGGCTCACTTTGAAAATACGACGGAATGCTTCAGAGCCCTCAGGAATACAGAAAGCAGGGACTGCTTCTGCAAGATCGTGGTAAGCAGGAACCCGGAACCTGAAAGCATTCTCTCTGCGGTGGATGCAATTGCACCTTATGTCTCATGCGTGATCCTGCAACCTGAAACGCTTTCAAAATCCTGGAGTGGACAGCAGGCACCCTCCCCCCGGGCTCCGCCCGCCCTCCCCATTCCGGTAAAATGTGCCCAGGACCTAAGGGAACTGCACAGGCTCCAGAAGAGGCTACTTGACAGGATCGACACGCGGATAATTCCCCAGACCCACAGGATGTGGGGGTGTTTATGATGACCGAAAATACGAGGATGAAAAACATGAAGACGAAAAACATGAAGACAGAAAATACGAGCAAGGAAAACATGAAGACGGTAAACATGAAGACGGTAAACATGAAGACGGTAAACATGAAGGCCGTGACGAAAAGAAAAATGAGACTCGGAATCATCGATTACATAGACAGTGCCCACTACCTTCCAGGACACGGCAAGTGCGGAAGGGTCCACGGCCACACTTATAAAATAGAGGTGGTAATCGAGGGCGAGGTACAGGAAAACGGCATGGTTATAGATTTCTATGACTTGAAAAAGGGAGTGAAAGAAACCCTTGAGGAATACGACCACAGGCTACTCAACGACCTGATCGAGTTTCCGAGTTCCGAACACCTCTGCCAGCAGGTCCACGTCCACCTTTTTGAAAAGTTTGGCTTTCCCCTGAAGGTTCGCGTCTGGGAAGGGGAAGGAAAATGGTGTGAACTGGATAATTTTTCGAAGTAAATTCCCTACCTTGGGGCATTTTTCATCCGAACCAGCTTCTTCTGTTCAGGTTTGATAGGCAGTGATATCCTTTGTTTTAGAGGGGGTAGCAGGCGAGTTAGTAAGCAGGCTGCTTTCCCGAGGAAAACCTTTAATTTTCGGAATCCTGGTTTCGACCTGGTGGAGAATGTTCACAAGGGTTTCTTTTCCGAGGTCTCCTTTTTGCATTATGAATGAAACGTTTTTGTTGAGAGTTTCCATTTCCTCGATGTCTAGATCCTTAGAGGTGCAGACGATAATAGGAATGTCAATTGTTTCCGGGTTTTCTTTGAGGACTTTGATGACTTCAAAACCATTAAAATCAGGCATCATCAGGTCCAGGACCAGGGCGTCCGGGGCTTCGCTTAGAGTTTTGTCAATTGCTTCTCGCCCGCCGAAAGCCTGAAGGGGTTCATAACCCCCCTGCTGGAGGATTGCAACCATGAGTTCTACCAGGGCAGGTTCGTCGTCAACCACGAGAACGGACGGGGAATTCCCCTGCGTTTTATCCTTCAGGCGTTCCAGTTTGGAGAGCAGGACGTGCTTTTCCACGGGTTTGACGAGGTGATCAAAAGCCCCCCAGAGGAGACTGCATTCCCACTCTTCTTTCACCGAGATGACCATTACAGGGATTTTAACTGTATCATTGTTTTCTTTGAGTTTTTTGAGCACTTCCCAGCCGTTCATACCCGGCATCATGATGTCGAGGGTGATCACGAAGGGGTGCAGTTTGCGGGCAAGTAGCAGGGCTTCCTTTCCGCTTGCTGCTGAGATTACTCTGTACCCGGCTTCGTTCAGGGTGATTACGAGCATGTCCCTAAGGAGTTCATCATTCTCGACCACAAGCACGAGGAGTTCTTTCCCGGTAGAGCCCGGAGGTTCGAAGACCTCCGAGCCCAAGGATTTATCCATTCCATGCCTATCTGTTTCGGGGCTGGGTCCGGGTTTTCTTCTTTCCGGGACTTTGGCCGGCCTGGTAGAGGCTATCAGTTTGCGTTCATTGTCTGCAGGGATTTCAAATGTGAAGGTGGATCCTTTTCCAGAATTGCTTTCCACCCGTATCCTGCCTCCATGCATCTCTACGAATTTTTTAGCAAGGGTTAAACCGAGCCCTGTCCCTTCATACTGCCGGTTATCTCTGGAATCGACCTGCCTGAAAGGCTGGAAGATATATTCCTGTTCTTCTTCGGAAATCCCTATGCCGGTATCGGAAACCCTGACCCTGACCATTTCCCCCGTTCGGACAGCCAGGACCGTAACAGACCCGCCCTCGGGAGTGAACTTGATGGCGTTGCTTACAAGGTTGTAAAGGATCTGTTTGAAACGCTTTTTGTCGGCCCTTACACACAATTTTTGGTCAACAGTGGTTTCTATTAAAATGTTTTTCTTAAAGGCCAGGGGAATGACCATGCTTCTGGTTTCGGCAAAGACTTCCGAAACAGCAAAACTCTCGACCTCAAGTTTCATATCACCGGCCTCGACCTTTGAGAGATCCAGAATGTTATTGATAAGCCCTAGCAGGTGTTTACCACTGACTGAGATATTTCCCACGAATCTCTGCTGTTTCGTATTCAAAGGCCCGAAATTACCCTCAACCAGGAGGTCTGCAAAGCCTATCACGGAGTTCAGAGGGGTCCTCAACTCATGGCTCATGTTAGCCAGAAATTCGCTTTTAGCCAGATTGGCGCTTTCAGCAGCTATTTTTGCCTGGATCAACTTCTCTTCGGTTTTTTTCTGTTGAAGAAGGGCTTTTTCAAGATCACAAGAGCGATGTAAAGAAAAATATCCAAGCGCAATGACCAGGTAGACTAAAAGGACGATCGATTCTTCAACTCCCCTGATATTTCCATGATTGCTGACCTGTATGATAAGTTCAAAAAGCTCATATCTGGCTGTTAGTGCAGCTATAACCGCAAAAATTGCAAGAAAGATGATTGCATCTTTTGATGCCTTTGAAAGGTGCATTTTCGGATGAGGGATCACCTGAACACTCCTTATTTAATTTGTGGCTCAAACTACCTGATTTTAATTTAATTCCAACAGAAGACCCCTTCTCCAAAAATATGAGCCTTTAAGCAAAAGGCTAGTGTCTGGATAACTTAATTATGCGACATATTAGTTAAAAACGATAACTTAAGAGATGTCACCATATAAATTGTGTTTCAGATTTAATTCGTCATGACACTAGTGTCTAGGAAAATCAGTTTTGAGCCATCATAAGTAAAAAAGGAACTGATGATGACGAATTTTCCAAGTATTAACGTCCCTTAATAAAATTGCTGAGACACTAATGTCATTACAAATCAAATATGGAATGCAATTTATATAGCGGCATCTTTTCACTGGTTGTGTTTATAATAAAAGTGTCGCATAATTAAGTTGCCCTCATGCGTCTTAGGTTAAGTGAGGAATCGTGATAAATTGCATCCATTTTTGTAACAATTGCATATAATTTACATCTATGTAGAGGTGAAACGAGGTATCGATTTTAGGTTTGGAGTCCAAATTATGAATTAATTTTGGTTCCAAAATCGATAGCATACAGGCAAGAAAATTCCTTAACCGATGCCCAATGAAGTTGCTCTGACACTATAGGGGTATTGATACTTTTTATTTGAAAATATCTATATATCCATAAATACTATTTTTTTATATACATAAGTATTTCTATTTAATGTTGAATAAATAATATGTTAAAATTTATTTTTAAAACTTGTTATTACAAAGTTCCTAAAACTTCAAAAATATATATAAGCTTGATTTGAATTCTCAAGGGAATAATTTCTATAGTAACGAGCGTAATTAATGCGACAAAAAAGATAACAATCAAGCAATTTGTATCACATAGGATGCAAGCATGACTATGATAATACGATTCCAAATAATGTTCACAAATTTGGACTATGAAATTGGCTCACGGATCATAAAATTACCTCTTTTGATCAGGTACCAATATTTTTAACTAATCTTGAACAAAAGTGAACCTGGAAAATCCGCTTGAGAAAGCAGAGCGAGCGAAAAGAACAACGTGCTGTTGAGATTTCATCGCAACTCCCAGGAAATCTTTGATTTCCTGTGATCCCGAAGCGGAACTCGGGAAATTAACCTGCGGGAATTTGAAAAACTTTTAAAACCTAGTAATCTTATCGAGTAAAACTATGTCTGAGAAAAAACTCCTTGAAATCAGAAATTCTTATTTCCTTCCGGAAGATGTCCTGGAAAAAGTACACGGGGCAATGTCTGAAGACGTGGACAAAATGGTAACCATATTCAAGGTCTTATCGGACCCGACCCGTCTCAGGATACTGAAAGCTCTGGAAGTCCAGAACCTTTGTGTCTGCGTGCTCGTGGAGCTCACGGACTGCAAACACTCGGCTCTTTCCTATCACCTAAAGCTTTTAAAAGAAGCAGACCTGGTAAACTCCCGAAGGGAGCGCAATTTCCAGATCTATTACCTGACGAAATTCGGAGACCTGCTCCTAAAATCAATCGAAAAGCACTTTTAAAGCTTTTCGAACAGGGGTTCCACAAGAAAAAATGAAATCAAATATTACATTTTATCACTGGAAGCTACCGTGGTAAGCTTTGAGAACTTTACGCCTTTCAGAGCCATGATATTCTCTGCAAATTCCTTGATTTCCTCTCCTTCCCCGTCCAGAACGATTACTTCAAAACAGTTGTCATGATCAAGGTGGATATGGATCGACGACTTAATCATGTGGGTATACGTGTGCTGGATGTCGGCAAGAGCGTTTGAAAGCCCGCGCTTTGTATGGTCATAGATCACGGAAACGGTCCCGACCCGGTGGCCTTTGATATCCCCCATCCATTCGTAGTAGGATATGTAGTTCCTTATCGCATCTCTGATTCCCTCCGACCGGGAAGAGTAGCCTCTTTTATCGATAATTCCATCAAATTTATTCAAAAGAGTATCGGGGAGTGAAACTCCTATCCTCATAAGTTCCTTTTCCATAAAATCACCAAATTACTTTACATGAAGGTGCAATGTACATTCTTTTTTTGTCTGTAATTCACAGAATGTCAGATTCGTTTTTATATACGAAATAATACGTAATACATTTTACTTAGTATACCATATGTTTTTTTTCACAGCAAGATTAAGATTAAAGAGTGACTTTCGCTCTTTATTTTAGGGATAATTAATATTAACGCTTGCGTTTTATTATTATTTATACTTACCTGAAATTATCAGTAATTCAATGAAATCTTCTCAAAATATTGTATTTAGAAATTCCTTCAAAATTAGTTTCTGTTTTTAACATTATTTTGTAGTCTGTGAGCACCAATAGTTGATAAGCTACGAAGTTCAGGAGGGAATAGAGCTTTTTGCTTTTGTCCCTTGATTTTCTGATGCCCCCATTGCTAAGACATCGGATGCCGGGACAGGATAAAGGGCCAAAGGCCTGGATTTCGAACTAAAAAACGGAAAAGACGGGGGAACAATCGATCATTGTAACAAATACCGGCAAAGAGGTCATAAGCTCAATAAGAAGGCTTAAATAACAGTAAATCAAGTTTTTTACTCCTTTTTAACTGAAGTAAAGTCAACTATCCCTGAGTTAAAGACTCGGGATTTTCTGCTTTGTTCCTAAATAAGCCAGACCTTCGGACAGAAGGGGTCCGGAAGAAATTGTGAAAAATAGGGCTTTTCACAAAAAGATACGGGAAATTTAAAGGATAAACCCGACAAATTCTATGAATCTAAAAAAATATATAAAAATCAAAAAAAACACCGATTGTTCGCAGAATAAGGACCCCTTCTCAAGAGAGGTTTTGAAAAATGGAAAAACTGGCAAAAGCAAAGACCGGCCTGCAAGAAAATTGTCTGCAAGAAAAAGACAGCTTTCTACGGGAAATAGCGGCAGATACCGAAAAAGAACAGATATTTCAGGTAGCCGCCGATCTCAACCTTTTTTCAAAACTGACCAGAGCTCAAAGTGCAGAAGAACTTGCCGGGGAGCTCGGGACCAAACCTGAACTTACGGCTCGCTTTCTGGACGTGCTGGTAAGCCTTGAGGGCCTTGTAAAAAAGGACGGCGTATATTTTACGGCCCCCATGCTTGCTTCTTTTCTGGGGAGACAGGATGCCACCCCCTCCCGGCGCCCCTCGAGACTATCCAGGCACGGCTAAGCTTCATTAGAAAGCGGCTAATACACTCAGCATCAGGGAACCTGACAGCATCCAGACTCGTTTTTTATATCAGAAACCTGACAGCATCAGGAATCGGTTTTCCACCAGACTTTTACTCTTGTGGACCAACCTCTGTGGATAAGGCCCCCGTTTTCCTCTTCAAGCACAACCGTAAGATAATCTTTCAGTATTTTATTCTGAGCTTCGGTCTCAATCCCGTAATGCGGCCCGAAATGCTCAAGCGCCTCTTCCAGATCTTCAAACCTGTTTATGTGCTCGAAAGGAAAGGTCTCCACATTGGGATAGATCCCCATCTCGTAGAGCACATTATAGAGCACGTCACATTTGGGGCCGGAACTGTACTCGCAGCCATGAAGAGAGGGCCAGAGTTTTCTGGAATCCTTGTCCCAGGAAGTCTCCCCTGCAAACCAGTAGAGATAAACGTATCCGGAACAGACGTCCAGCATCTTCCGGACTGAGGCCTTTATGTCTTTCATGCCCAGGGAATACGAAGCAAAGACCACGTCATAAGGGCCGGAAAGATCGGTTTCGGCGTCAACCTCTTCCCAGTCCTTATGTATGCAGTCCACGTTTACGAGCCCGTATTCATCAAGGTTTTCCCGCAGGACAGCCACCATACATTCAGAAAGTTCGACGGCCGTTACACAGGCGACCTGCCGGGCAATTGGAACGGCGAGAGTCCCGGGGCCTGCACCTATATCAAGTACCCGGGACTGGGGGGTCAGGGCCATTCCCTCAATTGTGTTATTTATCCTCTCAGCTCCGTTTTCCCGGGCCATCTTCCAGAAACGCCTTGCGCTTTCTTTACTGTTCCATATACTCGAACATTCAGTATTGCGGTTTGTTTTTCGCTGCGTATCCATAGCGTCTTTCCAGACTTTGTTCCAATCAGGCCTCTTATCATCCATGCGTTATTCCTCAATACGAGTCATCTCATTATTGAATAGGTAATACGAATAAAGAAAAGTGTGTGAAATAATATATAATTTATCAAAAATAAGTCGTTTTAAAA
>JAQVBP010000052.1:11211-17145 GCA_028690255.1 Methanosarcinaceae archaeon
AAATCTAAATCTAAATCTAAATCTAAATCTAAATCTAAATCTAAATCTAAATCTAAATCTAAAGCCCGGAAAAAGATTTTAATTCAGCCCATCGGGAAAATTGTTTTTCCATGCGCTTCATTGATCACCTGGCCAAGAGCCGTGTAGATAGCGGAGAAACCACAGAAAATGCCTTCAAAGCCCGCAATCCTTGTGATTGCCGCACTGCCTGTATAATCCCCGAGAGCGAGCAGGAAAAACAGGATTGCCAGGGTAAAAAACACAACCTGAAGGGACTTTGGGGCCTTGAGCGTACCAATGAACATGAAAAGGGTGAAAAGGCCCCACATGAAAAGGTATGCAGCCATGGTTGTCTTTGCAGGGGCTGTTCCCCAGCCCAGGCCGGGAAGCACGATTATCCCTACGAGGGAAAGCCAGAAAAACCCGTATGATGTAAAGGCTGTAGTTCCGAAGGTATTGCCTTTTTTCCATTCCATAATCCCGGCAATAACCTGAGCAATACCACCGTAAAAGATGCCCATGGAAAGGATCATTGTCCCGAGGGCAAAGAAGCCGGCGTTGTGCAAATTCAAGAGTACCGTGGTCATCCCGAAACCCATCAACCCCAGCGGGCCCGGGTTGGCTGTAAGATCCTTTAGTTTTAAGTCAGAATGTTCAGCGTTCATAGATAGTCTAATCCTCCTCTTTTTGTTTTCCGGAATTTCGCCTGGACTATAATCGGATTTTATCGATTCTTTCGCATTCTGTAATGTGGCGTATCCAGAAATTATTTCACCTGAAAAATTACAAAATTTATTTTTGACTTTACTTTGCAATTTATATCATGTACTTTGTAATTAAGTTATAGATTTACTTTAAAAATTATTATAGGCCTTATATCCGTTTTGTTTTTTTGACCTTTTTCTGGAGTATGTAATTATTAATACTTATAATTGAGGACTGTATTTATATTTTTAAGATATATAAAAAGGAAGAAACCTATTCAGGAACAAGGTATTTATGAACTGGAAGGAAATTCCCTGCATATGACTCAGGTAAGAAGACCTCTCATGCTCATGATCCTGGATGGCTGGGGGCACATCGCCAGCTCGAAAGGAAATGCCATTCTGGCTGCGGATACCCCGAACCTCGACCACCTGCTGGAAAAGTACCCCAGCTGCACCTGTGAAGCCTCAGGGGAAGCCGTGGGCCTGCCAGAGGGGCAGATGGGAAACTCGGAAGTGGGCCACCTGAACATCGGGGCGGGAAGGATCGTCTACCAGGACCTCACCCGGATTAACCTCTCCATTAAAATGGGAGATTTTTTCAAAAACCCCGTGCTTCTGGAAGCGATTGCAAACGCAAAAAACCACGGCTCAAAACTGCACCTCATGGGACTGTTTTCTTTCGGAGGGGTGCACAGCCACATGGAACACCTGCAGGCCCTCGTGAAGCTTGCAAAGGAGCAGGGTCTCCGAAAAGTATATATTCACACCTTTCTGGACGGGCGGGACGTACCTCCGAAAGCCGCCCTTGAGGATATGAAAGGCTTCGAAGCTTTCCTGAAAAAAACCGGCATCGGAGAAGTGGCCTTTGTCTCGGGCCGCTACTATGCAATGGATCGGGACGAACGCTGGGACAGGACGGAACTGGCCTACGACGCCCTGACAGTCGGAGCCGCCCCTTTCAGCGCCCCTGACCCGGCCTCCGCCGTGGCCGCAGCCTATGCGAGGGGAGAAAATGACGAGTTCGTCAAGCCGACCTTAATCACGGACTCCGAAGGAAAACCGAAAGCCATAGTGGAAGACAACGATTCCGTGATCTTTTTTAACTTCAGGCCCGATCGCGCGCGGCAGCTTACCTGGGCTTTTGTAAACGAGACTTTCGAAGGCTTCCAAAGAAAAGCCCGGCCGCAGGTCCACTACGTCTGTATGACCCGGTACGACGAAAACCTCAGCCTGCCCCTTGCCTTCCCCCCGGAAGAACTCAAAAACGTACTAGGGGAAGTCCTTAGCCGGGAAGGCAAGACCCAGCTCCGCATAGCCGAGACCGAAAAGTACGCCCATGTGACCTTCTTCTTCAACGGAGGAGTCGAGCGCTGCTACCCCGGAGAAGACCGCTGCCTGATTCCCTCCCCGAAAATTGCGACCTACGACCTCAAACCCGAGATGAGCGCCTATGAGGTCACAGACGAGGTGGTCAAAAGGATCGAGTCAGGGAAATACGACGTTATAATTCTGAACTTCGCCAACATGGACATGGTGGGGCACACAGGCATATTCGAAGCCGCTGTAGCCGCCGTGGAAGCCGTGGATACCTGCGTGGGCCGGGTAATCGAGGCGCTCCACCGGGCAGGAGGGATGGCAATCGTGACCGCAGACCACGGAAACGCCGAACAGATGGAAAGCCCGGAGACCGGAGGAGTCCATACCGCCCATACCTCAAACCCCGTGAAACTGCTCTACGCCGGAGACGGGGACGTGGAGGGCCTGAGGATGGGAAAACTCTGCGACATCGCCCCGACCATGCTCGACCTTCTGGATCTGGAAAAACCCCGGGAAATGACCGGCGATTCAATGATCATATGGAAAAAGGAAGGGGCCTGAACACTCCTTTTCCCCCTTTTTCGCCAATTTCTCCTTTTTCGCCAATTTCTCCTTTTTCGCCAATTTCTCCTTTTTCGCCAATTTCTCCTTTTTCGCCAATTTCTTCTTTTTCAATTTGTTGTTAATTACTGAAAGGCCCGGGCAGAGAAAAACTTTTCAGAACCACTGATCAAGGGTCTGCTGCCGGCCCCCGGAAGCCTCTTTTAAACGTTCGCAGGCCTTTTCCACCCGGTCTCTGGAAAAGCCGTGTTTCTCGCAGAGAAACTCTACCATTTTATCATGGTCCGGCTTTTTCCATTTGAGTTCATATTCGTCCGTAACAGGCGGCCGGGAAAAGAGTTCCCGGATTTGTTCAAGATCCTCGATTTCGAGCTTTTTTTCCCGCAGGACTCCTGAGATGTCCCCGTGTTTTTTGACCAGTTTAAGAGCTGTCTTCGGGCCCACCCTTTCCAGGCCTTTGTTAAAGTCCGTGCCAACGCAGATTGCGATATCGATTAGTTGCCCCCGGTCTATCTCAAGGTTTTTTAAACTCCCCTCAAGGTCGATCAGCTCGGGCTCGACCTCGACATACGAGTTTTTTCCAGGAAGTTTGCGCCTGCCCGTAATCGCCAGGTTCCTTATAACAGCCGGGGCCCCGAAGAGAAAAGCATCGTAGTCCTGAGAGGCCACGAAGTCCGCATCTTTTTTAAGCACCATGTGGGCGGCCTGGGCCTCTCCTTCCGAAGGGGCCTGGACGTAGGGGATCCCCATGCTTGACAGGAGGTATTTGGCGTCTTCCACGATCTGCGAGTCCACCTTTGCGGAGGCCTGGGCATATTTGTATGCGGCCTCCATGTCCCCTTCCTCTTTTGCATTTTCCCACTTTTCCCGGGCCGCTTCCCGGACCACCTTTCTTCGGTCCAGAGTCCCGGTTTTCAGTTCAGGCGGTTTTCCGTCAAAAACGTAAACTGGCCTTATCCCGGCCTCCACGAGGCTCGTTGTCCGGTAGAGCAGGCCTGAGAGATGAGAGGTTACCCTGCCGCTAGAATCTTTCAGGGGACTACCGTCCCGCTGGCGGATGATGCTCAAAAACTGGTGCAGGGTGTTGAAGGCATCGATTGCCACCACCCGGTTTGTAAGGTCCGAAAGCCCTACTGTTTTTTTCTGAAGTAAATCTCCTATATCCGTTCCCATGCTTTACCTCGGAGGATTTTTTCCTATTTTACTTTACTCCTGATGCGCGACTTATTAGACTTTAGTTATATGTTAGGAGCCCGGAGGTTTGAAGAGCGGGAAGAAGTAAGAGGCCCCCGGGTTTTCCTGTGCCATGTTTTCAACCCTTACCTTATTCAATTACGAGTTTTTCCGGTTCTGTCATATTGAAATTCACATGATAATCCTCGGCGTAGAGAGCAGAGTAGTAAGTGCCCGGGGGCAGATAATCAAAGACATACTCCGTGCCGCCCCCAACCAGTATTTTTCCGAGTTCGACCCAGTTTTGAGGGTTGGAATTATCTCCGTAAAGGACAGCGTAGGTAGAAAGGACGTCTCCCTCTTCCAGCTTCAGGACTTCCCTCGAAAAAAGAAGTTCGCCGTTCTGCAGAAACTCATAGGGGTTCAGGTAGGCGCCCACGGTCCCGTTTACCGGGTCCAGGCAGAGGTGGACCAGGCAGGGACGGGAAAGCCCGTCTCGCAGGAGCCTCACTTCAGAAATAAAGAAAATTAGTTTACCCTCTTCGCATTTTCCCTTATATATGGAGGACATAAGCGCATAACTTCCCGTATTCCTGTCCCGGAGGTATATCCATTTCCCGTCCCAGGCCGGAAGGCTGTAATATCCACTCTCGTTTTTTTCTGCAGGCCTGTTCCCGAGGAGGACGAAAGAGGGGCCCCCTTCGAGCCCCTTTTCTTCAGGGAGAGGGAGGGGGGCCCTTCCTTCAGCCGGGAGGACTTCGAAGATCGGGCCTCCCGCTGCAGGCCCGCCCTTGCAGGCTGTGCTTAGATAGACCTGCCTTACAGCAGCCAGTCCGGAATTATCCTCAACGACGAAACTGTGCCCTGTTTTCGAGATTGTGGGGTCGAGGAGGTCCGCACAGGTCCGCTCCAGGTAATTCCCGAGAAACCCTGACCAGGTCTCGGAAAGAGTGTCAGGGTTATAGCCTCTGAATGCTTTTTCTCCGGCGTGAGGGGAATATAGAGAAACCCCATATGCTCCGGCTTCTCCCGGGTCGTATCTTGCATAGACCACAAAACTGTCAAGGGCCTCGAGCAGGGTTTTGGCCTTTCCGGAAAGTTCGGGAGCTTCTTCCCCCACCTGCAGGGCAAAGCTCTTCAGGTCCATGGAAATTTCACTGTTTTCTTTAGGCTCGACCCCGAATTTTCTGGCCTTTGTAAAAGAAGCCCCGAGCCCGCAGTAACTTTTAGGGATCAAAAGCCTTGAGTCCATTGCCTCGACAAGGGAATCGAAACTATCCAGCACCGTTTCGGTCCGGGAAAGATCCAGAAGGGAGAGGGTTCTCGGGCGCAGATGCTCAGGGTTGTCCAGGTAACTGTCAATAATTTCCCGCCCTAGTTTAGGGGTTGAAACCTGTGGGTTTTCCACAAGGTAGCTCACAAAAGAGACATAGTCCCAGCCATGTGTGGGCTCGATTGTTTCGGAGGCAAGCATATAATCGGCCGAAGAGGAGATACTTTTTGCAATTTCAAGGTTTGCCATCAGGCAGGCATCAAAGCCTATCAGGTCGAAATGCAGGCCTGATTTTTCAAGAGATTTTGAAAGTTCCGGAAGTTCCAGCCTGTCATAGCGATGGTTTTCGTCAAAACAGACACCCCGGTAGGCATCCCCGTGGTCCCAGAAAACCAGGATATACCTCTCGCTCTCATAGTTTTCCCGAAGGTAGGAAAGAAAGGTATCCAGGCTTTTTTGAGTCCCCATGTTTGCTGATTTATAGGCCCGCCTGTACAGACCTTCGTTTCCTATAATCCCGTCCCCGGCATCTGTTTCAAGATCGGAGAGATCCGCAATCGTCATCCCCCGCCAGCCGTCCAGATCGCTGCCCCCGTAGGCAAGCACGATTTCCACGGCAGTCCGATTCTGAGGGGCAACTTCCAGGATTTCAAAAATATCAGTGCTCGCATAGCCGTTGTCAGACTCAAGGTCACTTCCGACCATGTAGACGGCAAGCAGGTTCGAGACCTGCCCTCCATCCCCTCCCGAAGCGCCCCCGGAACTTTCAGTAGGCCCATTTCCCGGAACAGAGGAGTCGGGATCATGTCCCGTCCATCCACCGGGATCATCTAGACAGCCACATGCTAAAAGGAAGAGCATGAGGACTGCAGCAAACCCCCATTTCTGCATTCCGTACCCCTG
>JAQVBP010000052.1:17245-18731 GCA_028690255.1 Methanosarcinaceae archaeon
TAAGTAAGTAAGTAAGTAAGTAAGTAAGTAAGTAAGTAAGTAAGTAAACTTTTACACCATTCCGGACAAAAAGCGCAACTCAGACAAGCATGTCAAGTCGAACATCTATCACGGAATCTTCATTTGCATCGATTCCTGAAACCGTAAGAAGATTACCGTTTCTTTCAAGAAGTGTAGCTTTCGTGATCTGGACCTGATGTCCGTCATCCGGTTTTTTGCTGTTGTTATTTTTGTGGATCACCAGAAGCTTTTGTCCAGCTTCTGCGCCTTCCCCGATTTTGGCAACAATGTTGCGTATAATCTGCTCAAAATCAGCGTAGATCAGTATCTCTGATTTGTTTGCAGCCTTTTTTATAATACCAATCGGTTCTAAATTAAGGTTCATTTTATCGCTCCAGCAGAAGACCCATTCATCAGCATTTCCGTTTTGCCGGAAATGAAGAAAGGGAAAGAATAAGTCAAGACTCTTGCCCTCTATTTTCTTCATTCCTGAAGTGTTGTTTTGACAATCGTTTCAGTTTTTTCCCCCGGTTAAAGAGAGAGCCACATCGCCACTGTTAATGCTGACCTGTCAATGACCTGAACATTTTCCCTGGCTCTCGGGGATGTTTAGGAATGGTAAAAATATAATTTCAAATTTTCAGAACCACGGATAGACACGGATTAAAAATATCCGTGTTCATCTGTGTTCATCCGCAATTTATTTTCACATTTTGGAATCAATACGATATTTCCTTGTTAGCAAAAATCCTTGATGTTGTATTTGAATCGTTCCGTAATCCGGAATCCAGGTTGAAAGCTTCGTGAATTTGTGGAGTATACATGGATATTATGACTGGCATAACTAAAATCTTATAACTAAAATCTTTAGCCTGATGGCTAAGGTTTTAAGAAGCTTAGGTTTTAGAGAGGGGTAGTTGAAGCTTACCGTATTTCAAAGTTTTAAACTAAAAGCTATTCCAATATGAGATTTTTGGCAATAATAACTTGCGACATAAGAATAAATACAGGCAAATTTACCAGTTCAGCCAAAAGCAATCCAGAGAAAACCGAAACATATGTTTTCTAGCCCATTGATTCATTTTAACCTAAAGAGAAAACATCATTGAAAACCTGATCAGTCAGACAAAAGTTTATAGGAATTAGTTGACGAAGATATTACTTCCGGATGTGTCTTTACTACCTCAACTTTGAATATATGTTTTTCGGTATTGTTAATCTGAGAGAAGTTTATCTTAAATAAGAGGTCAGTCAGAATCCGGAACGGTTGTAAAAGTGAACTACCACTCAGCTAAAGACTGAGTGACTTCTTGGTTCATTCCTCCCTCTATTGAGGGCAAGTCCCCAAGCTCTTCCCCACGTTCCGCAGGTGTCACAATCCAATCAGATTTTGATCGATGAGAGCAAACTTTTTGATATTTATAGCGGCGTTAATATCCCTATCATGTATTGTTTTACAGTCTGGGCACGTCCATTCCCTGTCTTT
>JAQVBP010000216.1:0-1594 GCA_028690255.1 Methanosarcinaceae archaeon
TACGATGTTTAAAAAAACAGGATTAATTATTTTTATAACTATTTTCGTCATCCTGGGGATGACAGCGGGTATCGTTTCTGCAACTTCTTTAGGGTCTCTGCCTCAGACTCTCTATGTTGATGACCTCGACGACGGTCCCGGTAATAATTATACATCAATCCAGGCGGCCTTGAACAATGCCAGTTCAGGGGATACAATCCTGGTTTATCCGGGGGCGTATCTGGAAAACGTGAAAGTAACTAAGGCTGATATAAGCATAAAAGCAACCTCCGAAGACCCGGCAGATACAACCGTTCAGGCCACAGATTCAAATAAATCTGTTTTTAACGTAACCTGTAACAAAGTTACAATCCGCGGGTTTACTATCAACGATTCTCTAAATTCATCAGGTATACATCTGGTCAATGTCACAGGCGTAAATATAATCAGCAATACTTTATTAAATAACTTTCATGGAATCCAGCTGTCCCATTCAGACAACAACACGATAACCGGCAACAATGTTACAGGCAACGATGATGACGGTATCGATCTGGACAATTCAAACAACAACACGCTGAATGGCAACAATGTTACAGGCAACGATGATGACGGTATCGATCTGGACAATTCAAACAACAACACGCTGAATGGCAACTATGTTACAGGCAACGAGTATGACGGTTTCTATATGGAATGTTCGGACAACAATACATTGAACGATAATATTCTCTCAAACAACTCCGAAACTGGCCTTTATATGATAAAATCCAGGCACAATGATCTGGAAAATAACCTGATGAATAACAACTCTGGGAATTTCTATGTCGGGGAGTATGAGGATGATTTAGATGCTGAAGACGCTTTTGTAAACAATATTAGCACCACAAATAGGATCGATGGAAAACCTGTTTATTACCTTGTAGGAAACAGTTCCGGGATTGAAATTACTTCTTCCTCGAATGCAGGAACTGTTTACCTCATAAACTGTGAAAATGTCCTTGTGAAAAACCTGACCCTGGAAAATAATTGTTGTGGCCTCTTCATTTATAATTCCTCGGGTATTCGGGTTCTCAAAAATAATGTCTCAAATAACATGAATGGTATGGTTCTGTATGGTTCCGAAGGCATTACTCTTAGTGAAAACACCGTTAAATATAATGAGTATTCAGGCATTTTTATATTGAACTCAACGGGCAGTATACTGACCGATAACCTTGTTTCGGGCAATTTCAAAGAGGGCACAGGGGTGGGTGCTTCCGCTGAAAAAGCTCTGGTAGAAAGAGCTGGTTCAGAATATCTGCCATTAGAGAGCGGGCTTGTAAATATTGATAGTAAGAAAGTTCTGGTAGAAAGAGCTGGTTCAGAATATCTGCCATTAGAAAGCGGGCTTGTAAGTACTGATGATGAAAAAGCCCTTGTGGGATCGGACAGTGATATTGATGTTTCAGCCGAAATCGATCTGAAAAATTCTCCTAACAGCACCCTGACAGGAAACACGGTCATGAACGGTAGTTACGGTATAGCAATAAAATATTCCGAAAACTGCTGCCTGACAGAAAACACGGTCATGAACGGTAGTTACGGTATAGCAATAAAATATTCCGAAAACTGC
>JAQVBP010000216.1:1694-3934 GCA_028690255.1 Methanosarcinaceae archaeon
AAACACGGTCATGAACGGTAGTTACGGTATAGCAATAAAATATTCCGAAAACTGCTGCCTGACAGAAAACACGGTCATGAACGGTAGTTACGGTATAGCAATAAAATATTCCGAAAACTGCAGCCTGACAGGAAACACGGCCAAGAACAACCTTTTAAGCATAATAATAGAAGCTTCCGAAAACTGCAGCCTGACAGGAAACACGGCCAAGAACAACCTTTTAAGCATAATAATAGAAGCTTCCGAAAACTGCAGCCTGACAGGAAACACGGTCACGAACAACATTTTAGGCATAATAATAGAAGCTTCCGAAAACTGCAGCCTGACAGGAAACACGGTCATGAACGACAGTTACAGCATATATATAATGTCTTCCGAAAACTGCAGCCTGACAGAAAACACGGTCATGAACAACATTTTAGGCATAATAATAGAAGCTTCCGATAACTCCACCCTTGCCGGAAACAAGGTGTCAAATAATGAGTACTATGGCATAAAGCTCCAAAATTCAGATGGGTGTACTGTGAATGAAAACACTGTCTCCTCCAATATGATGTCGGGTATCCATGTGGCGAATTCCGACAACCTTATCCTTAGCGATAACGTCATTCTGGCAAACTCTCTGTCCGGGGTTTTTTTACAGGATTCCAACAACACTGCGCTTTTCAACAATAAGTTCAACAACAAAAACAATACCCTTTTTGAAGGCGAGATTGAAGGAAGCGTCTGGAACACAACAAAAACTACGGGCACAAACATTGTCAGTGGCCCCTACCTTGGTGGAAACTACTGGGGAACTCCCAACGGCACCGGCTGGAGCCAGAGCAGCACGGATGCTGACGAAGACGGTTTTTGTGATACCCCTTATAATATCACGGATAACATGACAGACTACCTGCCTCTGAAAGTTATCCCCGAACCTGAAAGTACCGGCAGTGACAGTCATTCCCCCCGCTACAGACCTGCTTCTTCTCCCTCTGAAGGGGTAACAGCCGTTGAAGGCGGACAGCAGAGAGCTGTTGCGGGCCAGGAAACTCATGTCAGTTTAAATGGCGAGGCATCCGGGGTTTACGGAATTGGCTTTACCTCAGAAAGCTATTCCGGGATGGTAATCACAAGAATAGAAGTCCTTGATACCCGGACCGCAGTAAATGAAGCTTCCGAAAAAACCCCTGAGGGAACCGCGCTGCAATATATGCATATAATGGTAGGAGACAGTCGTTTTGAAAGTTCGGGAAATATCAGGAGCGGTTACATTGAGTTCAGGGTCTCAAAAAACCGGATCGAAGCTGAAAAGCTTGATGTAAATACCATTACTCTTAACCGGTTCCATGACGAAGTCTGGAACCCGCTCCCTACCGAAAATACCGGGGAAGACGATGAGTATTTCTATTTCAGAACCGAAACTCCGGGTTACTCTCTCTACTCGATTACGGGAAATGAAATCGGGGTGAAAGAAGATATATCCGAAAATACGGACGAAAATTCCACTCTTACTCCCGAAACCAGAACAGACGACAAGCAGGAAACCCCAAAAACAACCCCGGGCTTTGGGGGCCTTCTTACAGGAATCGGTCTATTGCTGTCAGTCATGTCTGTGAAGAAAAACAGGCCTGAGTGAAAGTCCGAATCGACTAAAAATAGTGAAAAAGAAGAGGTGATTGAATAAAAGAGAAGACAGTAGACGTCTTCTCATCTTTTTTATTTTACTATTACCTCAAATGGGGTTTACTCTTTTTATATATAATTGAATAAGTTAATATGTTATATTATCTATAATATATATTTGAAAGTTTTACCATCTATTTACACTGTTCGATATGCATCCGTTTTTATGTAGATTAAAAACAAGCCTGACTCCCTCTGAACGTATAAATAAAAAAATTCGATCTTTTGAAAAAAGGAGCCACCATGTCTGAAAAAACAGGATTAATTCTATTAGGAATTATTTTCGTCATCCTGGGGATGACAACAGGTATCGTTTCTGCAATTTCTTTAGGGTCTCTGCCTCAGACTCTCTATGTTGATGACCTCGACGACGGTCCCGGTAATAATTATACATCAATCCAGGCGGCCGTGGACAATTCCAGTTCAGGGGACACGATTCTGGTTTACCCAGGAAATTATTCGGAAAACGTGTACGTAAATGTAAATAAGCCGAATATAAGTATTCAGTCAGTTTCCAGAAATCCTGTAGATACCGTAATCAGTTCAAATTCAAGTAGTGTAGTCTACATATA
>JAQVBP010000217.1 GCA_028690255.1 Methanosarcinaceae archaeon
TAATTCCTGTATATTGGTCATTTAATTCCTGTATATTGGTCATTTAATTGGTGGGGAATCAACTAAATACCATATTTGTACCACAAATTTGTACAAAAATACCAGAAATCGAAATTTGAGATGTGAAGTATAATAAAAAAGGCATAAAAAGAATAATTTAACAAAGAATAATAGATAATAGAAAGCAAGAAGAACAAAATAAAGAGAATAACCCAGAAAAAACAGAAAAGCGCAAAAATAAAAAAGAATACGATTACAAGAAAACCTGACAAATTTCAAAGGAAAAAATGTGCAGGTTTAAAGGTTAACCTGCACTGCAACAGGAATGTTGCAAATTTTAATTATTAAGATTCTGTAATCGTAATTAAAGTCCTGATCTCTGGAGAGCCATGAGATCTTCGGTGGTCAGCTTGGCTCCGCCCTTGAATTTTTCGAAGATGTTCTTCGCGTCCTTCTGGAGTTCTGCTTTGACCGGATGGCCTCTGAAGTCTTTGTCTTTCTTCTTGAGCTTGAAAAGCTCCTTGTCAATTTCCCTGATTTCTTTCTGGGCATTGATGAAAAGCTTGTGCTGCTCGTCGGCAGCCTCCTGGGCCTTTACAAACTCTTTGTGAGCGATATCCGAATCGGCTCTTGTCCTGTCGGCTTCCTTGAAGGCGGCAATCATCTTTTCGTGGTACTCCTGGGCCTGCTTTGCAAATTCCGCAAGGCAGTTGTGGTATTCGGAAGCCTCGTCTCTGATTTTCTGGGCCTCGTCCAGGATATTTTTCAGTTCCACGTTGTCTTCGAGCTGGGACTTTTTAATCTGATACTGCTTCTGGAGCTGGGTAATCTTGCTTACGAGTTCCCTTTCCTTAGTCGTGCTCAGGACTTCCGTCTGCTGGGCAAACTCAAGGCGATCGATGTCTTTCCTGAGTACCTTGATAGAAGGACCACCGATATTGTCCTGCTTGCGGATTGTATCGGCTTTGGCAAAGAGTTCGTTTGCCTTAGCGTTGATTTCATCACGCTTGTCCTTCTGTTCGCTGACTTTCAAATTGACCTCATCCCGAGCTTCTTTTAATTCTTGAGCTTCGTTGATGAGGTCCTTTGTCTTCTTGTTCAGTTCATTGCGCTTTGCTGCAAGTCCACTGGCTTCGGCGTTTAAGGCGTTTCTCTTCTCCTTAGCTTCCTCGGAGAGGGTTTTCAGGTCTGTTCTTTTTTTCTGTAATTCTTTTAACATTTTTAATTGAACCTCCCGGTCCAGCAAAAAAGCTGGCATTTTAATGGTTATTCTTCTTTGAAGTCAACATGCTGTGCATAATTACGAGATAGACGGTTAAGGGATTCAAGAACAGGAATTACAGCTCTCAGATCTTTTTTGGAAATGACCACGTCTGCGTACTGCTTCAGGACAGGTTTGGGGTTGAAGGCTATTGCAAAACCGGCTCTTTCAAAAAGGCAGATATCATTAGCACCGTCTCCAACAACCACACATTGTTCGGGCAAAACCCCGTTGAGTCCTGCAAGTTCCTCGAAGACATGCGCCTTTGAATCGGTAAAAGTAAGGGGACCACACACCTGGCCGGTAAGACAACCGTCTTCCACAAGCAGTTTGTTAGAAACTACGTAATCGACGCCTAAAGCCTTTCCAACCCTCTCGGCAGAGAGGGTAAAGCCGCCAGAAATCATTGCGGTCGTGTAGCCAAGTTCTTTAACGTAGCTGATCAACTCTTTTGCGCCCGGCATGAAGGAGATCCCCGATACTGCGGCCTGAGCAGCCTCAAGGGACAGGCCTTTCAGGAGCTTTACGCGCTCCCGGAGAGCTTCCCCAAAATCGAGGTCACCGCTCATAGCTTTATTTGTGATCATTTCCACCTCGCCAGCAACCCCAGCAGCCCTGGCGAGCTCATCGATGGTTTCAGCGTCTATAAGGGTTTGATCCATATCAAAAACAATCAGCTTGTTTTCACAGGAAACATTCGCAGGATAGTTCAATTAACCAAAACCTAAAACTTGATTTTATAATAGACAGGGACTGAAAAAGTATTATGACCAATCCCAAAAAAGGGCGTTCTGCCCGAAGTACCTTTATTAAAGTTAGAGGTGCCCCCGCAGATTAGGTAAATATACTTGCCCTGACATTAAAAACCCACCGATGAAAAAACTTTTTAAACTCATAATGTGCGGGTTTCGCAAAAAAACAAAACCACAGAACAACAGCATAGATGTTAACGTTTTGGACTGAAATAAATCACATCCTTTTTAAACTTTTCGGCGGAAAGGAGATGTGTGCCGAATAATCGTTATAAATAGACAGATAAATTATAAAATATGCTATATGATAGAAGAAAATCGCCAAAAAAGTTATAAACCTCCGGATAACTCCAGTAATTGATTAATAGGTCAACTAGAGGATTTTGGAAAAATGGTCAACATAGGTTTTATCAAAATGGGCAACCTCGGGATGAGTCAGGTCATCAATCTGATTCAGGATGAGATTGCAGCAAGAGAAGGTATCAACGTAAGGGTATTCGGAACCGGCGCCAAAATGGGCCCGGGCGATGCAGCCGACACCGAGAGCTTTAAAGAATTCAACGCGGACTTCGTGGTCATGATTAGCCCGAACGCCGCAGCTCCCGGCCCATCAGCAGCTCGTGAACTCTGGAAGGACGTGCCCTGTATTGTGGTATCCGACGGACCCACAAAGAAGGAAGCCCGCCAGGCCCTGGAAGAAGCAGGCTTCGGATACATCATCCTGCCCGTGGACCCACTCATCGGAGCAAAGAGGGAATTCCTCGACCCTGTGGAGATGGCTTCTTTTAACTCCGACGCAATGAAAGTACTCTCTCTCTGCGGCGTCGTAAGGCTCATGCAGGAAGAATTCGACAGGATCAGCGATCAGGTTGCTGCCGGAAAGTCCGGAAAGGAACTTGAACTTCCGCACATCTTTGCAAAACCTGAGAAGTGCATTGAACACGCAGGGTTCTCCAATCCCTACGCGAAGGCAAAGGCCCTTGCAGCTCTGCACCTGGCAGAGAAAGTCGCACAGGTCAACTTCCCGGCCTGCTTCATGCTCAAGGACATCGAGCAGGTATGTCTCGCAGCCGCAGCAGGACATGAAATCATGGGAGCCGCAGCAGTACTCGCAACCCAGGCCAGGGAAATCGAAAAGTCCAATGACACCGTCTTCAGACAGCCTCATGCAAAGGACGGCAGGCTCCTCAAGAAGGTCAAACTCTTCGAAAAGCCCCAGTAAAAGCTTTTAAACTGCATAAATATCGCAAATATGAAGGGAAGAAAAGGAAACTGAGGCTTCCTCTTGAAAAAAGGGAGTGCCCAAATTTCCCCACTTCATCCTAAAAGTTTTATATTTTTTAAGGGTGCCGGAAATTTATTTCATGCGTTTTTTTGCTTCTTCTACTTCTTCAATTACATCCGGATACCCGCGGAAAACATCGGACAGATCAAGAGATGTAACCAGGTCCACAATCCCTATGGCTGCGAAGACTTTACCGTCCTTTGAACGGATAGGGGCAACCACCACAGGTTTTCCTTTATAGACCCCTTCCTGCGGAACCTTACGCACAATCCTGTTGGTTTTCAGAGCCTCTTCAAGTATGGGCCCGGTATAGCCCCTTTCAAGGATAACTCCGTTTTCCAGGCGCAGGCCTTTTTGCTTCAGACTCCGGATTGTTGTGGGAAGACTGGTCAGGGCATGTACCGCTAATGCTATCGGTTCAAGGTCTTCTGGACCCGAAGCCTCGGAAAGAATTATAGAGCTAATTGTTCTCACCCCATAGTACACATTAATAATAATTAGTATAGATAGTTGGTTTGCAGATAATAAGGTTTCAAAAAAAGACAGGGGGAAAAGAAAAACCCCGGTCAGAAATATACCGGAAAAAAGGGAACTTCCCGATTAGCCGAAAAATGGAAAAT
>JAQVBP010000218.1 GCA_028690255.1 Methanosarcinaceae archaeon
TTTTCTCTCTTAAAGAGTTGAGCTTTTTTTGTTTTGTCTCACAGAATTCGCAGGTTTTGGATCTATGAATATTTTTTGTTGTGCGGGACGCATATATAAAATGGAATCATAGATTTAATGAAATAATATCCTTTGAAGGGTCCACCTCCGGAGGGGATGGTAGGTCCCATTTTCAAAGACCCCATTCTTAGAAGGTTCTTAATTGGGGACAAAAGGCCTGGGGGAATTTTAGTTACATTGCCTGGACTGCCGTATTTTCACCGTAACATAGAAGCTGGAATGTTTCGGTTTTATCGGCATTATTAAATACAGGGGCCGAGATATCTTCCGTTAACACCGTTAACATATAAAAAAATTATATTTCAACAAATACACCCCCTAAAAAAATAAATATAAAGCATTCGAACACTTCCAGCACTTCCATGACTTTTGACGCACTCTTACACACTTAATCCATAAGTCTAAAATAAGACACAGGACAGTCAGTCCTCGGGGAATCAAAGATGCTGAAAATAGAAAACCTTACAGTTGAGGTTGCAGGAAAAATCCTGCTCCGGGACATCAACCTTGAGGTCGGCAAAGGGCATACGAATGTCCTTTTCGGCCCGAACGGAGCGGGAAAATCCGCGCTTATGCGAACGATTATGGGCTTTAGCGGCTACAAGGTGGTTTCGGGAAGAATCCTCTTTAAAGGGGAGGATATCACGGAGCTATCGGTGGACGAGAGGGCCCGGAAAGGGATCGGAATAATGATGCAGAGGCCTCCTGATATGGCAGGGGTCAGGCTGCGCGAGCTTGTTAGGGCGGCTTCCGGGGAAAAAATGGACCCTGAGGTCCTTGCCAGAGCCCTTGATATGGGGCGTTTTCTGGACAGGGACGTGAACGTGGGCTTTTCCGGAGGGGAGATCAAACGTTCCGAACTCCTGCAGCTAGCTGCTCAGGGCCCGGATTTCTATCTCCTGGACGAACCCGAGTCCGGGGTGGACCTGGTGAGCATCGAGCAGGTCGGGACCATGATCCGGGGAATGCTCTGTGCTGGAATTGAGTGTGCCGGGGAGCGCTATGAAAAAGGAAAATCCGCCCTCATTATCACCCATACCGGGCAGGTCCTGGATTACGTGCAGGCCGACAAAGGTTACATCCTCTGCAACGGGATGGTAATGTGTTCGGGAAACCCCCTTGAACTGCTGAGTGAAATCAAAAAAAGAGGTTATGAGGAGTGTGTCCGATGCAAACTGAAGAGGTAAATCTTAAAGAGCTGGCTGAAAAGGCTCTCCGGAAAAGTGCGCAGTACGGAGAGGACTTCGAGCTTGAAAAGTTTGAAGTCCCGAAGGCTGCAGAGCCCATCAAAGACCTCAGCAAGCTCGATGAAGAGAGCAGGAAGACCCTTCTCCGGGTTGGGGTCGTGCCGGACGAAAAGGGCCGGGTCGGAAGCCTTGTGATGATGGATAACACCATCTCCCATACTTCCCTCCGGGACGAAAACCTGGAATTAATGTCCACGCAAAAGGCCCTGGAAAAACATGAGTGGTTAAAGGACTACTCCTGGAAGCTCGTGCCTGTTGACACGGACAAGTACACCGCAAAAAGCTACCTTGAGAACGCGGACGGCTACTTCGTCCGGGCTCTGCCCGGGAAAAAGGCAGCTTTTCCCATCCAGACCTGCCTCATGCTGGGCAGCAAAAAGGTTTCGCAGACCGTGCACAATATCGTGATCGTCGAGGAAGGGGCCGAGCTTGACATTATCACGGGCTGCACCACCAAAAAAGGAGTTGAAGAAGGCCTTCATCTCGGGATTTCCGAGATGTACGTCAAAAAAGGTGCGACCCTGAACTTTACGATGATCCATAACTGGGACAAAAAGATAGGGGTCAGGCCAAGAACGGTCATCCGTGTGGAGGAAGGAGGGACTTTTATCAGCAATTACATCTGCCTGAAACCTGTTCGTTCGGTCCAGAGTTACCCCACGGTCCGGCTTGAGGGGAAAGGCGCGGTTACAAGGCTCAGCACCATTGCAATAGCTCATACGGGCTCGGAACTGGACCTCGGAAGCCGGGCCATATTCAACGCCCCGGGGACAAGGGCCGAACTAATCTCAAGGACGATCACCACCGGCGGAAAGATAATTGCCAGGGGTGAGATGATAGGAAACGCGAAAGGTGCAAAAGGACACCTGGAATGCCGGGGGCTTGTCCTGAGTGAGACCGGCTCACAAAGAGCCATCCCGATTCTTGAGGCCAACGTGGACGATATCGAACTGACGCATGAGGCGGCCGTCGGAAAGATTGCCAGGGACCAGGTCGAATACCTCATGGCCCGGGGCCTTTCCGAAGATGAGGCCGTGGGGATGATCGTGCGAGGATTCCTGGACGTTGGAATCAGGGGTATTCCTGAAGAACTGAGAGGAGAAATCGAGGATACCATTACAAAGACAGCCCTCGGGATGTGAACCTCCCGCGTTTCCCTTCCCGCGTTTCCCTTCCCGAGTTCCGCTTCGGGAGCACGGTGTCCGTTTCGGTCGCTTCGCTCCCTCAAGCGGACTATTTACCTTATTTTGAATAACTGGATTAAAAACCGCAGAGAGTATCTCCCTATTGTTCTTCCCTAGTTCTTTCTTTTTTCTCCTTTCTCTTCTCTTTTCTTCTCTTTTCTTCTCTTTTCTTCTCTTTTCTTCTCTTTTCTTCTCTTTTCTTCTCTTTTCTTCTCTTTTCTTCTCTTTTCTTCTCTTTTCTTCTCTTTTCTTCTCTTTTCTTCTCTTTTCTTCTCTTCTCTTTTTTCCAGTTTCTTCCGTTTTTGCGGAAAAGTTTTTCTCTTTTTTCGGGGTCAGCATTGTTTATATACTAATGCGAACAAATGTCAGTACTGTAATAATCTTGAGGGAGTGTAATGATCGATTTCGCATGTAAGGAGTTCAAGATTGAAGATGTGATCAAGTGTGCCCTGAACCTGACCAGGGCCGACCTCAAAGTAATGAAGATTCTTTTAAACAATCGGGGTGAGGGTATGAGCACGGATTCCCTTTCTCAGACCCTCGATTTTGATATTTCCACGGTCCAGCGTTCTGTTAAAAAACTGTACGATAAAGAGATCCTGCGGCGGATCCAGCAGAACCTTGACGGGGGAGGGTACGTGTTTATCTACAGGGCCCGTTCTAAGCCTGAAATCAAGGAGCTGATTATGGACATTGTCCGGACCTGGGCTGAGATGGTTGGAAAGGAACTTGAAGAGTGGGATTAAGGAGATTGAAATCGGAGCAAATACAAAAATTGATAAAGAAGTTGGGGTATAACTTGGCAAATAACTCAATAAATAACTTGTAAGTTATAAAGGGGTTTTACCATGAATATAAAATATCTGGCACTTTTTTTTGTAATTGTTTCCGTGGCTTTCGCAGGTTGTGCGGAAAAAGAAGATTCTGTACAGGAAAACTCCGGGGACTCTTTTCCTTCCTCTGAGCAGGCTTCGGCAGAAGAAAATGATGAAGACCAGACTTTGATGGCTGCGGGGGAATTGCACATGATCCGCCTGGGACCGCTTAATACAGTAAATCTTCCTGCCCTTGAGATCCCCCGGGGGGATACGGTTTCCTGGTGGAGCCATAAAAAGCAGGGCACCTTTGTGCTCATAAGTGAAGATGGGCTTTTCCCTGCTGAGGAACTTTCTTATAGAGTCCCTTTCGAGTATAGTTTTACTGCATCGGGAACTTACCTTTTCACTGTAGAGGGAATTCCGGAGATGAACATGACGGTTACCGTTATGTGAACATCAACATATTTCAGAACTTATAATCCGTTTTACATTTTTGAGAGGCTACTTTTTCCGGGCACTGTTGCAAATCCGGGCTTTCTCTCAGTTTCCCCTGTTTCTTTTTTATCCCGCTTTCGGACTATTATCCAAAAAGCAAAGGTTCTTA
>JAQVBP010000053.1 GCA_028690255.1 Methanosarcinaceae archaeon
TTATATTTTTGTTTTATATCCCGCAATTTTTTTGTAAAATCAGCCGTCGAGCCCTTCCTCGGTTTCTATGAAGTAGTCACTGGCTGCCAGAAAGATAATTCCCGTCAGGACAGCAATTGCTCCCGGGATTTTGTAATACTTGAAGAGAATGGCTCCCAAAAAGATAAGAGGAAAACCGATCAGAACGCCCCTGCCCTTCATAAAAAAGTTTTTTATAGAGTCGTGGAATGCCATTTTAACCTTATCTCCGTCTGCCGGATATCTGCATTGAGACTCGAATACCGGACAACCTTATTTGAGGTATATTCTACAAAAGTACTTTAATGTCACGTTTTATTCCGGAGGGAAAACGTGGAAGAAGGGAACGAAGTAATTTGCCTCACCAGTCCCGGAAGATATATTATATAATTAACCGATTCCCGGAAAATATATTATATAATTAACCGATTATAATATATTGGATATAAGGGGGTCTAATTTCTGGACTATACGCTTCGAATAGGGGGAAAAGCAGGACAGGGGCTGCAGACAATAGGAGGAGCCCTTGCAAAGGTTTTTTCCAGGAAAGCTTATCACGTTTTTACGCATCAGGACTACATGTCAAGGGTCCGGGGGGGGCATAACTATTACCAGGTCCGTATCTCGGACAGGAAGGTGACGGCTTCCCGGGAAAAGGTGGACGTCCTGGTCGCCCTGGATCTGGAAAGCATAGAAAGACACAGGGCCTCGCTCGGGGAAAAGGGGCTTGTTCTCTATGATTCCGAAAGCCTCAAAAAGAGTTTTGAAGGCCCGGAATTCCTGGATGTCCCCCTGACGAAAATCGCTCTTGAATCCGGAAAGCAGAGGGTCATGACAAACAGCGTGGCGCTCGGGGCTGTTCACGGGGTGCTCGGGGTCGAACCGGACACCCTGGGGGAAATCCTGAAGGAAGCCTTTGCTAAAAAAGGAGAGGGAATTATCGAAAAAAACCTGGCCTGCGTAAGGGCAGGCTACGATTATGTCAGGGAGCATTGTAAGCGCTGTGAGGCCTTTGAGCTTTCCGTGCCCGGGGAAAAGGGTTTCATGCTCATAAACGGGCTGCAGGCAATTGGGCTGGGGGCCCTTCTGTCCGGCTGTAAATTCTACTCGGCCTACCCCATGACCCCTTCTACGGGAATTATGAACTTTCTGGCTTCAAAGGCAGAACAATACGGAATAATTGTCGAACAGGCCGAAGACGAGCTTGCCGCGATCAACATGGCACTCGGAGCCTCCTTTGCGGGAGTTCGAGCCATGACCGGGACTTCGGGAGGGGGCTTTGCCCTGATGAACGAAGGGTTATCTCTCGCTGCCATGACCGAAACTCCCCTGGTCCTTGCCGAGGTCCAGCGTCCGGGGCCGGCAACCGGGCTTCCCACCCGCACGGAACAGGCCGACCTCCTCTTCGTGCTGCACGCAGGCCACGGGGAATTTCCAAGAGTGATTTATGCCCCCGGAACTCCGAAACAGGCTTTTTACCTGACCAACAAAGCCTTTGAACTGGCGGAAAAATACCAGGTCCCGGTTTTCATCCTGGCCGACCAGTACCTCGGCGACACCCAGTGGACCTATGGGGGTTTTGACCCTGAAAAACTTATTTATAACGACTACCGCCTGAGGGATAAAGATCTGGAAGGGGTTCTCGAATACAAACGCCACACCTTTACCGGGTCCGGAATTTCCCCTCTTGCAGTGCCCGGGGAATGCGGGAGACACCTTGTAGTCACGGACAGCGACGAACACGACGAGGAGGGTCATATCATCGAGGATGCGGAAACAAGGGTCCTTATGATGCAGAAACGTCTTTTGAAAAAGTTGCCTCTTCTCAGGAGGGAAATGGAAGGCCCTCTCTATTACGGGATCAGGTGTTCCGAAAATCCCGGGGGTTCCGAGCTTCCCGAAATCCTGCTTGCGGGGTTCGGGTCCACCTATGGGGTTATGAAAGAAGTTGTCGATATGCTCTCAAAGGACCGGAAGATTGCAATGCTGCATTTCAGTGAAATCTACCCTCTGCCCGAGCCGGAAGGGTTTGATTTCCTTGCAATCCTGAAAAATGCGGGCCTTGCAATCTGTGTGGAAAACAACGCCACAGGCCAGTTTGCAAAACTGCTCCGGGCCGAGACGGGGTTTGAATTTACCTGTCAGATCAACAGGTACGACGGAAGGCCTTTTACTGCTGAAAAACTGGTGGAGGAAATCCATGCCCTCCTTTGAAATTTATGAGGGTCAGGAACCTGCCTGGTGTCCGGGCTGCGGGAACTTCCAGATCCTCTCAAGTCTGAAAAAAGCTCTCGTGGAACTGGAGATCGAGCCCTGGGAGGTCCTGCTGGCCTCGGGGATAGGGCAGAGCAGCAAACTCCCGCATTACATGAAGGGCCATACCTTCAACGGGTTGCACGGAAGGGCTCTTCCAGTCGCAACGGCTGCAAAACTTGCCAACCACAAACTGCACGTTATTGTCATTGCCGGAGACGGGGACTGTTATGGGGAAGGGGGAAACCACCTTATCCACACGATCCGCAGGAACCCGAACATCACCCTGCTTGTCCACAACAACCAGATCTACGGGCTGACCAAAGGCCAGGCTTCCCCCACTTCGGCCCAGGGTACTCACAGCAAGGTCCAGCCCTTCGGAAACCTTTCCGAGCCTCTAAACCCGCTGGCTCTTGCAATTTCTCTGAACTGCGGTTTTGTTGCCCGGGGCTTTTCAGGGGACCCTGAGTTTTTAAAAGAGCTTATGAAGGCCGCCATAACCCACAAAGGATTCTCCCTTCTGGACATCCTCCAGCCCTGCGTGACCTTCAATAAGGTAAACACCTTCGGATGGTATCGGGACCGTGTATACAGGTTGGAAGAAGAGTATAATCTCAATGACAGAGTAAAAGCTTTTGCAAGAACTTTGGAGTGGGGAGAGAAGATACCAAATGGCATATTCTTTAAGAACAGGCGGAAAACACTTGAAGAATTGATTCCGATTATTCAGGAAAAACCCCTTGTTAGGCAGGAGTTTTCTATTAATAAAGTAAAACCGGAACTTAAAGTATTTTATTGAATATTATGTTCTAAATTTTTTCTCACTACCTTAGATATTGTTCACATTTCACCATGTACCCCTCATCACTTAGTTATATATTTTACACACTTATTTATGCCTTTTTCTCACTACCTTACATATTTTTCACATTTCAGTATGTATTTTCCACACTTAATTATATATTTTATATATTATTTTTTCATAATTACTTCGTATTTTATCAATAATACGAGATGTATGATATTTTTAATACAAATATTTTTTAAAAAATACCTGGTATAAAAATGTTGTCATATAAATCGTTGAAAATTGGATTGATATGTTTATTTTTTGCCATATTGCCATTAAGACGAAGTCAGATGGTGTCTGAAATACTACTGAGACAAAAAGTTATTAATCTGACCTATATATATATATACTTATTATAATATAATCTCCAGTAAGTAATATATTAACCAGGAGATAGATTGGTCATGGCTTCAAATGAATCTGGTTTCGAAAAACCGACGCAAAAAAAACCCTCTGAAAATTTGGGTGATGATACGGATTCGGAATCAAATATAATAAGCTTGTTAGCGGAAAATCTTCCAGTTACTGTATTCAGAGTGTCCATGGATGCTTCGTGGGGGATAACATACGTAAATCAAAATATAGAGAACCTAACCGGTTACTCTAAAAAGGATTTTCTTAACAAAAAATTATCATGGTTTGAACTTGTTTTTCCAGAGGATATTCCGGTAATCGAAAAGGTTTCAAAGAAAGCAAAGAAAAACAACACTCCCTACCAGATTGAATATAGGATCAAAAAATCAGATGGTAATACAGTATTTATTCAGGAAAAATCTCATTTTATGACTGATGATAGTGGAAACGTGGTTTACATTAGTGGGGTTTTTTTAGACATAACTCAACAGGTAAAACATAGAGAAGAAGCTCAAAAGGCGATTGTTAGCAGTATACCCAAGCCATCACTTGCATTTTATACTGATGCATCCGGGAAAATAAAGTATATTAACGATTATTTTGTTGAAGTCTGCAAGTTAAAAAAGGCAGATGATGCAACCGGGATTTCACCTTTGGAATTAATAGAAACCACTTCTAAAAAATCAATTGCTGATAAAGTAATGGAAAGTGGGAAAGCTGTTTATAACCGTGAAAAGCCACTAAAACTGAAAGCTGTAGACAGTCCGCTCCACACAATAACTTCTTCTGTACCTGTTAAAAATAATGACGGTGTAATTATCGGCAATCTCACGATCATAACTGATATGACCGAGATGAAAGAGAAAGAAAATGAAATTGAGGAACATTTAGATTACACTAACCGTTGCCTGAAAGATCTTGGAGAGGGGATTAAAAGAGTTGACGGGGGGGACCTTAACGTCAATCTTAAAAAAATCAAAGATGATGATTTCGGAAAGACTTTCGACGAGTTCAATGGGCTTGTAATCAGGTTGAAGTCAATTATTGAAAGTACTTTGGAAGATATGATCACAACTCTGAAAGAAGCTAAGCAATCCGAAGAAGCTGTCAACCAGATGAACATGGGCATGCAGCAGATTTCAACTGCAGCAGAGCAGATCGCAACTGGCTCCGAAAATCTGTCAAGACATGCGAGCACATCAGTTTCTGATGTAAAAGCTTCTGAGGAAATTTTCAAAAAACTCCGTGAATCATCAGATAAATCTGCAAACTATGTATCTCAGGCAAGTAAATCCGGGAAAGAAGCCCAGACTCTTGGGAACCTGGCTGTGGAAGAAGTGGAAGAGTTTGTAAACGGGATCTCGAAACTCGGAGACGTTGTTAATTCCCTGGATAACGCGGTCAATAATATAGGGGCCGTTACAGGTAAAATTAAGTCAATTGCTGACCAGACCAATCTTCTTGCGTTGAATGCGGCTATTGAAGCGGCCAGAGCCGGAGAATACGGCAGAGGATTTGCAGTTGTTGCGGATGAGGTCAGAAAACTTGCTGCGGATTCAAGGAAAAGCACTGACGAGATAAATCAGATTGTTACAGGGGTACAAAAAGAGACCAAAAAAGTGACCGAAGCAATTGACAAATCACAGGTACAGGCGGAATCCGGAAGCAAGAATATTAAAAAGGCGTTGGAGAAAAGTAATGAAATCGCTGGGGTGATACATACAATAGGCTCTATGTTAACCGAATTGGATGCCCTTGCAGAAGACGGTCTGGATAAAATAGAAAATATTGATAAAAGCTTCACTGAGGCTGCATCTACTGCGGAAGAAAATGCGGCAAGCAGTGAAGAAACCTCGGCCGCTATCGAGGAGCAGACAGCTGCAATGCAGCAGGTAAGTGTCTCGGTACAGAACGCCAGCGACCTTGCTCAAAAAACCTTTCGCACTCTTACGGATAACTTCAACGTTTCTATAAATTCTATAAATAATACAAAATAAGGGCCAGGTTAATGGAAATATAAGCTAAATCCGGCATATGTCCGGAATGTAATTAGCCCTCTTAGTGGCCTATTTTGAAAACCTCTTGACAGAATGTAAATTACCCTACCTTGAGATTTTCGAGATTCCAGAATTGTCGAGGAAAGGGTATCCTGCTGAATGAAATGATAATTATTGAAGCTCTTCACCGTTCTCTGTGGGTAAGATGGAGTTCAATTCAAGACCGTGTTGGTTTTTGTAATGGATAACCACTTAAAAAAGCGGGGAGCCATTATTGATAATATTGATTACATAAAAAGCGATGATCAGGTCACGGGAGTTTTTCTCAACCTATATAATTATACTATAAAAAATAAAAAATATCTAAAAATAGTTAGGGATCTGAAAAAATGAATGAGAATATGGATTCGAAAGAAGAAGAACTACGCTTGTTAGTAGATAAACTTCCAGTTACGGTATTCAGAGTTTCGGGGGATTCATCTTGGACTGTAAAATACATAAGTGACAATATAGAGGAGCTTACAGGGTATTCAAAAACGGATTTTCTTAACAAGAAATTATCCTGGTCTGATATTGTATTCCCTGAAGATAAATCAATAATTCATGAAGTTTCAGAAAAATCACTGAAAATAAGCGATTCCTATCAGGTTGAATACAGAATCCGAAAATCCGATGGCAATACCGTATTCATTCAGGAACAAGCTCATTTAGTGAATGATAATGAAGGAAAACCTGCTTATTATGACGGCGTCTTTTTAGACGTAACCCAACACGTAAAACAGCGAGAAGAAGCCCAGAGGGTGATTGTCAGCAGCATACCTGAACCATCCCTTGCATTTTATATAGATTCTTTCGGGAAAATAAAGCATATTAATGATTATTTTGTGAAAGCCTGCAAGCTCAAAAACGCAGATAATGCAATCGGGATTTCACCCGTTGAATTAATGGATACCACTGCTAAAAAATCGCTTTCTGAAAAAGTACTGGAAACAGGAGAAGCTGCGTATAACCTCGAAAGAGTTCTTAAACTGAAGGGTGTAGACAGTCCGCTGTACACTATTACATCCTCTGTCCCTGTTAAAAATAATGACGGGATAATTGTCGGCAATCTTACGATCATAACTGATATGACCGAGATGAAAGAGAAAGAAAGCGAAATTAAGGAACATTTAGATTACACTAACCGTTGCCTGAAAGATCTTGGAGAGGGGATTAAAAGAGTTGATGGGGGAGATCTTAACGTCAGTCTTAATAAAATAAAAGACGACGAATTCGGAAAAACGTTCGATAAGTTCAATGAACTGGTAATCAGGTTAAAGTCAATTATTGAAAGTACTGTGGAAGATATGACTACAACTCTGGAGGAAGCCAAGCACTCCGAAGAAGCCGTCAACCAGATGAACCTCGGAATGCAGCAGATCGCAACCGCTGCAGAGCAGATCGCAACTGGTTCGGAGAATTTATCAAGACATGCGGGCACAGCAGCTTCAGCCGTAAAAGCTTCTGAGGAAATTTTCAAAAAACTCAGTGAATCCTCAGGTAAATCTGCAAACTACGCATCTCAGGCA
This sequence comes from Methanosarcinaceae archaeon, assembly GCA_028690255.1. GTDB lineage: Archaea > Halobacteriota > Methanosarcinia > Methanosarcinales > Methanosarcinaceae > JAQVBP01. Next base: position 7,041 of record JAQVBP010000053.1, read on the forward strand.
AGTAAATCCGGGGAAGAAGCCCAGACTCTTGGGAACCTGGCTGTGGAAGAAGTGGAAGAGTTTGTAAACGGGATCTCGACACTCGGAGACGTTGTTAATTCTCTGGATAACGCGGTAAATAATATAGGGACCGTTACAGGCAAAATTAAGTCAATTGCTGACCAGACCAATCTTCTTGCGTTGAATGCGGCTATTGAAGCGGCCAGAGCCGGAGAATACGGAAGGGGATTTGCAGTTGTTGCGGATGAAGTCAGAAAACTTGCTGCGGATTCCAGGAAAAGCACTGATGAGATAAATCAGATTGTTACAGGGGTACAAAAAGAGACCAAAAAAGTGACCGAAGCAATCGACAAATCACAGGTACAGGCGGAATCCGGAAGCAAGAATATTAAAAAGGCGTTGGAGAAATGCACTGAAATTGCTGGGGTGGTAAATACAATAGGCTCTATGTTAACCGAATTGGATGCCCTTGCAGAAGACGGTCTGGATAAAATAGAAAATATTGATAAAAGCATCACCGAGGCGGCATCCACTGCTGAAGAAAATGCCGCAAGCAGTGAGGAAACCTCGGCCGCTATCGAGGAGCAGACAGCTGCAATGCAGCAGGTAAACGTATCGGTACAGAATGTCAGTGATCTTGCTCAGAAAACTGCCAATACTTTAAAAGAGAATTATAAACTTACGTTGGAGAAACATATATAATAAATTTATACGGTTCGACAACTGGCTAAGGGAATACAAGTTAATTTCCCTCAGTCAAACTTTACTAATATATTAATACGTACATAATTGAATACTTAAGTGTGTTTAGCAGAAATGTCCATACAAAAAATGATGTTAATATCACTATCATGAAATAGAATTGATATGTTTGTGTTTAACTTGCCTACATAAAGGACCAGTTAGGGTGTAGCTGAAATGCAGGAGGATAAAAGGAAATTGTCTTCACCTATAAATATAAATACAGTATCCAATTATATAAGTTATAAATATATAAATTAATACGGAGATAGGTCCAGATATGGCTTTAATAAATTCAAATATAGAAAAGGCGGAGCAAATAAAATCCTTGAACAGTTCTACTGATGCGGATTCAAATGCAGAAAAAATAAGCTGGTTAATAGACAACCTTCCTGTTACCGTTTTCAGGGTCTCGAATGAGGCTTCATGGGCCATATGCCACATAAGTAAAAATGTATATGAGTTGACAGGTTATACTAAAGAGGATTATCTAAACCGGAAATTATCATGGGCCGACATTATTTATCCGGAAGATATTCCGAAAATCGATAAAGTAATAGATGAATCTCTGAAAAACAATACTTCTTACACCGTTGACTATAGAATTAAGAAATCCAATGGAAAAACGGTTTTCATTCAGGAACAGGCCCACATAGTAAGCGATGATAACGGAAACCCGGCTTATATTGACGGGGTATTTTTAGATATAACTCATCACATAAAACAACAGGATGAAGCTCAAAGGGTGATTGTTAACAGCATACCTAAGCCGTCAATTGCGCTTTTTGTAGATTCGTCCGAGAGGATAAAGTATATTAACGATTATTTTGCGGAAGTCTGCAAGCTCAAAAGTCATGATGAGTTTATCGGTATAGAGCCTTCCAAAATCGTAGAGAGTACTACGTTAACAACAGGTACTACCAAAGCGATATCTCAACTTGTATTAGAAACCGGCGAAGATATTCATAATCTGGAGGGATCCATAAAATTCAAAGGAGCGGATAAAGAGTTATCCGTAGTAAGTTCTGCTTCCCCGATAAAAGATGAGGAAGGCAATATTATCGGTAGTCTCACGATCATAACTGATGTGACAGAGGCGAAAGAGAAAGAAAAGGAAGTTGAGGAACTTTTAGAATACACAAACCGTTGCCTGAACGATCTCGGAGATGGGATTAAAAGAATTGCCGGGGGAGAGCTTGGCATCAGTCTGGAAAAAATCAAAGATGACGAGTTTGGAAAAACGTTCGATGAGTTCAATAATCTGGCAATTAGATTGAAGTCAATTATTGAGGGCACTTTCGCGGATATGCTCACAACTCTGGAGGAAGCCAGGCAATCCGAAGAAGCCGTCAACCAGATGAATATAGGCATGCAGCAGATTTCAACAGCTGCAGAGCAGATCGCAACTGGCTCTGAAAATCTATCAAGACATGCGAACACGGCATCTTCGGACGTAAAAGCTTCTGAGGAGATTTTCAAAAGGCTCAGTGAATCTTCTGGTAAATCTGCAAACTATGCTTCTGATGCAGGAAAATCCAGTGACGAAGCCCAGGCTCTTGGAAACATGGCTGTGGAAGAGGTGGAAGAGTTTGTAAAAGGAATCTCGAACCTTGGAAACATTGTTGATTCACTGGAAAATGCTGTCAATGATATAGGTGCTGTTACAGGAAAAATCAAATCAATTGCTGACCAGACCAATCTTCTCGCGTTGAATGCAGCTATTGAAGCGGCAAGAGCCGGAGAATACGGCAGGGGATTTGCAGTTGTTGCTGATGAGGTAAGGAAACTTGCTGCCGATTCAAGGAAAAGCACTGATGAGATAAATGAGATTGTTACAGGGGTACAAAAAGAGACCAAAAAAGTAACAGTCGCAATTGACAAGGCTCAGGTGCAAGCTGAATCCGGAAGTAAGAATATTAAAAAGGCTTTGGAGAAAAGTAATGAAATTGCCGGCGTAGTTAATACGATAAGCGCTATGCTGGTCGAATTGGATGTACTTGCAGAAGACGGCCTGGAAAAAATTGAGAATATCGATAAAAGTATCACTGAGGCTGCATCTACTGCGGAAGAAAACGCTGCAAGCAGTGAGGAAACCTCTGCTGCTATCGAGGAACAGACAGCTGCAATGCAGCAGGTAAGTGTCTCGGTACAGAATGTTAGCAACCTTGCTCAAAAAACAGTCAATACTCTTGATGACAATTTCAAAATTTCGATAAAACGCAATTTTTAAAAAATGAATATGGGTAATTTAAAAAAATTATGAAATGCCGGCCCCGGGGGATTTGAATCAGGGGTTAAATGGAGTTATAGGCAATTTTCATAATTCCCATTTTAGGTGACATACATGAGTTATCATAACCAAATTGTAAATGTGGATAATACGATTCAGGTAATTGTCTTCAATCTTGGTGAAGAAAAATACGGTGTTGAAATCTCTCAGGTAAAGGAAATTATACTGCCCACTCAAATCACCAGAATTCCGAATGTACCCGATTTTGTAGAGGGGATCTTAAACCTTAGAGGGCAAATCGCAGCCATAATCAATCTTCGGAAAAGACTTGGGAAAGAACCGAAGAAAAATGATGATAATACCAGAATAATAGTGGTTGAATATGATAATGCCACCATAGGGATGATGGTTGATAGTGTTAGTGAAGTCAAATACCTCTCTTCCGAGAATATAGAAGAAATCCCAAGTTTTTTGGCTTTAAGAGATGAATCAAAGTTTTTGAAAGGAGTTGGCAAACTTGAAGATGGCCTTCTCACATTAATGGATCTTAAAGAATTATTCAGCGAAGATGAGTTGAAGGAGATTAAGGAATGAGTGATAAAATCCACCTCCGAACTCCAGTGGGGATCTATGAAGGTAAGTGGGTGGATACAGAACTAATAGTAACCGATGACACCCTGCTAATAGGAAAAAAAAAGATTGCTCTTGGAGATATCGAAGATCTGGAAGAAGTGGGCATCGAGGGCATAAGAAGTATCCAGATAAAAACAGGAAGTAAAATTATAATAAAACTTCCACAAAAGCTACATCAGCAGGTGTTCAAATTTATTGCATTTAACCTTAAAGCAGATAAATTTGCAGTGTTTTTTATGGCATCTGCTACTGTTGGAGGGGTTGTTTCATCGGATGCACCATGGGAAAAAGGGTATTTCAGCGTAACAGATGAAGGATTATGGTTTTTGGCCTCAAAAATGCAGAAAAGAATCCCAATTGAAAACCTCGGATCTGTTAAAAAAGATGTTAGAAATGTAGGTGGGAAACAGAGAGTGGTTCTTGTTCTTTCTCATGTTGAAAAGAGCAATGTGGTAACAAGCCTGCTCCTCTGTCCGGAAAGTACCCTGGAAATGCTTGAAAACTACCTTCAACGGATTTTTGAAAAACATAAACCCAAAATCAAATTGTCTGAGGATGAAGTACAAATTCTCACCCTGGTATATTCAGGATTGGATTTTGCATCAATTGAAAATATAATAGGAATCTCAACAGATGAATTAAATAATTATTATGATCGTCTTGTTGATTCCGGTTTAGCTAAAGTTGTAAAAATTAGAAAGGAAATCGAATTGACCCCCTCCGGGGTTAGTATGGTTGATAAAATCACAAAAGGATAATTTTTATAGGTGATATATGTGACAAAAGTATTAATTGTAGATGATACCGCTTTTATGAGAAAACTTCTTAAAAATATATTATTCGGAGCCGGGTTTGACATAGCAGGGGAAGCTGAAAACGGAACGCAAGCAGTTGAACTATATAAACAACTCAAACCAGATATTGTTACAATGGATGTGGTCATGCCTGAAATGACCGGAATTGATGCATTAAAACACATAAAATCCTTTGATAAGGATGCTAAAATTGTTATGTGTACTGCCATAGGGCAGGAAAAGATAGTAAAAACCGCTATAAAACTGGGGGCCAGGGGGTATATCATAAAACCGTTCCAGGCCCCTAAAGTTATTGAAGAGATTAAGAAAGTAATCGGGCAATAAATTTAGGAGGTAGCATGATTCGTACTCTTATTGTTGATGATTCTGCCTTCATGCGGATGGCAATAAGAAGCATGCTTGCTGGCAGCTCAGATATAAAGATAGTCGATAATGCCCGTAATGGGAAAGAGGCTGTAGAAAAAGCAAAGGAATTACATCCTGACATAATCATAATGGATGTTAACATGCCAGTTATGGATGGGCTAACGGCTGTTAAAACTATTATGAATACAGATCCTGTTCCCATAATCATGTTTAGTACTCTAACTGCAGAAGGCTCGAAAGAGGCTCTGGAAGCTTTGCATCTTGGAGCAATCGATTTTGTAACAAAATCTGATAATCACCATGAAGTAAAGAATGTAGAGCGCGAACTAATAGATAAAATAAAAAACATCCATAAATCAAATCCTAATATATTAAGATTATTAAATATGAGGAAATTTAAGGGTGAGATTGTCAGGGGAAAATGGAAATGTTCGGGAAACTTTGGAATTCTGATAGGCTCGTCTACAGGAGGCCCTTCATCTCTTGAACAGGTAATTCCAAGACTTCCAGGAGACTTGCCAGCTCCTGTTTTTGTTGTCCAGCATATGCCAGAAGGGTCTTTTTGCAAACAGATGGCAGAAAGACTTAATTTTTTATCAGAGTTGGACGTAAAAGAAGCGGTAAATAATGAGAAAGTGAAAAATGGTGTTGTGTATATAGCTCCTGGCGGCTACCATATGACAATCAGGAAGGCTCTCAATGTCATAAGGATCAAACTGATAAAAGGCCAGCCGGTTCATGCTGTAATACCAGCAGTTGATGTTACTGCTGAAAGTATGGTAAACGTATATGAAAAAAACATAGTTGCCTCTATTCTGACGGGTATGGGTAACGATGGGGCTGATGGGTTAAAAATGATAAAAGATGCAGGTGGGTCTACAATCGCATGCAGTGAAGATACCTGCGTCATCTTCGGAATGCCAAGGGCTGCAATAGAAAAAGGAGCTATTGATGTTATAAAACCTATTTTTGAAATTTCTGAAGAAATTGTGAACAGGCTAGAGGTGAAATGTAATGGAAAGTGATATGGCGGCTTATAAAAACGATTTTCTTCAGGAAACCTATGAATGCCTCGATGTATTTAACCAGTCTTTTGTAGACTTAGAAAACGGAGATGGGGCCGCAATTGACGAAATATTTAGAATTACTCATACTATAAAAGGAATGGCCGGATTTCTTGAGTATAAATCACTTGAAAGTTTGTGCCATAATATGGAAGAAATTCTCTGCGGCATAAAAGATGGGGATATAGACATAGATGGGAACTTAGTTGACATAATGCTTTCAACAGTTGACAGAATTACGGACATGGTAAAACAAATCGAAAATGAAGATAATGACTCCGTAGAAATAAAGGATCTTCTGGAAGCTTTTGAAGGTTATAAAAAAACAAATGAGGGTAGTCAGAAGATTCTTTGTACAGAGAATCCGGTAGATTATAAGACCCTGCCTTCTGAAATAACACCTGTACAGTCATCAGAGGATACTCTGTTGGATTTGGAATCTAAGGAAGAAAATGAAACTGAAAATACTTGCAGCTTAGAAGCTTGCAATATCGTACTGGATGTAACCCTTTCTGATGATTGCGTAATGAAGGATTTGAGAGCAACTCTGATAATAGAATCTCTTAAGGACATCTGTATAGTGAATAAAACCGATCCTGATGAAGATGGGATGGGGGACAATTTCAATGGTCACTTTACAGCGTTCCTTTCGGGTGATGTGAATAAAGTTGAAGAATTAATGGATAGGAATACAGAGATTGAATATTTTAATATTGATTTTAATGAAAAAACCGGGGACACTACTTCAGAAAATAATAATGCGATTCCTGTTTCTAATGAAAAAACCGGGGAGAAACCAACTCCTGCTGAGTGTAAAACTAATGTGACTATTGTTTCTGATGAAGAAACCAGGGAGGTGAGGACTGACGATATATATGGCATGAATGGTGCATCAATACCTCCAGTAGAACAGGAAACTACAACAATTTCAGCTACATGCCCCTCGAATTTATGTGAAACTCCTGTAAGCAAATTATTAGCAAAAATACGATTATTACTAAATAAAATTAATAATCACATAAAAGGTTTTAGGAGTACTGAATGTGGGGGAATACCCGGGAAAAAAGGTCCGGATTTCCTGAATGGTGAACGTCAGTCTCAGGAAGTCAAACTCTCTGTAAAAAATATAGTGGATGGTCCGGAACAAGAAATTCAGTCACTGGGCGCTCAAATTCCGGATGAAAAAATAAAGAGTGATCCGAAACAAGAAATTCAGTCACTGGGAACTCAAATTCCGGATGAAATAATAGAGAGTGGTCCGGAACAAGAAATACAATCACTGGAGTCCCTATGTTCAGAAGGAGATGCGGAAGAGTGCAGGGTGCAAGAACTGCAATTATTAGAGAAAAATTCCGGGGACATTCCTAAACAGGAATTGCAATTGGATGAAGTTCAACATATAGAGGAGATTAACGAAGAATCCCCGGGTCAAGGATCAGAGCTAAAGGAAAATCCGGTGAACACAAAATTAAAAATTGATTCAAATAAGCCCTTATCAAACTCGACAACTAATAAATTAGAGTCTTCGGGAACTAAAATACAAGAAACTATCCGGGTAAAGACCTCTAATCTTGACAGTATAATGAATCTTGTTGGAGAGCTTGTAATTAACAAAGGACGTTTGCTTCAGATATCTCAAGAATACGATTTACCAGAATTAGATGAAGCAACGGGAGCTCTTGATAAATCAATATCAAGCTTACAAGATGAAGTAATGAGAATAAGGATGGTAAAAATAGATCGCGTGGTCAGTAAGTTTCCACGGATGGTAAGGGACCTGAGTAGAAAATTAGACAAAAATATCGATTTTGAAATTGAAGGGCAGGATACGGAATTAGATAAGACAATTATAGATAAAATTAATGATCCTCTGGTTCATCTTGTAAGAAATGCCGTTGATCATGGAATAGAAAGCCATGAAGAGCGAAAAAATGCTGGAAAAAGCGAAATTGGCCACATAAAACTCTCAGCAAGAAGAGAAAAGAACAATGTCATAATTGAGATCGAAGATGACGGAAAAGGCCTGGACCTGGAACTCTTAAAAAAGAAGGCGATTGAGAAGGGACTATTTTCGGCATTTGATTTAGAGAATTTTAGTGATGATGAAGTTCGGATGCTTATTTTTACCCCCGGTTTTTCAACAAAGGAAAGTGCAACTGAAATCTCAGGAAGGGGCGTAGGCATGGATGCAGTAAAAACCGCTGTTGCAAACCTTGGTGGAAAGGTTAGAATATATTCAAATAAGGGAGAATATACAAAAATCAGAATTGATTTGCCCCCAACGGTTGCCATAATAAAATCCCTTTTAGTGAAAGTAGGAGCTGAAACATACGCAATCCCAATATCTAACGTTGTAAAAGCTCTGAGCGTTGATAGCAAGGATTACAAGCTCATTAATGAAAAGCCTCTGATCTACATCGGAGATAAAATAATACCCGTATTAGAGTTAAAAGATATTTTCAACATACAATGCGACAAATTAGAAAAAGTACTCGCAATAATAGTTGAAATGGAAAATGAAGAAGTTGGCCTAATAGTTGATTCGATCATAGACCAGCAGGAAATTGTTATAAAACCACTTGGACAAATTTTCTCAAATATAAAAGGCTTTATTGGTGTTACAATATTAGGAGACGGGCGAGTAATACCGATATTAGACGTTTCGGTGCTTATAAGAGGTGATATTGATGATTGATATAGAGAATCTTGGTGAAATGGAACTGGACATATTAAAAGAACTCGGAAATATCGGAGCAGGGCATGCAGCAACCTCTCTATCAACACTTTTAGACAAAGACGTTTATATCTCAGTGCCAGAGGTCAGGGTGGGGGAAATAAAAAATATATTCAATGAATTTATTCCCGAGATTGTCGCAGGAGTAATTATAGCATTACAGGACCTTGAAGAGAACCGATCCGGATATCTATATATTATGTTCCCTGAAGAATCTTCAAAAACAATTGCAAGTAGTCTGTTTGGTTTGGATGAGCTGGATGAGGAAATGTATGAGTCCACGATTATGGAAGTTGGAAACATATTATCGTCTTCATTTTGTGATGCTTCGGCTGATTTTATGGACATAATACTACTCCCGTCCCCCCCAAGTTTTGCATTAGATGTACCAACGGCTGTTGTAGATTCCGTAGTATCACAAATGGCTATGAAGAGCAATCATATAATACTTTTTGAAACCTCACTTAGCGCCGGTTCCGATATAAAGTCCTATTTTGCGTTGCTTCCGGAAGCCGGGCTTTTTGAGGATATAATGAAAATGACGGAACTATTATGAATAGCAAAATTTTGTTTACCTCAAATGAAAAAGGAAAGGCAATTTTTCTAACCGAGAGAAATGTGCTGGTAAAATCTTATTGTTCAATTTCAAATAAATGTTCCTTTCAGGATGGCTGCCAGTCATGTGATATGGCTAACACTGCAAAAAAGTATCTGGCAGACACCACCCCAAATTCGGGTATTATAGCTCTGGAGGGGGAATTATCAGCCGGTATAGGGGAATATAAAATCGGAAAAAATATTCTCCTAAAGGCCATGGGCCTTGGGTCCTGTGTCGGAGTAATTCTTTATGACATTTCAACCGGCATATGCGGAATAGCACACGTATTGCTTCCGGGGACTTCACAGAACGGTGAAACCAAGTATGCTGAAATCGCCATAGAACAAATGTTTGAAGAAATGATAAAAAAAGGAGCCAGAAGACGTAAAATTGCCGCAAAGTTTGCGGGAGGAGCTCAGGTTTTCAAGCATATGAACCTGGAAATCCTCAAAATTGGCAATCGAAACGCAATATCCGTTGAAGAAACTCTAATCAAAAAAAATATTCCAATTCGAGCAAAAGATGTGGGGGGGGAGGCTGGCAGGAATGTCATGTTTAACCCTGCGGATGGAAGTATGATTGTCAAATATACTAAAGGAGAAACACTGTGGTTATAAATATTGATGATGGCTTTCCCTTTCTCGTACGGAAGATTTCGAAAGCATCGGGTATTATCCTGACCGGTTACAGAGACAGTTATCTCAGAAGAAGAATTGACCTGAGAATGAAGACTCTGGGAATAGAGAATTATATAATGTATACGAGGTTCCTGGAAAATAACCCGAACGAACTCAAAGAAGCCATAAACACAATTACGGTAAACGTCACGGAGTTTATGCGGGATAAAACTCCATTTATAGTTTTCCGGGAAGAGATCTTGCCAGAAATAATGGAACGGAAAAAGAAATCTCAAAGCAATCTTGTCAGATTTTGGAGTGCAGCCTGTTCTTACGGAGAGGAGCCGTACTCAATTGGCATCTGCTCAAAAGAGGTTTTGCCGAAAGACTGGAGTATATCTATCTACGCAACGGATATTGACGAAAATTGCCTGAAACGCGCCTCACAGGGCACATACAGCAAAGAACAGCTACAAAATTTAGACCCACCCATTGTACAAAAATATTTTGAACCTTCCGGGGTAGATTTCAAAGTCAAAAAGCTCCAAAAAATGATGATTAGATTTAAGAAACATGATCTGACCAGTGAGCCCCCTGTTTCAAAATATTTTGATGTTGTTTTTTGCAGGAATGTTATGATCTATTTTAATGAGCAGCAAAAAGTAAAAATGTTGAATGATTTTTATAATTCCCTTTCAGATGGGGGTTACCTGATAATCGGCAAGTCTGAAACATTACCAGGAGAAATAAGAGAACTGTTCACTCCCGTCAGCGCGAGGGAAAAAATTTTTAAAAAGGTATGAATTACAGTATATAAATAATAAATAGTTAATCACAGATATTTAATATTTTTATTCTAGAGTGTTATGAAAATATATTCTATAAGTAATCCCTTCTGTATAAGACCTGTATCCCATATCCCATAGACTAATTGTTAGCAGACCCTCAATGTTTTTTAGGCAATTTGTTTATTAGATGGTTGATATTTAAGGGTCCAAATTTCCAGAGGGGACGATTTTTACATTTTTTTTAATTCAACTCCGAAGAGCCAAAGCCTCGCAGGATCGCGTAAAAACGCAGTCTTAAGGGGTGATATTCGGTTATTTAGAATAGTATTATGATAATATCACCCCCTCAACGGGAACTTAAAGTGATTATCAGAATAAAATGTTCCGAATTTTAAACCCCTGCTACAGATTATAAATATTGAATCGATTATATCAATACATTATTATTTATGCCGGTGGGGGCGCCATTATATTAATCAAATAATATATAATGTATTTTATTTACATACTAAATTTAATTACATGCGAAAGACTTATTATCTATAAGATGATATATTTAGTGTTTATATTATATTGGGGTTATACTTTTGATAATTAAGCCGAGCACGTGAAACTATACTTAAAAAAAGATTCTTTAGGTAATCTGGTGTTTCATGCTACCGGTTTGAATTTCAACTGTGCAAATCCTATAAAAATCATGCCTAAATACTGAGGTTGATTAATAATGTGGAATAGATTTACAAAAGATGAGAAAGGGTTTACCGGACTTGAAGCAGCAATTGTCCTGGTGGCCTTTGTGGTCGTAGCTGCGGTTTTCAGCTACGTTATGCTCGGAGCAGGGTTCTATACAACCCAGAAAAGTCAGGAAGTCGTGCACACAGGTGTAATGCAGGCAAGCAGCAGTCTTGAGCCTTCCGG
>JAQVBP010000054.1:0-8275 GCA_028690255.1 Methanosarcinaceae archaeon
ATTCGGCATATGTTGTGTTGCTGTCCTCCTGCACCAGACTGCCGTTAATATACCAGCTCAGGTTGCATTCCCTGCTGGTCTCAACCCCGAACTTCTGTTCTTTGTCTTTTACGGATTCCAGGGGGCCAGTTCCCTCCGTTTCAGGGTTTACGGCCTTTATTAGCGGGCTTCCTATGGCAAAGGAAGAGAATCCGGGGGTTATCGCTTCAAAGTAATGGAAAGCCTGATCAGGCCCCTCCACTATTTTCGTCGGCAGCCTCTCCCATCTGCCGGAATCATACCTGCACAGCCTGATTGTGGATACGTTAACGCCTGTCTCCTCGAACCAGGCCTTTTCGATCCTGAACAGTACGGTTGCGTTCCCAGTGCCGGATTTCCCGAACTCGTAGCTTCCTACCCTGAGGTTCAGGTGCCTGTAAATTTTGCCGGGGGGAAGGACCGGAACATTTTCGGAAGATCCGTTGAGGACCTCGACCATAGCCTTGACATTCCCGAGACCTCCGGAGGCTTCAAAACTAAGATTGAGAATACTGAAATTGTTTTCAGGCTCGAATCCGTAAAAAACAGGCCCATTTCCCGTGATGTTTACCTCAACGGAATCCCGGGCCCGGACATTTTCCGGCGGTTCTGCCGGGATAACAACCCACGCCCAGGTCAGCCTGCATGTCCCGTTTTCGTTTTCTGCAAGAACTGTGAGCTCATGCACCTTGGCCCCCCCTCCTCCTTCGGTTTCAGCCGATGCGGAAAGGGTGCAGGAAGAGGCCTGAACGGACAGGTTGCTGTAAAGGTTTTCTCCGTCTAAATACCAGGTCAGGGTTGATACCTGATCCACGGCCACCTCAAAGCTCCTTGTATCGCCCTCATAGTCCGTAATCAGCGCAGAGGTAGGGGCAAAAGACGTGATTTTCGGAGGGGCCGTGACTGTAATTAAATCTTCAATTTCCGTCCTCCCCGTTCCCAGGGCATTTCCCACGGTCAGGGAAACGGTGTAAATCCCTGGCTTCTCATAGATATAAACGGGGTTCTTTTCCGTGGAATCTACAAGCCCGTCTCCGTCAAAGTCCCATTTCCAGAAAGTGGACCTATCGGAAAGGGCTTCGAACTGGACGGCAAGTGGAGCAGGGCCCAAAGTAACGTTTGCAGAAAAACTAACATCAATGAGACTATCTCCTTCGACCACATAGTTTGATGCAGGCTTCATAAGAGGGTAGTTATCATATTCACTTTCTACCTCCTCATAATAAAAGGCCATTCTAACCATACAGGGAGAATTTCCTATCCCGTCCCCGTTGGAATCCGAAGCCTCATAATAATTCCAGTAGTTGCCCAGGTAGCCTGTGAATTTTTTTCCCTGATAGCTATAGTTGAGAGCTTCCGAAGAGTTCCAGAAGCCTGTATTTATGCCATCTTCCCCAGAACCTCCACCCGATGCACTGAATGTTAATTTTATCCCATCGGCTTCGTTATATTCCTCACAAAACTTCTCAGGCCTTTCTCTTTCAAAATCCCGGAATGCACGTTCGGGTATCAAAGAAGGGCTCGGAGAATCTACCGGGGCAGACGCCCCTACTATTCCTGGGAAATCATCCTCCAGCCAAAAATCATTGAGATAAAAAGTATTATCAATGTCATTATCCAGAGAAATTAGGGTTTCATAGGCCGTAATCCGGTTACGTACAAAAATATTTCCATGTGAATCCCACATATCAATTCCATACAGCCCTGACTCTTCGACATTCAAAATGTTATCCGCAAAAAGGTTATTATCACATCCAAAAATCTCAATTGCATCCCAGCCATTTTCAACGTTGATTCTATTTCCAAGTATATTGGAATTAGAACAATCGGAAAGCTCAACCCCACTCCCACACTCATCGATTATACAGTTTTCAATGATGGAATTACTTGTGTTTTCCAGACAGACGCCATTATAGTTGTTTTTAAGGCTGAGGTCTTTTATGGTGATGTCGCTACAATCCCTGCAGTAAACCAATCCCGCATTTGAGGAAGCGTCAATTATCTTCCCGGATTCTCCATAGAGATAATAAATAGGTTTTCCATCGACTGTGTTACTGAGGTCCAGATCGTTGGCTTTGCACCCCCTGGCGGCAAAATTCCACATGTTAGAACTCATCAGGTTGTTTCTAAAATTGTTGCCGTTTGAGTAATCAAGAAGCAATCCAAAATAACTGGAAGTAATCTGATTATTCAGGATTGTGTTTCCAGAGGAATCAATAATTCGTATACCTTCATCACATGAACTAATAGTATTGTCCTTAACCAGGGAATTCGAGGTATTATAAAGGTAAATTCCGTTATCGCTGTTTTTAAGATCAAGTCCCTCTATTACGATATCATCACAGTCAATACAGTACACAGTCCCTGCATTTGAAGAAGCATCAATTACATCCCCGGCCTCTCCGTAGAGGTAATAAATGGGTTTTCCATCCACGGTATTGCTGATGTCCAGATCATTGGCTTTACAATTCCAGGCCTCAAAATTATGCTCATTGGAACTCATCCGATTGTTTCTAAACACATTGTCATGCAAATCATTGAGGATCAGCCCGTAATAACCGGAGCTTATCTGATTGTCCCTTATAGTATTTCCGGAAGATTCAGTGATTGTAAGGCCTTCTCTACAAGAGCTAATGGTATTATCCCGGACAAGGGAATTTGAAATATTGAAGAGGTTAATCCCATTTCCGGAGCCTTTAATCTCAAGGTTCAATATACTAATATTATAACAGTCAATACAGTAAAGGGCCCCGACATCTAAAGAAGAATCGATTACAGTGTCCGATTTCCCTACAAGATAGTAAAGGGGTTTCCCGTTGACCAGATTGCTTTTGTCAATATCGTTATGAGCATAGGTGCCACTCCATAATTGAAAGTTATAATAGTTTTCCAGCATATCGTTATTTCTCAAAATGTTGCCATCGGATTTATCAAGCAGAATTCCATAACTATTTTCAAATATTTTATTATTCTCAATATAGTTATTGCTGGAAATATGCCGCCATACAGACCTATCCACTATCTCATAAACCCAGATCCCAAAAAAACAGTTACTCAGGGTGTTGTTTATGATTGTATTCCCGGCGGAAAACACCCTAATCCCCTCATCACAATTTCTTATTTCAAACCCGTCCAGAGTAATTTCATCGGCAAAAAGTGAAAAACCATTTTCATTACATTCAGACCCATCAATTACAGGCATCCCGTTTCCCTTATCCACTCCTTTCAGGACCAGCTTCTTATCTACGGAGATGTTCCCTGCATACGTCCCGCTGTAGACGAAAATCGTATCATTTTCATTTGCAGAATTCACGGCCTCCCGGATTGACGTGTAATTCGCACTGCCGTCGTCATCAACCGTAAGCGTGGCGGCCGAAGCCGGGCCTGTGCTTATCAGAACAAGGAAAAACAATATTATTAAACCGATTATCTCCCTTTTCTTCATATTTTCACCCCCAATGGATTCCGGACGTGAGGGGCCACATAATGTTGAATTGTATATAATTAAGAGGCCTGAATTCCATCCGGCTGGTAAGAGTTCCCAAACTCTTCAACAATCCAAAATTATCAAATAAATAGAACCCATACATTATAACTATTTTGACGGAGACTTTTTAAATATTAATAATGTATTTCGTATTAACAAATGGAAAATAATTGAGTAAACGGAGGAAATAAGAACGAAACCCGTTTCCGAAAGAATTGAAGTTCTCAGAGCCGACATCACGGAACTGGAAGTTGACGCCATAGTGAACGCCGCAAACCGAACCCTGCTCGGGGGTGGAGGCGTGGACGGGGCGATTCACAGGGCTGCGGGCCCGGAACTTCTGGAGGAATGCAAAATTCTCGGAGGCTGTCCCACAGGCGAGGCAAAAATTACAAAAGGGTACAGGCTTCCTGCAAAATGGGTTATCCACACCGTGGGCCCGGTCTGGAGAGGGGGTGAAAAAGGCGAGAAAGAACTGCTGGCTTCCTGCTACCAAAAAAGCCTGGCCCTTGCAAAAGAACATTCGGCAAAAACCATTGCCTTTCCGGCAATAAGCACGGGCGCATATGGGTATCCCCCGGAAAGGGCCGCAAAGCTGGCCGTATCCGGGGTGGAACGCTTTCTTGAGGCAAACGAGCTGCCGGAAAAGGTCATTCTCGTCTGTTTTGACGAAGAGGCATGCAGAGCCCTCAGGGCTGCGCTTGCCGGAAAAAACCAATAAAATATGAAAAAAATAAGAAAATATGGAAATAATAAAAGAAAAAAATAAGAAAATATGGAAATCAGAGGCCTTTCAGGGCTTCTGCAAGAAGGGGAGCGACACTCACCTGGCTCTCGACCTTTTCAAGCGTATCGGTTGCGATGATATCCTTGACCCCGGCATTGAAGAGCCTTACCACGGCATTTCTCGTGAGCACGGGGTGCACGCAGGAGAGGTAGACGTCTGCGGCTCCCTGGCCTTTGAGCATACGGATGGATTCGGCCATTGTCCCGCCGGTCGCGATCATGTCATCGACCAGAACAAGGTGTCGGCCTTCCACGTCCACGTTTTTGGTCTTGATCTCAACGGTATCCCCGCTGAGCCTGGTTTTCTGGAGGTAATCGCAGGCAAAACCCAGGTCTCCGGAGACGTTTCTGGCAATGGCCTGAGCTCCGGCGTCGGGAGCAACCACAATCGGGTTTTCAAGGCCCAGCTCCCCGATGTGTTTTCCAAGCAGTCCTGCAGCGTCCAGGTCTCTGGCGGGGCAGGGGAAGTAGTCGAGCACACTCTCCTCGTGGATATTGACGGTAAAGACCCGGTCGGCGTTAATGCAGCGGGCTATTGCGCGGGCGCTGATGGGTTCCCCGGATTTGAACTTCTTGTCCTGGCGGGCGTAGCCCATGTAGGGAATTACCACGTTTACGCTTTTTGCGCCCTCACAGGCGTCTATGAGCTGGAGGAGTGCTACCAGGTCCGAATCGGTGGGGGTGCTCTGTATGAGGGTTACGGCCTCGTTTTCGATTTCTTCGGCGATTCTTAAGTAAATCTCCCCGTCAGGGAAGCTGCTGTATTCGCAGAGCACGGGTCCCGCGCCAAGAGCCCGGGCTGTGCGGCTGGCGAGTAACTGTGATGCTGGTCCACCTATGATCTTCAAACTGCATACCTCAACTGCTCGTCTGGATATACCTGATACTATATATTATAAAATGATTCATTTCTGGCCCCCCTAATGGTTCAAACTTTATTTATGCCTTTCCTCCGGCCCCTTCGGAAAAGAACCTGTTTTCAACGGGCCCGATCGGGGGCATGTATGAGAAAACCTCAGCAGCTTATCAGTACCCCTTTACCTTTTCAAGCACCCTTATGTCCCGGATGGCCGTATGAGGATAATTTCCGCTTGCGTCCTTTTCGGCAGACTTCACCATGTCCCAGACCGTAAGCAGAGCCGCCGACACTCCGGAAAGGGCCTCCATTTCAACCCCGGTCTTTCCGACGGAACGGACCTCTACAAAGGCCGAAATCGTGTCCTCTCCAAGCTCAAAGTCCACATCTATCCCGGTAATGGGAATCTGGTGACAGAGGGGAATGCTGTCCGGAGTCCTTTTAACAGCCATTACGGCCGCCACGCGGGCTGTCGCAAGCACATTTCCCTTTTCCACTTCTCCTTCCCGGATCTTTTCAATCGTAGGTCGGGAAAGCAGGATCTCTCCGGCTGCCCTGGCGCGTCTTGTAACGTCCGGTTTTTCACTTATGTCAACCATTCGGGCCTTTCCGGCTTCAATATGGGTAAATTTTACATTATCCAAAAAATCACCAGGTTTTTCAAGAAATTAAAAAAAATTGTCAGTATTCAGTCAATAAATCAACACTCATCAGGTCAATCCGTCATTTCGTTAGTCAATCCTGATATGTTTACGCCTGGAATAATCCTCCAGGACATTTTCCAGTTTTTCAGCCAGACCTTCCGCTTCCCCGAGGTTCAGCTTGATAATTTCTTTGTCTTCCCCGTGAAAGATCTGTATCCTTATCCTGTTTCGCTCTATATCAACATCGATTTTCCTGTCAGCTTCCTGATCCACCTTCTTTGCCTCCCCTATTCGGTATAAAGACTAAAAACCTGCTATGTTGAGTAGCCTTATTCTCTGATTTTTATTATTAAGATTATATCTCTATTATTAGGATTCTATATTTATTATTAGGATTCTATATTATGATTCTATATTATATTTCATTTGCAGCCTTAAGAATTGCGGGAATTTTTTCAAGCACGTCCGTTGCAAGCAGGCCGTATCCGAACTCCCGAAAAGCCAGGTCTCCGGCTTCCCCGTTGATATAGGCCGCACATGAAGCCGCTAAAAATGCGGGGTTCAGGGCAAAAAGAGCTCCCGTAAGCCCTGCAAGGACATCGCCTGTTCCCCCGACCGTCATCCCGGCGTTTCCGGTCCTGTTCAGAAGGGTCTGTTCGCCGTCCGAGATTATGTCGGTCTTTCCTTTAAGCAGGGTTACGACTCCATTCTTTTCCGAAAATTCCCGGACAGCTTTTATGCGCAGGCTTTCTTCAGAAGAAATTGGGAAGGCCTTTTCCCCTAGCAGCCTTTCAAACTCCCCGGCGTGCGGGGTCAGGACCAGTTCACAGTTGCATGCTAGCGTTTGCAGGAATGCGGGGGAAAGGGCCGAGAGGGCCTCGGCATCCAGGACAGCTTTTCTTGCGAAGGGCAGGAGTTTTCTTACGGTCTCAAGGCTTTTCCGGGCTTTTCCAAGCCCCATCCCGAGCACGAGCACGTCATGGCTTCCGACAAGTTCCCTCAGGAGAGGCAGGTCTTCGGGGCAGAGGGTTTCTGAGGAAAGTTTCCGGACTATAAGGTTGGGGGAAAAGGATGCCACGGTATCGGATACGGACTTCGGCACAGCCGCAGTTACCAGGTCTGCCCCGGCCCGGTAAGCCGCAAGGGCCGCAAGAGCCGGAGCTCCCGAATAGGGGCCTCCCCCCAGGACAAGGACTTTTCCTGCTGCTCCTTTATGGCTGTCCGTCCTCCGCCTGTAAAGGACCTGCAGATCCCCGGGACCTACAAAGGTTTCTGCGGCCGCACAGATCCCGATATCGGCCACCTGCACGTCTCCAGTAAATTCTTTTGCTTTTTCTCCCGTAAGCCCTGTTTTCAGGCAGTGGAAAGTAAGCGTAAGGTCAGCCCGGATAGCTTTATCGAAATTGTCCCCGTCAGGATCAAGCCCTGAAGGGATGTCCACGGAAAGCACGGGTTTTCCCATATTTCCTTCTTCGTTTATCAGGTCGATTGCCTTTGATTCGGGTTCCCTTATTTTTCCTTTTACTCCGGTCCCAAAAATCGCATCCACCAGAAAATCCGCCTCTGAAAACCAGCTGCATTCCGAAAGTTCGGAAGAGTCCCTGAGCTCAAGGGTCCGGACTCCGGAAAACTCCAGCAGCCTGAAGTTATGCCCGGCTTCTTCGGTCCGGATTTCCGGGGCTTTTCCCAGCAGAAGAACCCTCACTTCATATGCCGGAATGCCGGCCAGGTGCCGGGCCGCAACAAATGCGTCCCCGCCGTTATTTCCCCTTCCGGCAACAAAAAGCACCTGCCCGCTTTCAAGCCTTTCCCTGACAGAGCGCGCGATCGCGCCTCCTGCGTTTTCCATAAGTTGCAAAGGGAGGAGCCCTAAATGCGCACAGTTCTTGTCCACAGTCCTCATCCTTGAAGAACTTATATACTTCATAAAATTACATCCCTTTCCTATCAGGTTGAATATTTTCAGATAAATTAATATCCCATACGTCCCATTTTAAATGAAAGTTCAATATGTACTTTTATTGGTATGAAAGTGCAATGTGAACTTTTATTGGTATGAAAGTGCAATGTGAACTTTCATTTTTTGTGCATGTTATTCAAAGAGTATCATGTTCGTTTTTTAGAGATTTAGATTTTGTAAGAAATCCGGAATAATTTCTTAAATGCAGGCCTGTTATATACAGGAACTTATCCCATATATTAATACATTAAGCATAAACTATATACATAACTCCAAATATCAGACATGCAAAGATAGAACCAGTCAACTACCCCATGCGAAACAAAGGAGCTTTCTGCCTATCACATGTGAAAGAGTGCGGACATAGACAAAGGAAGCATTTAAAGCAATCAGTGTTTGGACAAAGAGAAGGTATGTTTTCAAGGCAATAAGTTATGTTTGCACAACAAAAAGATATGTTTGCGCAACAAAAAGTTATGTTTGCACAACAAAAAGATATGTTTGCGCAACAAAAAGTTATGTTT
>JAQVBP010000054.1:8375-18535 GCA_028690255.1 Methanosarcinaceae archaeon
AAGTTATGTTTGCACAACAAAAAGATATGTTTGCGCAACAAAAAGTTATGTTTGCACAACAAAAAGATATGTTTGCGCAACAAAAAGTTATGTTTTCACAACCAAAGTGATCAGCAGTAAAGTTTTTAGCTGCTAAAAGGATGAAAATTCAGAGAAATCCGAAAAAAATTTGTTCTTCTTTGAAAGTGTCCAGATGTACATGAGATAGGGAGGCACTACATTTGCCTGCTTTTTTAAAAGATGTCGATACAAACCTAAAAAATATTGTTAAACCCAGATATTTAATTCTTGGTAGTGGAAGCTTCGGTTTTGCCCTTGCAAAGGAGCTTCGGGAAATCAACAAATCCGTAATTATGGTCGATATTGATGAAGAAAAAGTGGAGACCCTCCGTGAAGAAGGATACGAAGCAATGAGGGGTAACATCCGTGATCCAGAACTCATAAACCAGATCGACCTTAAAAATGTTATAGCCATACTCTTCCTCAGCTCGGACAACGAGGCTAATAAAAAAGGAATCGGGAACTTCAAAAAGATAGTTAGCCCGGAGGCCCACCTCTTTGCAAGGGCCTCGGACATTATAAACAAGGAGGAAATGGAAAAACTCGGAGCAGACTTTGTCTTTATACCTTCAAGGCTTGTTGCAAATTCTCTTTCCCGTTCTCTGGAAAGGTCCGAGTCCGCTCATAGGGGAAGCAAACTTGCTCAGTGGATGGAAGGCCTGGGGGATAAAAAACTCGCTATCGTAATCCACGACAACCCGGATCCTGATGCCATATCAAGTGCTCTGGCTTTAAAGGAAATAGCAGGCAGTTTCAGGGTGGATACAAACATCCTTTACCACGGGAAAATCGGTCACCAGGAAAACAAGGCCTTTATCAACCTGCTTGGGATCGACCTGAGCAAAATGGAGGAACACGATCCTGCGGACTTTGATGAAATCGCCCTTATTGACTGTTCGATTCCAGGAGTCAACAACATGCTTCCTTCGAACTCCTACATAGGAATCGTAATTGACCATCATCCCATAGGAGATGCCGAACTCAACGCCGATTATGTGGATATCCGCCCGAACTTCGGGGCAACGGCAACCATCATGACCAAGTATCTCCAGCAGCTAAACGTCCCTATTTCAAAGACGCTTGCAACCGCCCTGCTTTACGGAATCAGGACCGATACCCAGGACTTCAAGCGCAATACAGATCCCGCGGACCTTTCAGCGGCTTCATATCTCTACCCTCTCTCGGACCACGATATTCTGGATCAGCTCGAACGCCCTTCCATGGCCATCGAGACCCTGGACGTCCTCGGAGAAGCTATTCGGAACCGGCAGGTTATCGGGAGTTACCTCCTCTCAAATGTGGGAAACATACGGGACAGAGATACCCTCCCACAGGCTGCAGACTATCTTTTGAGTCTTGAGGGGATTTCAACAACCGTGGTTTTCGGGGTCACGGAAGACAGGATCTATATTTCAGGGCGCAGTAACGATATCAGGATCAATCTGGGGGCGATCATGCGTCAGGCCTTCGGAGAAGACGCCGGAGGACATGCCACGTCTGCCGGGGCCCAGATCCCGCTCGGAGTCTTTACTGTGACAAAAGACAGGCAGACCCTTCTCAGGCTTGTAAACGAGGCCGTTGTTAAGAAGTTCCTGAACGCCGTAGGTGTGGAAGAAGCAGGAGAATAAGCAGCACAGCCTTCCGGAGTTTTGTTCCGGAGATTCCCGGGGAAAGCTTCGACAGGGGTAAGAGGCCTGGCCTTCAAAAAAGTTTTTCCTGTGCGGCAATCATTTTTTTTAATGACGTTGTTATGGAAAAAAAGATCTGGTGGAAAAGTGAGATCGTGACCTCCACTTCTCGCCAAATATTTAACTGCGGTCTTAAACGTACAGCCTATCAGGGTTTCGATTTTCGTCTTTTTTAATGAGCTTTGAAAGGGTGGTTTCGAAATCTTTTTCCGTTACGGTTTCCCTGTTTTCAATTATAGCCCGGTGCAGGGCGGTTTTCAGTACCTTTTCTACCAGGTCCCGGCCAGAGAGTCCAACCGCTTTCTTCGCAAGGGCCGCAAAGTCACAGGGTTCGACTTCGAGAGGAAAAGTTTCGATGTTCAATTCGAAGATATGTTGTATCTCCTCTACTCCCGGCAGGATGAATTCGATTTCTTCTTCGAACCTGCTTCTAACCGCCGTGTCGAGGGAATGGACGCGGTTGGTTGAGCCTATGGTGCAGATGCCTGCCCTTTCATCAATCCCGTCCATTTCGGTAAGAAGTGCGTTTACAATCTCGACCACGTCCCCTCTTAGTTCCTGAAACCTCCGGTCAAGGGCGATTGCATCCAGCTCGTCAATGAAAACTATGCAGGGTGCCATTTCCTCCGCCCGGTCATAGAGCTGGTGGATCTGGCGAGCCCCGTCGCCGACGTATTCTCCGATAAGCTGGGTAGCTTTGACAGGAATGATCGGAACCTCGGTCTTGGTTGCGAGGGCTTTTGCGAGCATGGTTTTTCCCGTTCCCGAGGGACCGAAAAAGAGAACGTTTCTGGGGGCCCATTTCCCGAAACGTTCGGGTTCTTCCAGAAAACGTTCGATCAACCTGCATTTCTGTTTTGCAAGTTCCTGTCCGACCACGGAATCAAAGCAGACCGGGTTTTTAAACTCTGTTGAAGCGAGCGGGTCGTTTTCCTCTTCGCTTACGACAATAGAGGTTGACATGCCGATTACGGACTCTGCAGGCTCGATCTCGATTATTTTGTATGCGAAATCCGGAAACATCCTCCGATCAAAAAGGTATTCACCTTTGCGAACCACGCAGCCACTCCACTGTTCCCGTGCATAGCATTCGAAAACGTCCTTGTTTTCAATTATCGGATAGTCTTCGATCATACCGCTTAAAGGGTAGCCTTCGGGTTTAAGGATCAGGAGTTCGGTGGCAACTCCCTCGGAGTCCGAACTGTTTTCATGGTTCTTTTTTGTATTTACTCGCTGTGGGATGGAACGCACTTTGTTATCAACTCGAATATTTTTGTATGTTTTGTTAGCAAAATAAAGGGATAAATAATTAACAATGTAAAGTAATTGTATGATTGAGGGGGAAGGGAACTTTCTGCCCGTATGCTTTCGTATCTTTTGCAGAGTTGTATCTCATTTTGGACCGGAGCTAATATAGTCGGGTATAAAATAAAGGCTTTAGAATATCCTGCTGTATATAATACTAATGTAAAATATTTATAGGATTAAGAAATTAGGGAATATCTGTACTTATCAATCCTTGAAGTTCATTTCAGGTATCTGAATAATCATTAATTCCGGATGTACTTTCTCACTCTTAAGATAGATTGGGATACTCTCACAGTTGCTTATATTTCTGGTGCTTACAGATATATGTTTTTATAATTAAACTTGAAGCTCGTAAAGAGCTCGAGCGTCAAATACTCCATATTAAGTGGAATTTCCTGTCTGTCACATGTGAAACACATCGTTCTTTGATAGTAATTAATATCTTCCGGGGATTAACTGTATCTGAATCCAATCTATGCTTAAATATTTTGCTAAGTACTGAACTGGCAGAAATGCAAACATATTAATATAAATAATCATTAATTATAATAATGGCTAATTACAGAGAATGGTTTTTATGTTTACAATGCAGAACACTGAAGGTTTTAATCAGGAAACCCTTGACAATATGAATGCGGAAGTTAAGCAGATCATGAGTAAACATGATCCCAAATCAAAAAAATACAGGGAAATCTACGATCTGGCTGAAGACGAGGTATTTGACAAATATTGCTCTGAAGTTTTCAGTCCTTCACTTAAACTCTAATTGGCATAATTTGGAAGAATATATTGTGGTATAGGAAGGACACCTGTCCTAATATATTTCTTTTTTTGGCTTTTCCATAAGTTATTGATACCAGTTTCCAAGCCATATATCTTTCCAAATGTATTATATAGTTTTGCCTACATTTTTTAATTCTATGAGCCAGGTGTAAATATCTGATTACAGTTTGTCTTTTGGTATGAAAGTGTGTTCAAGTAATTTTATTTATTTGTGCCCGTAATTCGGGAATTTCATGTGCGTTTTTTATACTCTTTTTTATTCAAAAATTCCTCCCTCAACCCGAGAACATATATGTATTATTTATACGGAGATTATTTATATCGCGACTTCTTATTTTCCATTTATGTATACTTTAAAAAGAAAGCTGAGCCTGGTTCTTGTGCTAGTTTCATTTTTATTTATTCCCCTGGCTGGGGCGGGCACGGACTCCGCATCAGTTATCGATGCCCAGATTTATGAAGCTCCGGAAGAAGCGAGAAAATTGGCAGAAGAGGGGGACTTATTCGGGGAATTGTGCATAAATGCCGAGCTTTATAATGAAAATATAAAGGATGTTCCCGGCCTTTTAAAAAGGTTTGTAGGCAGTGAAGAAATCGCAGGTCAGATTGAACTGGAAAACGGAGATATGTTATATATCACCCTGATCATGCGGAGTGGAATGGTGAGCGACTTCTACAGTTATGAGACCTCAAGCGACCCCAAACTGAAACTGGGCCCCTCCATGACAGTAAAGACGGACGAAGAAACAATCCGGGATATTCTGGACTCGGAAGATCCCTATCAGGAAGCTGTAGACAGTATGAACGATGAGGCCCTTTTGATAGAGTGTAAAGGTTTATTTAAAAAATCCGTCCTCTGGACAATAAAACATATTTGATAAATTTCAAAACATAGTTCAATATTTTTTTGTTTTGTATGGTGAAAATGGATATATCTGGAGAACCAGTTAATCAATTGCATTCAGCCACTTTGCCATAAAGAAGCTTTTCGACAATTACTCTCTGTAATAAAGAAAACCCTTCTTTTTTGATTTAAAGGCTTTAAATCCTATTTTCAACTCCCCTTTCGAACCCTGGTATTTATGTGCCAATATCCTATACATAAAGGATATTTTACTGACAAAAAGTCAGTCGAATGGCCTGAAATTGGGCATTATTTGCCTATTTTGGCAGGGGTTCGAAATATGCATTTTTACCTTTTTACCTGAAAATTGAAATTGTCGGACAGCTGTAAAGGATCGGGTATGCTTCGGGCCACATGCTCGGTTTTGTGGTACTCGGAAATTATTTAGTTCAACTTTTTAGATAACCTTTCAATGAGATTGAAACTCGGTTTTTGGATTTTCCTGAGGGGCACAAAAAATCTGCGAGGATTCGCTTCATCCCCTACCTGAAGGACGGGGTATTCGTGCCCTTCTGCGCTCTCTAATTAACAATAACAAGTCTTTAATCTAGACTCTCACATGCCTGTTTTTTCAATAACAATATAATTTGTTCTTTTTTCTTTTTGTATTTTTTAATTCTAAATATCATCATCATAAATAAATTATTCCCACATGTAACATTTTTCAGAAAGATTTATATCTTATCTTTCTATAACTTTAGATACCTTATCGGTTTAACGATATTATTTAAAAATGGTAATAATATTCGCAACTTTGCTGGTTTGCGATGATATATTAATAAATCGGGTCGGTATTCGCAACTAATAATTGTATAATGTTTCTCTTCAAAACGGGGATTTGGGGAATAAGGTTGCTATTTGCTGATTCACACAAAGCCTGTTTATTTTAATCGAATATTGGAGGGGTGTCCAAAAACAGTGGGGTAATCTATGGTATGTATGTGCCGAATATTATTATTAAATCAATATATTTCGGGGCTATTTCATTACAATATTTTGAGACTGAAATTTGAATTCTGTTAATTAACAAAGGGGCCTTTGTTACGCCCGCGCAACTTCTAAAATATATGGAATATTAAATATAATACAAAGACGTGGTTAATTCCCAAACGGTGATCGGATTATGAACAGGATAAAATTAATGATTGGTTCACTGCTCGTTTTGTTCCTTTTGGTAGGATCAGCAAGTGCAGCAGTAACAATAGAAAAGCAACCAGCTGTAATGATTGAGCAAAATAAGACTGTTAAGGCAAACAGTGACTATGTAGACATGGCAAACTTCACATTAAATGCTACTGCCGGCGAGTTACTGCAAACTGTCAAAATTAAGTTCAATAAAGCCAGCTCAAGTGTGACTGGAAACGAGATTAAAGAAATTGCGATTTTTAATGATACTGGAAAAATCGTTGTTAACGATACAAATATTGATCTCGGTCAGTCTATGACCTTTAACATTGATGGGTATGCCGTTTCACCTGCTGGTACTGAATTCATAATCAAAATGAAGACCGATTCCAGCTGGTCTGATAACGGGGGAGCCGATGCCGATGCAATCTCAATATATATGGGAGCCGGTAAGAATACCTTCACATTTAACTCTGATTCCCCAATTGCCGAAGAACTTCAATCTAACTTAGTATGGATCGCTGATACGACGGATCCGATAATTTCAGGGCCTGTCTACAACCATACCTATCCTTTTTCCCTTAATGCTAATGACTTTGTAATGATCAATGTAACCTTCCCGGAAAAGATGTATGAGGTCAAGCTCACCATCAACGATACTGGTAGTAATGAAGCTGTTATAAACACTATAGGCAGTATTGTTGTGTTAAATCAGGAGATGACAGAAGGGAAAGGCAATGAATGGTATTACATATACTCTCCGAACTCTTCTGAGAACTGTTCGGTAGACGTAAGCTTCACAGGAAAAGATCTTGCCTCTAATTCATTCACTCCTGAAATTGATACTGATGCATTTGTCATTGATAACATAGATCCACAGGCTTCACTAATATCACCAAAAAATTCAAACAAGTACGTTGCTACCTCAACCCCTACCTTTAACTTCACCGCTTCAGATAACTGGGGATCGATTCTAGGGTGGGATTATGATCTGTATATAGATAATAAACTTGTTGACAAAGCCAACTATACAGAGTCTAAAGCCGGGGAAAACAATGAATATACTCTTCTTACATTGAAGGATGAAGCGGCTCTTTCTGATGAAAAACACAAATGGAAAATTATTGTAACAGATGCCGCCGGAAACGAGAAAAAACCCGGTAATGTCAATTTCTACGTAGATACGGAAGTTCCGAACCAGCTGGCTCTCAATTGTCCAGAAGAGGGGGCCCTGAACAAGACAAGTAATACCCTTTCTTTCAACTTCACAGCCAATGACAGTCTTACCTATAAATATAAATCAGAGCTTTCTCTGACTTACGAGCTGTATGTTGATTCCATATTGAAAAAATCAGGTACAATAACTGAGCCTGGGGCTTCACAGGCTGTTGATCTTTACGTAGCTGATGGGGCTCATAACTGGACCGTATCAGTCAAAGATAAAGCAAATAATGAACTCAAGAGGTCTGCGAATTTCACCGTTGATACCAGTGGACCAACAGTTGAGTTAGTGAAACCATTGAGTGAGACCGAATGCTTTGGAAATTCCGGCGATTTCAAATTCAATTATAGTGACAGCGACTCTAATTTGGCTCTTAACTATAAACTTTTAATCAACGGGCTTGAGTGGAAAAATGGCACGATTTATGACACAAGGGCAAATGCCGGTAAAGATAACTTTACGATAACGGTTGATAATCTCCCCGGAGGAGACGGGGTTGTTTACAACTGGACTGTAAACATCACTGATTATGCAGGTCGCAGTGTTCAACCCGATGCGAAGAACTTCAAAATTGACTCGAAGGCTCCGGAACATGTCGCAGGTCTGTTCATTGAGGATACCCGATACGAGAGCCGAAATCTCACTGTAAAATGGAATAAAAGTGAGGCTGAAGACCTTCAAAACTATATCGTTTACTTCAGTACCTCAAATGCCATCAAAAATGTTTCCGAATTACCTGATGACGTTAAGGCTGAGTCCATAACTTTGTCCAAAGATGTGAATTCTACTTTCCTTAATGTGGACTATAATGGCCTGGACTATTATGTGGCTGTGGTCAGCAAGGACAAAGTGGGCAACTACAACGATACGCTGGAATGGGCCGAACCTGTAAAATCTTACGAAGAAATGGCCCTCAGCGTTGAGAAAGGCTGGAACCTTGTATCTGTTCCAAAGAGGCTGCTTGATCCGGATAAGGAAGAGGTCTTCGGAAGCTGTCTGGTTCTTTACTACAACACAACATCCGGGGATTATGACTTTGTGGACCTGATCGAACCCTGTAAAGGTTACTGGGTAGACTCCGGCTCTGCGGATGATATTACACTCACTTTTGAACCAATGCCGCTGGGGGGCGTAGGGGAACTTCCGCTTTCTGTGGATCTTGTAGCGGGCTGGAACATGATCGGCCATACCTCCACAACTGAAATGAAGCACTCAAATGCCCTGAAAAGCATTGAAACAGGATATTCCAATCTGCTAAGCTACGATGCGACGCCGGGTGTAGGCTGGGACTCCGTACTCAAAAACTGGGACGGCTTCAATATGAAAG
This sequence comes from Methanosarcinaceae archaeon, assembly GCA_028690255.1. Classification (GTDB taxonomy): domain Archaea; phylum Halobacteriota; class Methanosarcinia; order Methanosarcinales; family Methanosarcinaceae; genus JAQVBP01. The sequence goes on from JAQVBP010000054.1 coordinate 16,793, forward strand.
CCGGCCAGGGCTACTGGATACACATGGAAAATGATGACAAATACGTATCCGTAGACAACTATTGAGTAGGAACTCTTGAATTGAATTATAAATTCCAGCTACCTGTAAATGTAACTGTTCAGCCAGCTGGCTGAACGATTATTTTTTACCACCGGTAGCAGTAAGGAGGTAGACCTATGAGTAAAAAAATCATATATGTTTTTTCCGGTGTAGCTCTGGCCACTCTTTTCATCATACTCGCATCCCAGATCGTTATGGCCGGACCACCTTCCATACCCATAACCATCCACGGTGTTGCTACAATTAATGGGGAGGTTGCGCCCGAAGGTACCACAGTTGAAGCTTTCATCAATGGGAATTGTGTTGATGAAGACACCGTCTCGGCCTCAGGGGAATATACCCTTGTCATTTCAGGTGAGGCTGAAGATTTAGGAAAAGCAACTTCCATTTACGTAAATGGAATAAAAGTTCCTGAATCCAAATCCTTGAATTCTGATGATTATTCCATGGATCTTGCGGTTGAAGGATCGACCGAACCTAAAAAGAAATCTTCAGGTTCGGGTTCAAAGGCTTCATTCGTAAATTCGGACAGGGCAATTTCCGGTTCCGATGGCAAAATAGCAGAATCGAAGGAAGGGACGGAAGCAGCACCCCCTGAAGAACACAGCGAAAATGCAAATGTCGGGGGAGAAGCCAGTGAAGGATCAGAAAATGCCTCGTCAGACGAAGTGCCACAGGATCTCCAGAATACAAGGACTCCCGGATTCAATTTTGCTTATGCGCTTGTGGGCATGATTATTATTTGTTTCATGTCAGGTAGGAAAAAATTGCGATAAGACCCAAACGAGAATTAAGAAGAGGGTTTACCTCAGTTTCAATTTGAAATAATTGATGGTGATCTCATGATTAATAAGTATTTACACATTTTGATATGCCTGATAATCCTCCTTTTGGGTATGTCCTTTGTCCCTCCTGCGGCAGCAGACAGTAATCCTCCCGCTCTACCAAACGTTTTTACCGGAACGGTAAAAATCAATGAGGAAAATGCCCCCATAGGAATAGAAGTTCGGGCTTATATAGAAAATATATTAGCTGGTTCTGCACCTGTTGAGGATGCGGGCGAATATAGGCTTCGTGTCAAAGGTTTCAGCACTGATGAAGGAAAACTCATCACTTTCATGGTGGGTAGCCTCACAGCAGCTGAAACTCAAGTTTACTTTCATGAAACTTCTCCTCGTATACTGGATTTAACAATTTTAGACAACAGTGCCCCGGAAACAACTGCCAATGCCCCTGAAGGCTGGCAAAATTCCAGTTTCACGGTAACGCTCAGTGCCATTGACAATCTTGGGGATTCATTCTTAAACGCCACCTTCTTCAAGCTTGATGAAGCCCCATTTGAGATCGGAAATTCGGTGGAAATCACGGAAAACGGGAACCACAGTATCACCTATTACTCCGATGACTTTGCGGGAAATGTCGAAGCCGCAAAAACCGTCTACGCAAAACTTGATACTGTTGCCCCTGTAACCAGTGATGACGTCCCTGATGGCTGGCAAAATTCCAGTTTCACAGTAACGTTTAATGTGAATGACCTTGCTCCGAAAAATACTTTCTTCAAGCTTGATGAAGCCCCATTTGAGATAGGAAATTCGGTGGAAATCACGGAAAACGGGAACCACAGTATCACCTATTACTCCGAAGATCTTGCTGGCAACATTGAGGTTGAAAAAACCGTCTACG
>JAQVBP010000219.1 GCA_028690255.1 Methanosarcinaceae archaeon
CGGAACCTTTGAATTTATCCGAGAACGAACGCTCCGGGATAGCAGTTATATGGTGAGGACTGCAGCACTTCAGGAACTTGCTGGAATCTGGGGTGAGCAGGCCGGGGTCAAGGCCTTTATCAGGGAGAGGGCTTTGAATGATGAAAATTATGAAGTAAGAAGAGCCGCGGTTCTGGAACTTGCCCGAAAGCAGGACCTTGAGTGTCTGGAGTTTCTAATAAACTGGGCAAAAAATGCAGAGGACAAATTTATCAGAGGTGCGGCACTTCAGGGCCTTGCGAAATTCCGGGAGAGTGGGGAGGGGGCCTCCGAGGTCCTGAAGCTTCTGAGAGAGCGAACAATCGAAGAAAAAGATAGTTTTGTAAGGAGCACCGCCCTCCAGAGCCTTGCAAAGCACCGGGGGCCCGAAAACCTGGAGCTCATAAGGGAAAAAGCGATTAACGACGAACATTATGCTGTCAGGACTGCTGCACTTCAGGCCCTTAGTGAAGAATGGGCCGAGGAGCCTGCAACTCTAACTTTTATCCGGAAAAGGGGGGTGGCAGATGAGCATTATTCCGTCAGGAGCTCGGCCCTCCGGATACTTGCAAAGGGCTGGAAACATGAACCTGAAACCCTGCCCCTTATCCGAAAAAGGCTCATGGAAGACGAGGATAACATGGTCAGGTGGACGGCAGTCCAGATCCTTACAGAAGTATGGCCGGATGCCCCCGAAACCTTTACTTTGATTAAGAAAAGAGCCCTTGGAGACGTTCATTATTCCGTAAGGGAAAAAGCCCTTCAGGAACTTGCAAGGAACTGGCCGGAGGAGGCAGAAACTCTTGAAATTATCAAAGATCGACTTGCAGAGGACGAGGACAATTTTGTACGCTGTATGGCAGTCCAGGAACTTGCAAAGGGCTGGGGTAACAGGTCCGAGATCCTTGAGCTTATAATGGATATTGCAGCCAACGAAGCCGATGAGTTTGTAAGAGAAGCCGCAGTCCAGGAGCTTATCGACGGCTGGCAGGATGAAGATGTGAAAACTTTTCTTAAAAAATTACATTTAATTTGAAAAGGTCAGGGATTTAAAATATCTCACTTTTAGCAGGATTTTCCAAATTCATATAAATATTTTGCGCTTGAAGCATGAGATACAAATTGAATTTTTTGAAGTTATAATCTTATTTTTCCGGATATTTTCATATTTTAATATAAGAACTAACTGGATTTTTCACAATTGGTTGCCTGCTAATTCACAAAAATAGATAGGTGAATAAAAGCACAAGCTTTTTAATCCCTCGAGTAGTTTTTCATATACAGAGCACAAAATGTAAATACAGGTTTTTTTCTGTTGCCTGATGGCTGGAAAACCTGAATAATGATTATGGAGAATATAATGGCTTCTAACATGAATAGAACCGGGTTGAATAGAAATAATATAGATAAGAAGGGTTCAAATAAAAATCATAGTTCTATAATGTCAGGATCCGGGTTCGATATCAGCGAATCGGCCCTTCGCAATGCCCTGGAAATGGCAGAAGAGCTGGTCTCGGTCGTTAATAAAGTACCTGTAACTGTTTTCCTGTGGAAGCCCCAGAAATACTGGCCTGCGGAATTCGTGTCCGAGCATATCAGAGAATTCGGCTACGATGTGGAAGAGTTTACAACAGGAAAACTCTTATATGGAAATATTGTGCACCCGAGCGATCTGGAGCGGGTTGAGCGGGAACTTGCCAGACGGATTGATGAAGGCTGTACGGATTTTTCCCAGGAGTATCGGATCGTTACCAAATTCGGGGAGACTCGATGGGTCGATGAAAGGACCTTTATCGAAGCGGATAAAGACGGGGTTGTGAAGTACTTAAAGGGGATCATTCTGGACATTACCGAGAGAAAGCGAGAGGAAAAGTTACTCTACATCCAGCGAAACCTGGGAATTGCCCTGAGCGCCTCGACCGAACTCCATGAGACCCTGGAAATCCTGCTTGATTCCTGTCTTCAGATCGATGAAATTGATGCCGGGGGCATATATCTGATTGATGAAGAAAGCGGAGACATGAAACTTGCAAATCACATGGGGCTGTCCCCCAATTTTGTCGAGTATGCCTCCTACTACAACGCAAATTCCCCCAATACGAAACTTGCTATGGTCGGGCAGCCTGTATATAAGCAGCATATAGACCTCCTCCTGACCTCAAGGGACGAACACTTAAAACAGGAAGACCTGAGGGTTACGGCAATCATTCCAGTAAAACACGGAAAACAGATTATAGCCGCCTTTTACCTGGCTTCCCGGGTCGAGTATGAACTCTCCGATCACGTCAGGACAGTCATTGAGACCATCGCAACGCAGTTCGGAGTATTCATTTCCCGGATCAGACTTGAGGAAAAATTAAAGGAATGTGTTAAGAAGAAAAAGGGCTGAGCTCAGGGGTCCTTGATTTTCCGTAAGCTTTTATATGTTCGATGTCGAGTTCAAAATCGCCTTCCTGCCCTACGACCATCAGCCCGAAGGATTTGATGCTCCCGGGATCAAGTGGGGGGGCATCCTTCGCATGCTTTCCTCTGAAAAAAGGAAGAAACGCTTCAAAAGGGATGCTGTGTTCCATCCACCCTCCATCCCCACTATGAAAATCATGCTGGTAGAGAAAACCGTCGTGGTGTTTTTCCGTTTTCATGTTTAACCTGTAGATTTTGCCGTCCCCCTTTACCCGAATACGGACACCTTCAAACGTTTTCAGGTCAAATTCACTGTTTTTGGAACGCACGGAAGCAAAGCCGAGATTTCTTTCGTTTAATCTGACATTTCCCCTGAAGCGTACATCCCCCTTTTCGGAATGGCCAAGGCAGCTCTTTGAAGCCCCGCCCATCACCCTGTCATCCATTGTGACCCATCGCCTGAGCTCCTCAGGCTTCTTGAAGTCAAAGATAGTGATTTCAGCCTGTGGTCCGTTCATGATCTTCTCCTTTTCAGAGGCTATCTGGACATCAAGGAACTTATATCCAAAAAACATTATTAATATTTCAGCGAAGGCCCGGAAGAATAACCGTCGTGCCAGTTCCTTTTATTAGCCCACTGCCGTCTTTTAGAGCCCCGTTAATCGTTAATGGGACGGTGTTGCAAAAGCAATTCCTTAGCCCGAGCTTCACTACCAGTTCATGGCAGTTCACCTCCAGCACCAGATCTTCGAATCCGTCTTCTGAGAGATCTTCATAGTAAAAGCCGGACGGGTAAACAGTAGCATCGTTCTTTTCCGAGCTTACAGTCAGGGATTCAGGATCGATTGCCCTGGCATCGATATCAGGAGAACCAAGCACCACAATCTTTACAGCCCCCATTTCCATGGTTTTCAGGCAATTGGCACTTCGGTCAGGATTTACTGTGACGTCCACAACCACCGGGTCATCTGAAACTGTGCCCTCAACCCCCGTTTCAGAATCCGCGGTTGCAGGAATGCCTGCTGCAATTATTATGCAGCCTGTTATAAGAACCAGCAGGATCTTACAGAAAACAGGTATACTTCCCTTACTGGATACCATTGATAACCTCCCCCTAAACTAATATACATTTAATACCCATATATATTTATAAGAAATTATAATATGCATAATATTACTCAAACTGTGGGTGTTTCCCGACCTGACCTTTTATTTTAAGCTACTTTTCATTGTTACCGTGGATATTATAAAGAGCAATATTTATAAATTAAATCTGAATAAATACATATAAGGGAAAAGCAGGATTCTAACGGGCAATTCGAATGTTTGGGGAATCTCCTTAAAAACACTTCAGTAAATATTCTGAGTAAATATTCTGAGTAAATATTCTGAGTAAATATTCTGAGTAAATATTCTGAGTAAATATTCTGAGTAAATATTCTGAGTAAATATTCTGAGTAAATATTCTGAGTAAATATT
>JAQVBP010000055.1:0-3858 GCA_028690255.1 Methanosarcinaceae archaeon
TCCACGTAATTTTTCCAGTCGTCATCGATTTCTTCCCAGCGGAGAGTTTCCCGGCCACAGATAACCCAGAGGCATGAGTTAGGAAGGTTTGAGATAAGTTCTCTGACCCAGTCGTCTCTTGAATTATGGTTTCCCTGACCATTTTTGTCTTCCCAGAGAGCTTCGTAGCTGTCTATAAAGATGACCGCTGATTTTGAGGTCGTGTGCAGATAGTCTAAAAGGTCGTGTGCAAAGCAAACGGGAAGCCTTTTTTCAATATCCAGAGCTTCCATGTTTAGCAGGTTCGTGATTTCCTCATCTCTTTTTAAGGACCATTCCTTAAAGCGGTCAGGTGCCTTTAACACAACACTTTTTATGCTGTTGTAATTTATCGAGACTAAACCACCGAAAGAATCAAGGAGCTCAGTAACAATGCTGTCTTCGGAGTATCCTTCTTTTTGCAGGGGGATTTCAGGGTTTACTTTTCTCCAGTAGGCGGCCCTGGCGATGTCGAATAGGTGAAATTTTACGCCGTCCTTTTGCAGTTCGTTTTTCAGGATTCCAAAAAACTTATCCGGCTGCCGGTGGGACTCTATGCTAAAATCGACCGTGGCCCATATTGCACCTGTATTTTGGTAAGACTCGTTATATTTTTCAAGTATTTTGGGGAGCTCTTTTCTCAGGCCGGTTTTTCCGATTCCGCCTATCCCGTAGTAGGAGAGGACGCTGTAGTTTTTTTCTCCGAGATTCTTAAAGGCGGTTTCAAAGGCCTCTATGAACTCTTTCCTGTCAACGAATGGCCTTTCTTTGGGGTTTATCTGAATTGTCGGGCCTACTGTCACCTGATTCCTCCGAAGGGGCTTAAAAATTAAAAACTGTAAGTATGTTATAGGCGGGCCTATTTTACTCTTTCTGTATTACTCTTTCTGTATTTTCAGTAGTTTAGAATGGCCTTAGTTCCGAAAGGAAAAAACTTCACACAGCCCAAACAGAGGAACAAATTTTTAAAGATATTCAGGATTATTTTATTTGTTGTTGTTTTCAGGCGTATTTTGTAAATTATATTTCAAAATATTCGTGATCCTTCCTGTTTTTATCCAAAGCATCCGCTATTAAACATATCAATTTTATTTGAGTTTAGACTACTTACTGCATTCTTAGTAACTGATTACGCAAGTCCCTTTTTCTTGTTTGATTATACAGCCCCATACAATTCAAAAATAATTTAACAGGCATTATGTAAAGTGATTTTAATCCGTATCTTACAACTTTGATTATATCTTCGTTGATCAAAGACTTTAGTTCATATGCCGTAATTTCCAAAACGGATTTCAACATATTCAAAATGTTGTACAATGTACATTGAATAATAAAGAATAGTGTTCTTGCAACAGGTGATTTTGTACATGTTCGTATCTTGTCATCATTGCAAAATTCCTTGTCTAAATATACTGTACCGACTTTTATTTGCATTTTTTCAAGTCGTTCAAACAAAAAGGAAATAAGAAGGGGTATCACTCATTCTCAGGATATATCTTCACAAGTTCCTCATAAGCCTCTCTGATTATCGTCTTGTAGATTATGAAAAGGGGGATTGCAAGTACCATCCCGAGAGCTCCGAGTAGCTTTGAGGCCGAGAGGGTCAAAAGCACGCTTAAGAGGGGATTAATGTTTACCTTTTCGGAAATCATGAAGGGTATCAGGTAGAGATTATCCACGAGCTGGGCTATGAAAACCGTAACCGCCGCAAAGAAGGCAGTTGTCGGACTGTTGATGTAACCCACGATAACAGGAGGGATCGCTCCGATTATCGGACCTATATAGGGAACGATATTCAAAAAACCCGCAAGAATTCCCAGAAATATCCAGCCATCGATTCCCGCAAGGTAAAATCCGATGCAGCAGATAAGGCCCACTACAGTGCTTTCGATCATTTTAGCACTGAAGAAGTCCTCGAGTTTCCGGCCAATTCCCTCCATGGCCCTGACAATCCCCCCGGCATATTTCGAGGGGGCCGTTTCATGGATATAAGCCTTCAATTTATATCGGTTTCTGAAATACATGCCACACATCAGGGGAATTACAAGAACCCCGGTAAAGAGGTAGTAGGACAATTTTGAGATCGTTCCGGTAAGCTCCGCAAAGATGGTGTTTCCGATTTTTTGCAGGTCTTCGGATTTCAAAACCCCGGAGTCCACAATTACCGAAAGGGTGGAATCTTTTCCAAACAATGCGGAAGCCCCGTTTATATAGTTCTCCTGTACTTTGGTGGATTCTGTTATAAGAATTCCGATCTCCTGCATCTGGCTGTTGACCAGAAAAACAAGGGCAAGCAGTGCAGAAGCAAGCAGCCCTATTCCCACAACCCGCCGGTTTAAGTTCGGAAACCTGTCCATTACCCTATTAAAAAAAGAGAGAAACCTTTCAGTAAGCAGGATCAGAATAGCCCCTATGATCAGGATTATAAAGATATCCTGAAAATAAAACAGGACCGCACATAAAAATACAAAAATGAAGGAGATCAGGATGAGAAATCTCCATACATACCGGTTTGAACTGAGTGCCATTTTTCGTCCCTTCTTTTATTACTTTTTTATAATTAGGCCGCGCCTGATATATATTTATCTTCCTTGTTCCGGATCAATCTTCCTTTTCCCCGGTTTATTCAGGAAGGACACCTTTTCTTCCTGACCAGTAACCGTCCATGAGGACAACCAGGGGTGGAAAGATCACGAATGTAACAAACATTGCCAGCAGGACGTCTATGACCGTAACCAGTCCGAAGTCGCTGATTATGGGAAAGGGGGATGCAATCAGGGCCGAAAAGCCGAAGACCGTTGTTGCCCCCGAGGCAATCAGGGCGGTTCCCGTGGTCGTTACGGCCTGGTTAATTGCTTCCTTGGGACTCAGGCCCATTTCCTTTTCCTCATAATAGCGTTCCATCATCAAAATGGAATATTCTGAGCCGACCCCCAGGATCAAAGCCCCCATAACCGCAGTCATGGGGTTATAGTCAATTCCCATCCCTTTCATGACCAGGCCTGACCAGCCGATTACGACCAGCATGGGGATGATTGGGGAAAAAGCCTTTACCGGGTTTCTGTAGACTACAAAGAGTCCGATCAAAACAAGCAGGACCCCTATCATCGTCATCCGGACCCGGCCACTCGTAAGCCCTGCTATCATTTCGATAAGCACTGCCGAGTTCCCGGTAATTGTGACTGCAACCCCGGGCGGCGGCTGCATCCAGTGGAGGTCCTCGGCCACAATCTCTCTGAGTTCGGAAATACCCGTTATCTGGATGTCACTCATTGCATTTCCGATGTCCAGGTCAATATGAAGAAGCTGATTCCCTTCCATATAAGTATCTCTCTGGCTGGCGGGAATTTCTGCATATATGTTTTTTATTTCCTGAGAACTTTCGGGAAGGACACCCCCGTTTCTTTCCTTTACAAGATCCGCAATACTTGTCGCTGAGTAAACATGGCCCCGGTTTGCGACCTCATGCCGGCTGAATTCCTCCATCCACATCAGGACTTCCGGGTCACTTGCATCCCTGACTTTGAGGATAACGTTCAGGTGGTCCCCCTGGCCTGGCATTATGCTTTGCATTTGATGGAAGTCTACCAGGGAAGGCATGTCCTGGGGGATGAAGGAATTGGTGTCCGTTTTGATCGGAATTGACTGGTCGGCGTATATTCCGGCTGATGCGGTCAGAACTGCGATTATAAGGATAGCCCAGGTGTGTTTTAGGGTAAAGCTCGTAAGCTTTTTCAGGATTTTTTCCAGGGGACCGATTTCATGAACTCCGGGAGCGGAACTGCCTGAAGTATCGGCTTTTAGTTCCTCTTCTACTTTATCTTCTACTTTATCTTCTAC
>JAQVBP010000055.1:3958-18084 GCA_028690255.1 Methanosarcinaceae archaeon
GGGTAAAGCTCGTAAGCTTTTTCAGGATTTTTTCCAGGGGACCGATTTCATGAACTCCGGGAGCGGAACTGCCTGAAGTATCGGCTTTTAGTTCCTCTTCTACTTTATCTTCTACTTTATCTTCTACCCCAGTCCCAGTTTTCTTCTTTTTAAAGAGACCGAGGGGATTCTTCTGTGCAACCCAGTCAAAACCGTAAAGGGTTACAAGTCCAAAGAAAAGTGAGGATAGATAGCACATGATGACTCCGATTAGCAGGAGTTTCCCAAAATCCTGGATCATGGGCACAGTGGAGGTAAAGAGGGATACAAAACCAAGCGCGGTCATTGTAAGGGCAATCAGGACAGCGGGACCCGTATGCTTGACCGTATAAATGAGAGCCTTTTCCGGGCTTTTTCCCGACTTGATTTCCTCTTCCATTCGATTGTGAAACTGGATGGCATAGTCAATCCCGATCCCGATAAGTACTGGAAAAGCAGACATGGAAACCATTGTCATGGGAACTCCGGCATAGCCCATGAAACCGAAGGTAAAAACGATTCCCAGCAGGACGACCGGCAGCGGTAAAAGCCCCCATCTGACATGCCTGAATACAAGGAAAAGCACGAAGACCATCAGGAGAGCGGCTATACCGAGGAGGAGTCCCATACTCTGCCCCATCTGCTGGTTTATATCAAGGCGCAGGGCAGGGCTACCTGTTATTATGAAGGTGTAACCGGGGGGAAAATTTGTTTCCCTTGCAGAAATCTCCAGGGCATTTAAAATGTCTTCTTTTTGCGTGTCTGTAGCACTGCCTTCGATTCCAACGGAAATTAACATATGGGTCTCATCAGGCATGAGAGCTTCAAAGTATTCCGGATAACTTTCAATCAGTTCCCGGACCCCGGAGTCTGATTCAGGTACCTTTGACCTGCCATTGAGCTTGTAATTTATTTGTTTCAGAAGGCCGGAGGGGCTTGAGATGGTGATTACGCCCGGAACCATTTCCATTTGATATGCAAGCCTGTCCACAGCTTTCATAAGGGCAGAGGATTTAATTTCATTTCCTTCAACCATCACGACGAGGCGTTCAGTATTGAAGTAGTTCAGGAAGAGATGATCGTAGTCCTTGTACAGTTGCGAATCTTTGGAAACCTGAGTTTCCGTCCCGGAGGCCATTTCTATATATCGGGAACCCTGAAAGGACAGTATTATCAGTATAAACACAACAGCGAATATGATTACCCGGTTCTTTTCAATAAAAATTCCAAGTTTTTCAAAAACGTTTTTTATAGTAAATCCTCCTGAAGAGGCTGTTTTTTAGAAATCGATTGTCATGTCTACCACTCACCGGGTAGTTGACATATCCTTGAACTACCTTCACATGCCAGCCTTCGGCTGTCGTGTTAAACCATAGGTTTAACAGGAGTTTCTAATTTTCAATTAGAAACATCGAGGAAGGGAGCCTTCTGCTATAGGTGATAAAATTAGCACCTTATTTCAATTTTTTGGGATTTTCTTATATCCTGTGCTGCAGCTCCAGGTTCCAGAGTATGGAGCTGGAAAGAGGTCTCGTCCAGAGAATGCATAAAGTCAGACCTGATCCTTATAATCAATTCGTCCGGGTCAAGGCAGGTAAAAAGAGTCGGTTCCCCTTCAATGATTTTCACATAGCCTTTTTTTGCCATTCCCCGAAGAATTCCGTAAATTTTGGGTCTTGGTACCTCCGCAGTTTCGGCAATTTCACTGGCTCTGGCCGGGCTCTGGCAGACAAGGGTGGCGTAAATCTTGGCTTCGTTTCCGGTAAACCCCAATTTTTGAAGGTTTCGGATAAGTTCCAGGATCATGATTAATTCTCCATAAAAGATGGCAATCGGTGGCTTTTCAGCTCATTGCGTCATTGATTTTTCTCATAATTCTGACCTGGGTTCCGAGACATTCCTCAAAATCTTTGAGATCCTGTTCGTTGAGGACTTCCATAACTTCTGAAAGCCGCTCCTCCACTGCCCTGTTCAGGACCTCGTAGTCTTTTCTCCCTTTTTCCGTAAGGGAAACCAGGACTTTTCTGCGGTCGGAAAGGTCATTCCTCCTTTTCAGAAATCCTTTTTTTTCGAGAGAGAAGACCATCCTTGAAAGGCTGCTGCGATCCATGGCCAGGTATGTTCCGATCTCGGAAGGCATGACTTCTTTTATAGTCCCTATGATCATGAGCGCAAGCTGCTGGTTTTTGTTTAGTTCTTCAATTCCGTCTTTCAGGTCCTCAATTTTCTTGCAGAATTTTGCTCCGAACAGTTTATTGTGAAGGGCATCTCTTTCAAGCCCCAGCAGTCTGAGTCTTTTATGAAATTCGTGGTCCATTATTTCCCCCTGAGATCTTGAGTGAGGTTTTACAGGCCTGCGAAAGGTTTACCTGGTCAACCTCTTAAGCTTCCGGGCCAAGCCTCACTGTTTTTTTTAAATAGATGATATTGCAATAGTTAATATGAGAATGATCAATATTTGAATTGATGCAAAATCAACAAATGGGCAATCTCCAAATTGATTGAATTATATTTAAAGGTTTCCATACCGATTCATTTATTATTTAAAAGTCGTTGTTTCCTCTTTGGGCTATCTTTCCTTTAGAAAAGGCCGCTCGCTTATGCGACCTGGAGAGCCCCGGTTCCTTCTCTCGGAACCAATGAACAATTGTCGGAAATTGGGGTTGATTGATAATAATGAAGGCCTGACCGAAATGGGGAACTATTCTTAAAAAAACCGTTCGTAATGTTAAAAAACCGGTAACCTCAAAAACTGGGAGAGTATATTTAGCCTGTAAAAGTGAAAAGCTTTTTGAATCGCCTGGCCCGGATTTGTGAACTGATTTTTTGTTTTACCGGGGTGGGCCTTGTGGTTCAGAAAACCCGAACCCTCAACGGCCGACGCAGGAGGCCGGGCGTTTCAAGAATGATCGTTGTATTATATGGCAAAAACAGCATCATAAAAAATAGTTTAGGCAGAAGGATCTCCTACCGCGGCTTCAAGGATGGGGGATCTCACGGGGCAGGGGGCATTTTTCCAGATATTACAGTACATGCAGCCCGCTTTCCTGATCCCTCCGTATTTTTCCTCTGCCCTTCTACAAGTTGCAGGTTTGTTTCCCTGAGGTAATTAGGATGGGCTTCTCCCGCATTAAGGATCAGGTCAGAAAATGTTTTTTCCTGGCCCACTCAATTTACACGAACCCGGGTATAATTTGTAGCAATATTTCCGTATTTATCTGTTATAGTCAGAGACACTTTATAAATAATGGTTTTTGTAGTCGAATAATTATGAGAAATAGGTATATTGGACAAATTGTCCATATATTTTGTTCCGTCTCCAAAATTCCATTCCCATAAAACTATTGCTCCCTCGGACCTGTCATAAAAATATATCGTACCGGATGCAGAAGGAGCCTGATTATAATCAAAACATGATTTCAATGTTGTATTCTTTGTTTCATCGAATTTGTTTTCTGAGTCAGCATTGTCTTCAGGGGTAAAAGATGTTGTATTTTCATCCCCCATACTTCCATTGATGTTTCTTGAATAAGGGCCCTCTATAACATTAATAAACATCTTTACTGTACTGATGCCATTTTCATTGCTAACATTGAGGGTCAATGTGTAATTTCCTGCTGTGGAATAGGTATGTTTCAGGTTTTTTTCCGGAGATTTATTTCCATCCCCGAAATTCCATTCTATTGATGTTGCTTTTTCAGATGTATCGTTAAATTGAGCGGAGAATGGAGCAAATGCATAGGCGGTATTTTTCTCTTCTGAAAAATAGCTACCATCGGACAGGGCCTTTAATGTAAAATTTGCACAGGGGTATCCGACCAGATCATTCGGGGACTCCTGTGACAATGCAAAAGGGAGCATGTTTGTCCCGCCAATCAGTATAAGAGCCAGGCCTGCAAGAGCAAGGGTTCCAATCAGAGCAATATCTTTCTTTTTTTGTTTATCCCCCTGATTTTTTGAAACATTTGAAGGGGAATAGGGGGCCCGGGAAGTTTCAATTGCAGAGGTGATTTTTTTATCAAAGTGTTGGGGTCTTTTTTTATGTGCATCTTCGCTTTTTTTGGCGTAATTTGAGCCCATCAACAAATCAAGTTTATTAAGTTCATCAGAATTAAATAAATAAGGAATTGACCCGGTAGAAAGCCACCTGGCAAATATTTTGTCAAGAAGGGTTTTTGCTCCATTCACGGGCTTTTCCCCCACTTCAAGAACAGAGTGAACAAAATCAGCTAATTTTAAATCGTTCATGTCCTGAACTGCATTTCTGGTAATCCTCTCAGAATCTGCAAGATTCTTTACCGGCTCCTGTAATGCATTAAAATATCTGGGGTTTTGTGTATTTATTGCAGAGATTATAAGATTCCTTTGAATAGTATTGTAAAAAGTACAATCCACGGGCGAGCAGGGGTATTTTTTGTAATACAATAGCTCTAAATAGGCTTTTATTTCTTTATTTTCACATTGTTCATAACATTTTTTTGCAAACGAACGACTTTCATTTGAATTTGCGGTTTCTTTGATTAATTCGGGCATTAATTTTGTTGTTAATTCATAGTTATTTTTCAGAATAGAATGAAGTCTTTCACTGTCATTTTTTTGAATTAGGTTAAAAGCCATACGTTTCAAAATGTCAATGTTCCCGTCATAGATCCTAAAAAGCTCCGGAAGAGCGTTGCATGAATTAAAAGAATCAATTAAAGTATTTTCGTTTTCGTCCATTGTTTCTTTCTGAATTTCAAATGCCATTGCTTCCCTGGATTTAAACTCTTTATCCCCTTTTCTAAATGTGAAATACAAAAGTGAATAATACCTGTATGCACATTTACTGATTTTGGATTTCAGGTCCGGGTCAAAGATTATTTCCGGTTTTACCTCATTCAAGCTTATGGAAAGGTCGGATTCCGAGGGGTGCTGAGATGCTATGAAAACAAAGTTTGAAAAAAGCACGGACCTCAACATGAACATTACATTTACGATTAAATTGATCGCGATATTAGGATCGGAAGCCCGGATGGAGGTCTTCTCCCCGGCTATTAGTTTTCCGGCTGTATAAACCAGAACTTTTTTAGGGACATCCGTTTTTTTAATTTTATTGAGATCTCCTTCATCCCACAAACCGATAATATTATATTTTTGGGATTCAAGCTTTTTGATTTCCAGTACCGCTTTATCATAAAATTCAAGGATCTGTTTTATATCATAGGTTATTTGATCGAATACCTGTATGAAAACAAGCTTTTCTTCCGGACCCTGTTCCTTCTGTACACGAAGGCTACACCCAAAGGTAATATGACCTTCGTGGGATTCAAAGTAAAGAGCAGTTCTTTTAGCATTAATGTCCAGAGCCAGTCTACTGGCTTTTTCAGGGATACTGCTCCCTTTTAACAAATCCCCTGCGGAATTATATATTGCAAAATTAGGAAGTGAAGTTTGCAAGTCTGCCAACACCCCATGAAATTATCCCGATAGTTAGTGTCCTTTTCCGTTCTCTCTGTTTCAACAGGTTTTTCACTTATCCTCGATAGAATACAGATCATTAAGAGGCCTTTTAATGAGATTTTATCGAGAAGCTGCTCCGGTTAAGCATCAGGAAAAGTGCATGAACATTCTTTAAATATTCATATATAAAAAAGAAATATTATGTATAAGTATGTATCGATTCTTTTTAATTATATTTTCTGAAATGGGGGATTATCCTGTGAACCCGTTTCCGGTACTCTCTGTATTCGTCCCCAAACTGTGACGTCAGTCTTTTTTCCCAGTGCAGGGACCCCAGATACAGGTATATGGTGGTCAAAATGTATATTACAAGCAGATTGACGGTCATAAAGGGGGTAAGCCAGATTATGATCAGGCCTGAGAGCAGGAAGGGGTCCCTTACCCATCGATAAATGCCCCGGATATCCAGGGCCCCTCCGGCTTCAGGGGTTTTCGGGGTAGCAAGCTGTGAACGTATCTTAAATCTGTGGGGCGCATCCAGCATAGCTCTGGAGGCAACAATTGCTGTAATCACCTGTCCCCCTACCATCAGCCAGCGCCAGGGAGAAGGTACTACGTAGAGAATCGGCCCCGGGTTTTTGTAGAGCAGATAAACAAGTGGCAATATCGTTAGCACCGCTATGAGGCTGAATACTGGCATAAACAATATGTCTGCTCTGGCACCTAAGACTCGCACAATTCGCCGTTTAAAGGGCAGGCTTGCCATAAAACTGTGAAGAGCTGCAAAAGTCACAAGACAAAAAACAAGGATGATTGTTGACAAAACCAATTCCAATAGCCCCTTTTTTACTTGAATGTCCCTGTATTTAGCATTTGTGACCTGGGGGATGTTATGACAGCGGTAAAAATGTCATTCTTTTTAAAACATCTGCAGGAGGTGACTATTTTAATTATTGAAGGGGTCAATAACTACTGAAGCTCTAAGCTAAACAGCTATTATTCAGGAAGAAAAAGTGGGAAATCTTATGAAGCATTCATTTAATTATTTTTAATTATGAGGTAGCCCGGCACGGATTCGAACCGAGGTTGCAGGATCCAGAGTCCCGCATGATTGACCGCTACACTACCGGGCTTCGAAGAACATTTTAAATATTTTACAAACAAAAGGGTATTTGGTAGCCCGGCACGGATTCGAACCGAGGTTGCAGGATCCAGAGTCCCGCATGATTGACCGCTACACTACCGGGCTTCAACGTATTTTCGTAATCAAGCACAGATCCCTGTGCCCTGAGCGTATCTTCTAATGGAAGATTTGACATATATAGCTTTCGGCTAACTCGTTGAGAATTTGACATGGGTTAGAGGTTTTCTTCACCCTGGCTCAGAACTGCGGTCCACCACCAGCGGGCCATATCTATCAGGTCTTTGGAAAACTGTCCGGAAAGCCTGTATTCCCTGTTATTTATGGAGATCAGACCGGCTCCCAGGAGCTTGTTACGCATGGCATAAAAAGAGGCACGTCCTATATTAAGTTCTTCAAGCAAATTTTTCCATTCATCCGTACGAACGGGGTTACCTGCTGCCTGGCGCTCTTCGATCAGGGTCAGAAACTTCTGGCCCCTCACGGCTGTTGCGTCTTCCTGAAAAATTCGTCGCATAAGGCTGTAGTAAGGATCTCTGGTATGGCTTATGCGAGTATTGGCATCGGAGCGGACTATAATGGTTGTCGCGGTCCTGGGGGCGTTTTTTACAAGAGGCATTGCGGTCCCGGAGATGAGGTTCAGGTTAAAATCAGGTAACGGATTCCGCAGATTTTTTGGCCTGTGGAGTTACAACTTTTAAAATCAGATCTAGGTATTCTTCACGAAGAGAATAGACAATCGGGGTCTTGTAAGATTCCTTATGTGATCGTAAAATCCCGAGTTTTGAATGAATGTAGCCAACCATGGAAGCAACTGTATTCCGCGTAACATTATATTTCTTAGAGAGTTTTTCATGGATCTCATCAATAGTTGCTTTTTTAAGTTTGATAAATATGCAGAGAATGGCTCTGCGATACCCGGTGGCGTCAACTTCTATAAATTTTTCGACTCTCGATGTAATTTTGGTACGAATACTTACCATTCATTACCACCTCTACAGATGTAGATATCTATCTGAGTTCTAACTATATATATACGTTTGGAAATTAAGGCATTTAAAATATCTTATATATATATCTAATAGAGTTTACCTCGTTTTTAATTTAAGTCATCCTGTCTTATGATACTATTGGTGCCGCTGGATATATGGTTTGTTATTTTTTATAAAACGCACATGAAATTCCTGAATTACAGGTACAAAAAATGAAAGTAACCGGGGGTACTTTCATACCAAATCGGATAATATATTTCAATCGAACACATTGTAAAAAAAGTACATTGCAAATTGTGTTGTAAAAAATATCGTATAAATTAAATACAATATATGTATTAAAAAATAACAGGGTGTGTAAAAATTGGGTGCGTATGATAAATATATAAATATATTACACGTGTTACTATACTATCTATGCAAATAGTACAACTACAAGCAGCGAATTTACATAAACAAGCCATAAATATATTTCAAGATTGATAATTAATATTCCCTTAACTATTCAAAATACAGCATATCACCGTCTCAAAACTAATATAAATTCTACAATTGGGCATTAATCAATATTGAGTTTTAATATAATCAAGCAATTATTCAAAAATGCATCACCACAATTAACCCCTATTATGGAATATAATCGTCCAATTGTAGAACAGAGTTGACTTTTGATACAACCTGATACACTGTCCAGAAATTCTGATTTATCAAACCGGTGAAAAGCATGAATTACAGGTACGACCTCCAGAATAATATTCTTTTTAATGGAGAATGTGAACTCCCTGCGTATAGTCTGGAAATAAATGAGATCGGGACCTGTAGTATCTGTGATTCGTCTCTACTGAGCCTTAGTTATCATATTTCAGAAGAGCATATTTTCATCACAACGAAGTGCATCTCCTGCGGGGCCTTTTATGTCAATAGCTATGGCTCCGACTGGGCCTGGCTGGACGAGGCCCCTCTTAGCCTTGTTCCGATCTCCATCTCCCTGAGCAACCCCACTATAAATGATCTGAATGGGCTCAAAACAATCTCCATAAACAAATTAAACGCTATTTTTTCCCCTGGGGAAATCGAGGCCCTTTTCTCCCGGGCCAGGGCCGAAACTCCAATCCGCCAGTATCTTTACCGGGCCCGTAAAAAGTATGACCTCTTCGAAGAACTCTTTGAGATCAGACTTGAGTTCTGAGTTATCAACTCTATAACTCTGCAACTCTTCATAATAATTTTATCATCCGACGCTCGACGAAAAGGGCAGCGGTTTGAAAGGGAAGTCAATAAAGAGTGCATGCTAAAAACCGTGGTTGAATGAAAATGCATCCTCTATTACTGCATTTTTTGATCGTGCCAACTGTTCAAATAACTGCGGTTGGTGGGAATTTCAAATTTTTATTCAAAATTCTGAAAAAGCCGGATTGCGACCGCAAGTGCATTGTGTATTTGTTTACATTGACTTGCAGGCCTTGCCTGTAACAAAATATAGTTACAGGAATATAAACAGCTGGATCCCCTATTATCATTTTACATAATAATATATAGAGTCATCAGAAAGGACCGTCCGAACTTCAAGTTTCAGCAATAAATTTTTAGGCTTCCTGGTTATATCTATTTTTACAATAAAAAAGCACATTAGTCGATATATGAACCGGTTTATATATATAATCTAAAATTTAATTATATAAAGTTCAAATTGAATATATTTACAACATATACGTTTTCATATATTTTCACTTTGCATAGTATAGACTAATAGGTCAAGATTCGTTTATATAAATATACTTCAAAAATAATGTAAAAATCGATTAATTCGTAATACTAGAGAGCCCTGATTTAATTGCTGTCAAATTGTGTTTTTTAATAAGTGTAACTATATATTAATGTAATTTTCGAGTTCTGTGTTTATCCCGTCAACTTTGGCAATCCCCTCCAATGTATTAACCCTGAGGTCGAAGACCTTTCTCAAAAAGTATTAAAGAAAATCGGTCTCGTTTTTCTAGAGTATAGCTAAAGCTTGTCTGCTATTTTACAAAGTATTTGTAGTTTATTCCCGGGGATTTACGGGTTTTTAGTATTTTATCCGAAGATCTATGATAAAATTATCTTGATATGGTTTACCAATTAAAATACAAGTTGCCGATATTTCGACAGATAACTGATACTATAAGCAGGAGTAGCCATTCATATAATTTATATGAATACATCGTCAAATAGGCCCCCCTGACGTTTCTCCATAATAATATGCATTTAATGGGGATGTGATCGGTCGAATACCTCAAATTCCTATAGTATTTAGAATTATCAACTCAGTAATCTCACAGGAAAAACAACATGTTTTCAATTTCTCCAATATATACCTATAATATATAGGAATAAATTATAGGCCTTGAATTTATGGTCGTTGAGTAAAAACCGGGGTATAATAATATATGATGCTGTGCTTTTAGGGTATGTGTTTCTACACACTTTCGCCACAAATAGCCTATACGTACTGACCTAATTTATAATATATACCTATATGCACATATAAATTTACGTAAACCATTTCATTGGAACTGGGTTTAGAAATCGATGAATAAAATTAGCACCTCGGTAACAATACCCCTATATTTAGTAAGTAGTTGCGGAAGATACCTGATTTATATCCGCTGACCGGATCTGAGCAACTAAGAACCCCGTCACTCACTAACAATTCTAATCTTGAATGTGTTGATTTCATTGCGGACAAGATTATATGTTGAACCTTTTGGAATATATGCTCTATAGGATTATCTTCAATAATTCTACATCATTAATCCTAAAATACAATATAATTATAATATAATATGGTTTTATTTTATAGGTATATTTCATAATATTTACTTCAATGATGGTTCTTAATAATTAAACCGTTCGCCAATATATAGTTTGATATATATTTTCAGATATCTATTAACAATCCGGGGCCGGTTTATCAATAGATAGTAGATTATATCTATTACTATAGATACATCAATAAGCGTTTATTTAAATTAAAAATACCAGATATATTGATTACTGTATACAGATCCTGTATTAGACGGGATCATAAAATTAATAATTGAATTTACAATTATATACATCATAAAACATATATCGGCAGGTGTTTATTAATATTGATGATAATCAAATACACCTATGAATAGATATATTCTAATATAACCATGCGAATTACAGATAAAAACAGGCAATTTAAAAAAACATAGTCTGTTTAAATAAACCCAATACAATCAACATTTATTAAAGATGGGCCCCATGTAAAGCTAAAAAAAGGAATGAAGATATATGCTCGAAAATGTTGATTTGACCCGGAACCTGGGTGATGATGAATACAAAAAAAATATGAAGATCCTCGAACCGGAACTCGGGGAACTTCAAAGAAAGGCCTGGGAGTTAAAAATTCCGATTATTCTTGTTTTCGAGGGGTGGCACGCCTCAGGCATTGCCGAGAGCATCAACCGATTCATCCTGCCTCTTGACCCCCGAGGGTATTATTACCACACCATAAACGCCCCTTCCCCCTCGGAACTCCTGAAACCATTCCTCTGGCGTTTCTGGACAAAAATCCCTGTCAGAGGAGGGGTCGCAATTTTTGACCGGAGCTGGTATTCCCGGGCAGTTACGGATAAATACAGGCCCGAAAAATCAGAAGAGGAACTGGATAAATGCCTGGACGAAATAAACTATTTCGAGCGCCAGCTTACTGATGACAAATACCTCATTATCAAATTCTTTCTGCATATTGGCAAAAAAGATCAAAAAGAGCGCCTCCGGAAACTCAGAAAAAATGACATCCCTCTGATTGTGGATGAATATGAAACCCGGTGTGATAAACCGGATTTTATCCATGAGTATGATAAATACCTGCCTATTATTGAAAAAGTACTTAAAAAGACCAGTTTCCCCAATGCCCCCTGGACCATCGTGGAGGCCAGCGACCAGAATTTTGCTTCCGCAAAGATAATTACGACTGTCATGGAAGCAATAAAGGACCAGATTGAAATTGTAACTCGTATCCCTGCCCGGGACACTATCAAATATCTGGACAACGGCTCTCCGAAAATCCCTGAACTTACGGCCTCCGTCCTGGAAAAAGTAGATCTTTCCAAATGCCTGGGGCCTGAAGAATACAAAGAAGCATTAAAAGACTACCAGCACAGGTTATGTGAACTCCAATACGAACTTTTCCGAAAAAAACGCCCTCTGATCCTTGCTTTTGAAGGCTGGGATGCGGCCGGAAAAGGAGGGAACATCAGGAGGCTTGTCAAGGAATTGAACCCCAGGCTCTATAGAGTGGTCCCTACAGGTTCCCCTAACGATTTTGAAAAAGCCCACCACTACCTCTGGCGTTTCCTTGATGGAATTCCCCGAGCCGGGCACATCACCATCTACGACCGGACCTGGTACGGGCGGGTCATGGTAGAAAAAATCGAAAATCTTTGCAGTGAAGAGGAATGGAAACGGGCCTACCGGGAAATCAATGAATTCGAAGAAATCCTGGCCAACAGTGGAGCAATCATTCTCAAGTTCTGGCTCCATATAGATATGGAAACCCAGCTCAAGCGTTTCAAAAGCCGGGAAGAAGACCCCGCAAGAAGCTGGAAGATCACTCCCGAAGACTGGAGGAACCGCAGCAAATGGGAAGAATATGGAGAAGCTGTCGATGAAATTCTTCGCAGGACAAGCACAAGCTATGCCCCCTGGATCGTGGTGGAGGCCAACGATAAACGTTATTCCCGGATGAAAGTCCTGAAAACCGTTGTTGAGGCTCTTGAAAAGGAACTTAATAACAATGACGGGGGCAGTTAAAGGGTTTGGTTTTTCCCCTCATTGTTTTGATGCCAAAAAGTATATGCCTGTAAAACTAATTAACTAATAAATTTATTAGTAACTAATTTATTAGTAACTAATTTATTAATAACAAATAAATTAATGATTACCATGCCATTCACCCTGAAACCTGCAAAAGCAGAAGAATTCGTAAACCGGGAAGAGCTACTCGGGGAAATGCTTTCCGAATTATCGGACTCTGATTCAACGGTGGGCTATGCCCTTTATGGAAGACGGAGGGTAGGAAAAACTTCTGTCCTGAAAGAAATCCAGAGGAAACTGGAAGAGAGTCACGGATGCGTTGTGGTTTATTTTTCGGTCTGGGGCCTGATCGAGTATTCCGTTGAAGAGTTTTGCAGGAAGTTAAGTCTGGAAATCCTTGAGGCCTACCGGAAAGAACTCGGCCTGAAGTTCCGGGCCCGGGAACTTATGGAAATGCCCCTTTCCCTGCTTGGAAAAATCCTTGAAGAAACGGAACTGCGGGTTGTTTACGGGGAGTTTGAATTCCTGCTCTCCCGAAAAACCCCCGACGATTCCGGCCTCCTCCTTGAACACTGTTTCGGGCTTTCTGAAAAGCTTGCAAAGGCCACGGGCCGCAAATGCGTGCTTCTCCTGGACGAGTTTCCTTCCGTAATCGACCTGAAAATTGAAAACAAAAAAGTAGGGGAAGGAATCCTGAAAAAAATCAGGACAATATTCGAGGACTGGGAAAAAACCACACTCTGCATTTCAGGTTCGGTCCGCAGCACCATGGATCTTACCGTCCTCTCGGCAGGCTCTCCCTTTTACCGGCAGCTCGTGGCAAAAGAAGTAAAACCTCTGGGAATCGAACACGTCCGAAAACTGCTCAGGCAGAACCTGAAAATCCCGGACGAAAGCGTTGAAGAACTCTACAGTTTTTCGGCAGGCATCCCTTTTTACGTCCATTTTCTGGGCAGGATGCTGGAAAGAAAAAGCGAAAAAACCCCTGAAGTTGTCCGGGCAATGGAAAAAGAATTCCTGGCAGAAGAAGGCAACCTCCTTTTCAGAGAAGAATTCAATTCCCTCGGAGCCGGTGAAAAAGCAATAGTAATGGAAATAGCCCTGGGTCGGAACAGCCCTAAAGAAATATCGGCCTCTCTCGGGGCCAGAGTCTCAAACGTTAATACCTTCCTGAACTACCTGATAAACAAAGGTTACGTTGCCAGAAAAGAAAAAGGGGTTTATTCCCTTGAAGACCCGGTTTTCGGACGCTGGGTCCGGGTGATTCTGGTAGGGGGAGAAAATTGGGGGGAATAACTGAGGTATGGATACCTGCGAGTCAACTGGAAGTTTTGAATAATCAACTCTCAGTTCCTTCAAGTTCCTTCAATTTCTGCTCGCAAAAGTTAATTATCCTTGGATCTTCAATCGCTTTTCCTATAGCCAGGGATTGCTTCAAAAACTCAATCGCTTTTCTTGTTTCTCCGAGATTCTTGTATGCGTTCCCTAAATTTCCAAGGCCTGCACCTTCTCCGCGCCTGTCCCCGATTTCTTTAGATATTTTGAGGGCCTGTTCATAATATTGAATCGCTTTTCCTGGGCGTGGGTGTTAAAACTCGATGGCTGTCCTGTTTTTTGAAAATAAGCAAATTCAAAAACAGCCCTGTTTCTGAGGAGAAATATCTCAAAAGTAATTGGCACTTCCAAAAATAAATAATTCGAAAAAATGT
>JAQVBP010000220.1 GCA_028690255.1 Methanosarcinaceae archaeon
TCGGAGGCGCTTCCTCCCTGGGCCCCGACGCCGGGAGAGATTATGGTCAGTTTATCCCCTATAATTCCCCGGATCTCTTTTACGCGCTCGGGCCGGGTGGCGGGGGCGACGAGCCCGAAGGCTCCGGCTTCAAGGGACATCTTTGCAATGGCTTCGGTTACGGGCTGGAAGAACTCGGCCCCTCCGGGGTGGCTCATCTCGCTTACCACGAAAACGTCCTTTCCGGCCTCGGATGCGGTTTTAACGCAGGCTTCAAGGCTGTCTTTTCCGGTGAAGCCCTGGACGATTACGGCTTCGGCTCCGGCCCGGAAGACCTGTTCGCAGATCAGGCGGTCGGTGTTCGGGATGTCGGCGACCTTGAAGTCCGCGATAACGGGGGCCATTTTCGAAAGCTCGGTCACGATATCAAGCCCGGTTGCAAGGACGAGCGGGTATCCTACTTTTATTGCGTCCACGTATTTCCTGACGGCTCCGGCAATTTCCAGGGCCTCGGCCCGGTCGGTTACGTCAAGGGCAAGGATGAGGCGGGTATTTTTCTCCATGTGTATTTACTCCTAACTCCGGCAGATTATTTAAAAACAATATATAAGAAATCCATGTATATTAACGAAATCAAATCTGGTTCTGGCTGGTTTGAACACTTCTCTGCTTATATAGTTTCTCTTGAACAACATTGAACATCCCGGTCCACATTGAAAAAACCAAATAGGGTTATATCCCGCTAAAAGAAAATAAAGAAATGAACTGCGATGATAAAGTACGAAAACATCGGAATCTCATTCAACAATAAAAAGGTCCTCTCAGACTTCAACCTGGAAATCGGCCCCGGGCAAAAGGTCCTGCTGAAAGGAAAATCCGGAAGCGGGAAGTCAACCTTATTCAAAATACTCCTGGGTTTTGCAAAACCGGAGGAAGGCAAAGTCTATTTTCAAAAAGGGCCGATTAGTCCTGAAAAGGTCAGGGAAATCCGAAAGGCGGTTGCTTACGTTTCCCAGGACCCGGATATCGGGGAAGGAAGGGTCAGGACTCTTCTGGAAGAGATTTTTTCCTACAGGGCAAACCGGAACCTCTTCGATTCCCAAAAACTGCGCTCGCTTATGGAAGAGTTTGAGCTTGAAGAGGACATACTGGAAAAAAACTATGAAGAGCTCTCGGGGGGAGAAAAACAGAGAGTGGGAATAATAATCGCTCTCCTCCTGGAAAGAGAAGTCTATCTCCTCGACGAAGCCACCTCGGCCCTTGACGCGGGCCTGAAGCAAAAAGTTGCGGACTACTTCCTGCACCGGCGGAACTGGACCCTTTTCATAATATCCCACGACCCCGAATGGGAACGGGAAGACGTGAAAATAATAGTACTCGAAAAACTTATTGAGGGCGATAAATGTATTGAGGACGAAAAAAGTATTGAAAGCGGAACGAATATTGAAAGTGGAAAGAGTGTTGAGAGCGGAAAGAACAGGCTGAGGAGAGGTTTCTGATGTCATCTCCTGACATATCAGTCCTGTCGCTTGGCCTCTGTTTCCTGCTGCTTTCTCTGCCTCTGCTAATAAGCCGGGCAATAAAGCTTGAGATCGGCCGGGCAACGGTAGTCTCGA
Organism: Methanosarcinaceae archaeon; assembly: GCA_028690255.1. GTDB lineage: Archaea > Halobacteriota > Methanosarcinia > Methanosarcinales > Methanosarcinaceae > JAQVBP01. The sequence continues at coordinate 1,596 of JAQVBP010000220.1, forward strand.
TTTCGAGGATGACGGTCCAGCTTGTCCTGGTGGGCATCTTTTTAACCTTCGTTTTTGACCTGAACAACGGGCTTTTGAATATCCTCTGGGTCCTGGGCATGGTAACGGTTGCGGCTTCAACAACCGTCAGGAATGTAGGACTGCGGCTGGATAAACTGTTTTTCCCAGTCATTTTCTCCTTTGCCCTGGCAAACCTGAGTGTGCTCCTGTATTTCAATGAATTCGTCCTCAGGCTCGACAACCTTCTGGAGGCCCGCTACCTGATCCCGATCGGAGGCATGATCCTCGGAAACGCCCTGAGGGGAAACGTCATAGGACTCGGGGAATTTTTCACGGATATCAGGAGAAACGAAAACAGGTATCTCTACGCCCTTTCTCTTGGCGCCGGAAAGTACGAGGCTCTCCTGCCTTACATCCGAAAATGCCTGCACTCGGCCCTTCGGCCCACTCTTGCAAACATCGCAACCGTGGGCCTGGTCTTTCTGCCCGGCATGATGACAGGGCAAATCCTCGGAGGGGCAAGCCCCATAATCGCGATCAAATACCAGATATCCATAATGGTCGCAATCTACGTCTCCACGGTCATGAGCACGACTTTTTGTGTTTTCAGTTCCATAAAGGTCTCCTTTGACGAATACGGACTTGTAAAAAAGGAAATTTACCAAGAAAAACACGAAGCCAGACCGGGAGCCCACCCTGATAAAAGCTCATAAAAAATTCCGGTGCTCCATTTGTATATTATTGAGGTTATATACTAATAATAGTACATATTAAACGGGAAAACGAGGTCCAAAATCAAAGTTTATTGATGTTGCTTGTCCAAATGAAACTTGTGAAAATTACGGTGTTATCGGGAACGGAAATATTGTCGGAAACGGTACATATCAAGCAAGAAAAAAGACAATTTGAAGATATATCCGCCGTAGGTTGCGGGAAAGCGTTTTGTGATAGTACAAATACTTTTTATCATAACCTTTACAAAGATGAATCTACCATTGATTTAGCCCTAAATATTTCCATGAAAGGAATGAGCAATGAAGCTATCGCTGAGGTTTTAAAGATACAACCTGCCACTTTAAAGCGATGGTTAGAACTTGCAGCTGAGCACTGTGATAAAGTAAATGATGCTTTGATGAAGAATCTGGATGTGCCAAAGATAGAAATGGATGAGATGTGGGTGATAGTAAAAAAATAGTACCAGGAATGGAAGTGTATGAAGATGATGGGTACTGGATGTGGGTAGCTTTTGCACCAAATTGCAGGTTAATAGTTGCTTTTATCATCGGTCCAAGAAAACAGTATGTTGCGGATGAATTAGTAAAGATAACATATGAGCGTCTTTCCGAAATACTCCTGCAAGAGAATGTGGAATTATTGATTCAAAGTGGGAACTTCATGACCTTCTAACATTTAAGTGTTTCAAAACATCAATTATATAACACTGGACCACCTCTTTTGTTAATTCTGTATAATATCATAGAGACAATTCCACTGATTAAACCAAACCCGGGCGCCTTTGTGTCTTCTCTTTGCTCAGGGTTTTGTCCTGTTTCCGATTCTATACTTTCCATATCTTTACCTTCTTCGAGGCGAGTTTCCTGTTCCGGCTTTGAGTCTGATGTATCTTCTTCTGCAAGGCTTTTTGTTTTCCCTGTTATTGCAAAGGAAGAGAATCCCGGGATCTCAGTTGTGAAGTACAGGAATTCACGATCTTTACCTGAGAGGTTGACTGGTAGCTTTTCCCAGGTTCTGTTCTCGTATCTGTTCAGGGCAATGAATCTCTGATCTATCTTTTTATCCTGTATCCAGGCTTTTTCAACCTTGAAACAGATGACCGGGTTTTCGATATTCTTTGAGGTTGTAAATTCGCTGTTTTCTACCCAGACATTAAAGGACTTGTAGACCTCACCTTCAGGCAATTCGGAAACAAGTGCGGATTTATTTCTTAACTGCTCAAAAATAATTAGGGGCTTATCGTTTGATTTACTTTTTAACTGCTTAACAGTCTTTGTGGCCTTCTCGTTTGTCTTTTTTGCATCAAAGCTCATATATACGACACAAATTTCATTACTTATATAGTCAAACTTTACGACATTATCGTTTGTTTTAAGCACCTGTAACACTTTGAATTCAACATTATTTCTTTCATAGTCAGGGGAACCTTCGCCTCTGCCACTACTTCCTCCGCTGCTTCCTCCGCTGCTTCCTCCGCTGCTT
>JAQVBP010000056.1:0-6377 GCA_028690255.1 Methanosarcinaceae archaeon
TTCTTCAGCATTTACTTCTTCTGCTTCTGCTTCTTCAGCATTTACTTCTTCTGCTTCTGCTTCTTCAGCATTTACTTCTTCGGGAAAGGCTTTGAATACCTCAGCTTCCGCTTCACACCCTTCTAATACTCCGCCTGATACAACAGGCTCTTCCGCACCCTTTTCTTCCGTGCACGGACCCTCACATATTTCTTTAACCGGCCCGAACTTTTTCTGAAGCGCCTCTCTCTGTATCTGAAGGATCTCTTTGCAGCCGATCTTTACGAGTTCCATGCCTTCTTTTATCTCTTCCAGGGTAAGGTGCCCGTCCATCTGGACAAGGGTAATTTCTCCGTCCTGGGTAAGAGCCACCGGGAAATCGGCTTCTCCGAAATTGTCCTCATCTTTGTTGAGGTCGAGCACTATCTGCCCTTCAACCTTTCCGAAAGCACAGGAGGTTACAAGGCCCTTCATCGGGATTCCCGCGTCCGCAAGAGCGACTGAAGCTGCGTTGATGGCAGCGGTTCTTGTTCCCGCATCGGCCTGGAGCACTTCCACAAAGATATCAATAGCAGCCTTCGGGTAACATTCGGCCATGATCACGGGCTCAAAAGCTTCCCGGCTGACCTTGGAAATTTCAGTACTGCGACGGCTTGGCCCCGGCCGGGCCCTATCTTCCACAGAAAAAGCGGCCATGTTGTATCTGTAACGGATTACTGCAGAATCAGTCTTCTGCATACGGCGGGGGTGAGCTTCTCGTGGCCCGTAAACCCCGACCAGGATCTTATTCCGGCCCCATTCAAGATAACAGGAACCATCTGCTCTGGAAAGCACACCAACTTCAATCTTTATGGGCCTGATTTGATCTTTGCGCCTCCCGTCAAGCCGCTGACCCTCTTCATTGATTAATATTAAATTATCGGGTTTATTACTCATAATAAATTCTCCAAATACATCTCAAAAGTCCCATTCATTGACCAATCCAGACTTCAATTACCCGGGTCCAGCAAAACATCGATCTTTCTGTAGGTCTCTTCGGGATGATCCTCTTTTTTATCGGCATCTCTGCCGGCTTCATTTTTAAAAAAAGCACCTGTGGCGGGCTTCCTGCCCTTTTTTGATTGAATAAACTCATAGACCCGATCGGTCAGTTCGGAACATTGGGCTTCAGCCACAATCAAATCAAAAGCGCTTTCCAGAAGCTCCATATCCTCATCTTTTCCATCAAACCATATCCTTCCGTTCTGTCCGACGAAAATATTACAGTTTGTTTCCTTCTTAAGCATGGAGATCATAGACCCACCATGACCTATCACACGCGAAACCTTTACAGGCGGAACCTCAAAAACCTGCCCTGTCCTGAGTATCTGGAGGCTGGAATTACGCAGGGCGAGTTCGATCTTCATAGAACCGTCAACATCCTTTACCCGAAGGACTACTGAATCGCCAACGTTCAGATGCTTCGGCATCTCTTCAGAACGGAGTCTTTTCGGATATTCGGATACATGCAACAGACCGTCATAGGGAGAAGTGATGTCCACTATCCAGTTTGAAGGCGTAACCAGGATCACAACCCCGATCACCACATCGTTAACAGAGGGAATATAAGCCCCGGTAAGCGGGATTACTCCTACCCTATCCTCTTTAACGTTTTCAATACCGCACAACGAAGAATAGACTATGTCGTTCTTGACGTACGTCCCGTATCCGGCTTTCTTTGTGCTTTCGGATAAGAAATCACCGGGAATTACTATTCTTTTATCCATCCGACATCCTCTTACAATAGTTTAGTTTCAGCCTCTCCCTTGGTGAGATGATTTAAAAGAGCATAAAAGTCATTCTGGATTCCTGCAGGAATCCGAACAACCGCAATCCAGGACCCATTGTTCTGCCATTCATTTTTGAGCAGGACCCCGAATGTGGCAATCTCTCCATATGCCCTGGGTGCGTACTCGGGAGGAATTTTCACAGCAACATCAATTTCTTCAAAGCGTATGGGTATGAGTGGACGAATAGCTTTCATTACAATCTTTACAAGCTGGTCCACACTTTTCAGAGGATCTATATGCACCTTTGCCTCTTCCATTGCCCTTTCGATCCTGGCCGGGGGATGAGGCGCCCTTGTCTGGGGATTTATTGCATTCCTTGCAATTGTATAAATAACCTTTTTCCTCTTCTCTTCCAGAATACGCTTTCTCTGTTCACTGGTAAGCTGAAGTTCTCCGCTTTTGAGGATCACAGCGGCAATCTTGAAGGAATCGGTAGTCTCAAACGCATTGAGAATATCGGATTCAGCTGCCCGGTCACCTCGACCTGCATCTTCAAAGATGGTTTCCACGGCAAGCACATCTTCGAGCTTAACCTCTTCTCCTCTCTTATACGCCAGTGCACCTTCCGGTTCCACCATGACTTCAAAGTGTTTGCTGCCTCGCTTGAGCCGCGCAGTTACTGCGTCATCCAGAGATACCATTTTTGAACACCTTCTATAAAATTAAGATGTGAGAATCCGGAGATTCTCTGCTGCAACATAATTTGAATGTTACTTTACCTGGAATGCCTTATTTTTTATTCTTTTTCCTCCGCACTGCCATGCTTCTCGACAACCCGCTGGACATATTTTTCGACTTCTTCAGGTACGAGTTTCCTGAACTGTCTTCCTTCAAGAGTCACCACGCCCACTTCAATGGTTGCGGCATCGAATTTACCTTCCGAAGCCTTGTAAAGCGCATCCATTCCGAGAAGAACCGCTGCATCGACGTCCATATCTTCCCTGTAATCCGCCTCAAAGACCTCAACCACGGCATTTCTACCGGCTCCGATGGCCGTTGCCTTGTATTCCAGAAGAGCGCCGCTCGGGTCGGTCTCAAAAAGCCTAGGCTTGTGGTCGTCAACACCTGCAATCAGAAGCGCTGTCCCATAAGGGCGCACCCCCCCGTACTGAGTATAGGTCTGCTTATGGTCACAGATCTTTTTGGAAATAACCTCAATACCTATGGGTTCATCATAGGAAACCCGGTTGATCTGGGCTTCTACCCTTGCTCTGTCGATGAGAGAGCGAGCGTCTGCGACCAGGCCGGAAGTTGCAGCCCCTATGTGATTGTCAATCTGAAAAATCTTTTCAATTGACTCGGCTTCCACGAGTCTGCTTGTTATCCTTTTGTCAACAAGCAACACTACCCCATCGGCTGCCTTGATTCCCACCGCAGTTGTTCCCCGCTTGACTGCCTCGCGAGCATATTCTACCTGAAAAAGCCGTCCATCCGGACTGAAAACAGTAATTGCCCTATCATAACCCATCTGTGGTGCCATCTGCATATTTTCTATCTCCTTGTCTCTTTTACAAATGCCTGAACTGGCTTTAAACCCACCCCTTTTCAGGGGCCTCCAGGGCATAGAGCCGCAGGTCTGCCAGTGTTGGCCCCGTCAGTTATACCCGGGCCGAAGATTGACGCAAACCTTTGGATAATGTCCCTCCGAGAACTCATGAATAATTTACTCCCGGAGAGACTCTACTTTATATATAAATCAGGTGAAATCCTTCGCTTAAGACTCAGCGAGAGTATCAGAAGCGCAACGTTTACGTCAATAAAGTTCTTCGATTAAATTCAGTTACTAAGGTGTATTTACTCCGTTATAATGCTTGTGAAAGCGGGCCCTTTAAGAGCCATAACCACCCGAAAATACAGGGTGTTGCCCACATGCATAATTAGGAAGCTTCCCGACCGACAGGCATATTTTCAGGCCTTCGAGGCGGTTCGGGTAAACACCTGGCTGGCATCGGATCCATTTTTACCGGACTCCGGAAGGATGCCACCTATATAACTGAAAATATTCAAACTTTAACAGATATAAACAATTGTTCTTAAATCCGCAATCATTAGACCCTACTCTAAAACCTATGGTTTTAGGGAAAGGGGGTTGATACTGAAAGCAACTCTTCCTTCCAGAAATTTCTCCGTTGCTCCCTTAACAGTGCCTGATACTCCGAGCACATGGACCGTTGCCCTCTTTCTGTTTACCTGTGTAAGAACGGCAAGGGCCGCTCGCGTCTCGCTGAGCTTTGTGTGAGCGCACTGGATTATACCCAGCCCGTTTTCAAAACCGAGCACTTTGATATCACATTCACTTACTGAAACGTCTCCCAGCAGGGAACAGGCCGCAAAATAGATTTCCCGGGTAAGTTCCCCCCGGGTTGTCGTATCTTCCGAGATTAACTCGATGGCCAGATAGCGTTTTCGGGGACGAAGCGAAGGCAAAAGGCGTTTCAAGGCAGTTCACCTTCTTCAATACCTTCTTCAATACCTTCTTCAATACCTTCTTCAATACCTTCTTCAAAACCTTCCACGACTTCCACTCCCGGTCTTACGTAGCCTGCAGAAGGCCTGTTTCTTGCAAGAATCCCTGTCGGGACCGTGCTGAGGGAGGCCAGAGCCTCGTCTTCCTCCATCCCGAAAAGCTCCGCAATCGCGGCCATTTCCCGGGGGGCCCGGAGGTCGAAACAGGACATGGCGTCGCTTGAAAGGACAATGGACACTTCATACTTCCTGGCAAGCTCAAGGGTCGCCCTGTACTCGGAGAGCAGGCGCACCCGCCGAAAGCCTCTGGAGTAAAGAAGAGCACTCAGGCTCAACCCGATAGCGACCTCGTTTTCTCCGGCAGCTTTTGCAAGCACCTGGTTAAGGCCCCGGCCCATCTCAGGGGAAGGATGATTCAGGATATCCACGCCGGAGTTTTCAACAGCTGCCCGGTTGACTTTTTCCGAGCCTCCGTGCACGGCCAGCACGTCCACCTTCTTCCTGAACTTTCCTATCAGGCCGTGGAGCTTTGAAGGGTTTTCTTCCACAAGCTCAATACCCCTGATACACTTAAAAACCTCGAAATCCCCGTCTGAAGGAATAAAAGGAAGTCCGGGAGAAAGCTTGTCGGAATGGGGGACAAAGGCAAGCCCGCTGTATCCTAAATGTTTTGCGAGAGCCACCAGTTCCTCGGGGGAGTTCTCTCCCTCGGGAGCCGGATGGACCCCGAAATCATAGAATTCCCGCTTAACCAAACAATTCCTCCACTATAAGGCCTGCTTTTTCCCGGTTCTTGGGATAGGTCGCAATCTTGACTTTTGCAGTCACCGCATCTGAGGATTCCGTGAGTTTGACCTTTCCGAGGTATGCTGCCTGCTTATCAAAGCGGAGGTGGAAGACCAGGTCCTCATCCAGCCTCTCAGGCATCTCTTTTCTGAGTATCAGGACGTCCTCGTCCGACATCCCGGCCTTTACAAAACGCGCAAAAGCAAGGCAGGCTGCCTTATTTTTGAGCAGGGCGGAATAGATCGTAATGGGGTTACCATGATGCCCTTCCACGCAAAGCTCCTCAATCAGTTCGACGCTGTTTCGAACGCCGGAACCGGATAAAAAAAAGTCCAGGGCCTCCCGGACCCTGGACGTGTCTTCGGTTGCGTGAGCAAGCACGCGGAAAGTTATGTGGTGAATCACTTTCCTCGACTCTGGTGCGAACGGATGCTTGGCCTGGTCTTTTCGGTACCTTTACCGCGTTTGCCAATACCTCTGCCCTTCCGACCCGCACTGGTCTTACCTCTCTGTGCCCTGCTGCGGGAGGAAGAGGAACAGATCCAGTTAAGGTTTTTGTCGCTTTTGATTACCGGGTGGTGAGGGTCAACAAGGATGACTTCGTACCACTTCTGTTTTCCGTCTTCCCCTACCCAGTAGGAGTTGAGGACTTCCAGGTTCGGGAACTTGCGGTCGGCTCTCTGCTCCGCAATTCTCTGGATGCTAATGCCTCCGGCAATCTTGTTCTTACCCATCTTCTGGGTCCTTCTTCCACGAATATACCTGGACTTTCTGAGTCCACCGCGGCGGACCTTAACCCTGGCGACAACGATACCCTGCTTGGCCTTGTAACCAAGGGAGCGTGCCCTGTCGATTCTGGTAGGCCTTTCAACCCTGGTTACGGACCCTTCCTTTCTCCAGTCCTGAAGGCGCTCCCAGCGAAGTTCGTTCACGTAAGTCTCATCAGGGTTTTTCCACGCGTCGCGTATGTATCCATAAAAAGATTTTACCATAAAAACACCATTTCACTTTTACGTTTCACGGTTCAGCCCTTCTAAAGAGCCACATCCCACCGGGATCCAATCCCGAAAAATGAAACATGCGGTAAAAACAGATTCATGGCATTTAAAGCTTTGCTCAGCCGGCAGCAGGCGAATGAAAATCCTGATAAGCAAAAAACCGAAATAAGCCGGGAATGTACCCCTATAATATACTCTATAATATTATATTCCTGTAAATACCTCTGATATACCTCTAATATACTTCTATAATATTACACTCCTGTAAATACCTCTGATATACTTCTATAATATTACACTCCTGTAAATACCTCTGATA
>JAQVBP010000056.1:6477-8987 GCA_028690255.1 Methanosarcinaceae archaeon
ATATACTTCTATAATATTACACTCCTGTAAATACCTCTGATATACTTCTATAATATTACACTCCTGTAAATACCTCTGATACCCTTCAAAAAAGAGAAAAAAGGGAGCTAAAAGTTTTGGAAACCCTGATTGAGGACTTAAAAAAATCAAAAGATTATGAAAACCAGATCGTGCATATAGAAAACATTCCCGAAAGAAAAGCCAGTTACGGCCACATCGAACTCGAGGAGTCCTTAAAAATAGCCCTCTCTGTGATGGGTATCGAAAAACTCTACAGCCACCAGGCCGAAGCCATCAAAAAAATCCGGGAAGGAAAAGACCTCGTACTCAGCACGACTACTGCAAGCGGAAAGTCCCTGACCTATATGCTCCCCATTTTTGAAGTCCTCCTGAAAGAGCCGCAAGCAACAGCCTTCTATATCTCCCCTCTAAACGCCCTTGTAAACGACCAGTTGAAAACCTTTCTTGATTTTGAAGAAAAAGTAGGAAGCAAAGCCGGCATAAGCCGTTATACCGGAGCTAGTTCGGTCCCTGAAAAAAAGAAAATCCGGGAAGGGAACACGAACATAATTTTCACAAACCCCGAAATGATCCATATGAGTTTCCTGGCCTGGCACCACCTGTGGAAGCGTTTTTACTCCAACCTGAAATTCATCGTCGTGGACGAAAGCCACTATTACAGGGGAGTGGTCGGGAGCAACATGGCAAACCTGCTCCGGAGACTCTTAAGGATTGCGGAATACTACGGCTCCGCTCCTCAGTTCATCTGCTGCTCGGCAACCATCGGAAACCCGATAGAACACACCGGAACCCTCCTTGGCCGTAAAGTCTCGCTTGTGGAGAAAAACGGCTCTGCCACAGGAGCCCGGAAATTCGTGTTCTGGAACCCGCCTCTTTACCTCAATAAAAAAGGCAATACGCTCCGAAAAAGTAGTTTTCCCGAGGCTTCGGCCCTTTTTACCCGTTTAGTCCAGAAAGGGCTGCAGACCCTTGTGTTCACCCGTTCGAGACAGGGGGTCGAACGGATGTACAGGAGCTGCAGGGAAGGGCTCCGGGCACGAGGGCTTCCTGCTCCCATCTGTTCCTACAGGAGCGGATATTTTGATAGGGAAAGGGAAGAAATCGAAAAGCAGATGGCTTCAGGCACCCTCAGAGGTGTGATTTCCACAAATGCCCTGGAACTCGGCATCGACATAGGAGGCCTTGACGCCTGTATTCTGGACGGTTATCCCGGTACGGTCATGAGCGCAAGACAGCAGGCGGGAAGGGCCGGTAGGGCCGGAAAGGAAAGCCTTGTTGTCCTGGTTGCGGGCACAAACGCCCTGGACCAGTATTATATGCGAAACCCCGAGGATTTCTTCGGGAAAAACAATGAAAATGCCGTACTCAATCCCGAAAACCCCCACATACAGACCGGACACCTGCTCTGTGCGGCAAAGGAGCTTCCCCTCGGGCCGGAGGACGAAAAGTACTTCGGGCCCGGGTATTCCGGGGCCGTTGAGCTCCTTGAAAAAAACGGGCTTCTCGCAGGAGATTTGCTCAAGACCTCAACCGACCCTTTCCCCCACAAACATGTATCTCTCCGGGGGCTGGACCGGAACAGCTATTCCATCATCAACTTTGAGGGAGGAAAGCCTGAACGCCTGGAAAAGGATCTCGAGGAGAGCCTGGCCTTCCGGGAATGCCACCCGGGGGCCGTTTACATGCACAGGGGAGAGTCTTACCACATAACCGGCATCGACCACGAAAAAAAAGTGATCAGGGCAGCCAGGACCAGGGAAGGACACTACACAATGCCCATGATAAATTCCACCCTTAACGTGCGGAATAAATTCACCGAAAAAAGGCTCGAACATGCAGAAGACGCGGTGGTCGGGCTCGGGACGGTGGAGGTTACGGACAGGGTGGTCGGGTACAGAAAGGTCCGGCCCTACAGCAACGACACCCTGAGTACTCACACAATTGAAATGCCTCCGGTTACTCTGGAGACCGTGGGCCTCTGGCTGCGGCTCCCGAGCAGGTTCTGGGAACCGGTAAAAGCCAGGGGGTTTGATTATGCGGGGGGGATCCACGCAATTGAACACGCAATGATTGCCATGTATCCCCTCCACCTCCTGGTTGACAGAAACGATGTGGGGGGGCTTTCCACACCTGCCCACCCGGACCTTGGGGGAATGAGCGGGATTTTCGTGTATGACGGACACCGGGGAGGGGTGGGATATGCGGAGGCCGGGTATGCAGAGATTGAAAAATTACTTGAAGGGACTCTTAAAGCCATTGAGACCTGTCCCTGTGACCACGGCTGCCCGGGCTGCATCCAGTCTCCAAAATGCGGAAACAATAATGAGCCCCTGGACAAACATGCCGCTATAATGATCCTGCATGAACTTCTTGGAAAAGCTCCTTATGTCCCTCCCGAAAAGCAGGAAAAGAAAGAAAACAAAAAAGAATACAAAAAAGAATACAAAGAAGAATACAAAAAAGAATACAAAAAAGAATACAAAAAAGAA
>JAQVBP010000056.1:9087-18036 GCA_028690255.1 Methanosarcinaceae archaeon
ACAAAAAAGAATACAAAAAAGAATACAAAGAAGAATACAAAAAAGAATACAAAAAAGAATACAAAAAAGAAGGACGGGAAGAAGGAAGGGAAGAAGGAAGAAAAGAAAAGCACCTGGCTGAAACCCGAACCCTTTACGGAACAGGAGCCTTCCCTGAAAAAACGGAAAGGAGCTCAGTCCCTGACAGTTTAAAGCAAAACCTCCCGGGAGAGGCTTTCAGGGAAATAGCCGGAGAGAAAAAGACAGAAGTTTCGAAAAAAGGAAAGACCTTTGTTGCCACGGACAGCTCGGGAGCAATGCTCGGAGTAGTTTCCGCCCCCGGGCCCGACCTTGCCGCAGTGAAGGCCTTCAGGGAAAAATTTGCGGGAAAGAGAAAAGCAACAAAGGAAAACCCGCTTGAAATCCGGATAAGGGATCTGGAAAAAAGAAGCGATTATTATTTTATTATATGGATGGGAATAAAGGAAGAAAATAGCAAGTCTGAAGGAAATTCCGAAAGAAAAAAAGAAAAAGTGGAAGAAAAAGAAAGGGAAATAACGGGAGGAACGTCGGAGACAAAAAAATCTCTAAAAATATTTATTCAGAAAAAGCCTGCCTGAAAAGGAATAATCAAAAAACAGAACTCAAGAAACAATCAGTAAACCCTCGGATGCTCAGATAAATCGTTATTGTGCAATATATTTAAATAATTTAATAATTTAAATTAAATTGTATGAGGTAATTTACAATAAGAACATTACAACAAAACATACCACGAAATTATTAATAATGTTGTTGAATGTAATTATTATATAGTGATTTTGGTTTCAGCGAGGGTGTTTATGAAAAAAAGAATTTTGCATATGGCCGTACTTTTAGTCTTAATAGCAGCCATCTCAACAGTGCAACCTGTGCTAGCTGAAGAAAACTTGAGGGAGGAGACAGGAGAGGACCTTTCCGTATCCGATATGCCTGAATCACTTGCGGATAGTGTGAATACTCTTTTCGAAATGATAAATAGGGTTCTCGGCTCACTGAATGAATTTTTAAAAGCGACAACCGGAATACTGGATGTTATGTATTCCATGCTGAATACTTTAGAAGATACCCTGGGGGTTGTTGATTCGAACCTGGAATCGGTAAACGCAAGTTCCGAGAGCCTGGGCTTTGCCCTTGAATCAATTAACCAGAGCAAAGAAGCCCTTAACATGAGCAGGGAAATGATAGAACTGGAGATAGAGGTTGCAAACTCCACTCTTGAGGATATCAATTCAGATAATGAATCAATGGGCTCGGATTTTGAGAACCTTCAGGAATCTCTGGAGAAAATGAATTCGACCTATGAAAAGATGAATTCTTTTTTCAATCAGTGATTTCAGGCTGAGAACCTGATAACAGACTTTTTTAAGCATGAAAGTGCTTTCAGGTACTTTCATTTTTTGTGCCTGTTACTCAAAGAGAGTCAGGTGCGTTTTTTCGGGAAAAATCCACTCAAATGGGAGGTTTTTTCAGCAGAGCCCGTACATACTATAATTATAAGAAAGGGGTAAATGCGGAGAAAAAGACCGGAGCCTTCGGAGGATTCATGGACACGAAAGAGGAAAGGGGAGAAGAAGTCCGGGGAAACCCGAAATTTGACATTATATATGACGTTATAATTGTCGGAGCGGGCCCTGCCGGGATGTTTGCAGCGCACGAACTTGCGGGCCGGGGGCTAAAATGCCTGATTATCGACATGGGCAGGGACATCGACATGCGGCACTGTCCCATGGACAAGAAAGGCTACTGCACGCACTGCACCCCCTGCGATATCATGTGCGGGGTAGGGGGCTGCGGGACCTTTTCGGACGGGACGCTGAACCTCAGGCCGGATATAGGGGGAGACCTGGCGGAGCTTACGGGCGATCAGGACAAAGCCTGGGAACTTGTGGACCAGGTTGACAGGGTATTTCTCAAATGCGGAGCTCCGGAAACCACTTTGTCCCTGGAAAACCCGGAAATCGAGAAACTAAAAAGGAGAGCGGCTTCGGTCGGGGCCCGGTTTATCGAGATCAAGCAGCGGCATATAGGCTCGGACAAAGCCCCGGCCGTAATAGGGAAGTTCAAAAGGATCCTTGAGGAGCTGGAAGTTGAGTTTTTGCTTGAGACCGAGGTTAAGGACCTGCTGATCGAGGAAGGGACCTGCCTGGGAGTCAGGCTTGCTTCCGGAAAAACCATCCTGGCCTCCTATGTACTCCTGGCCCCCGGGCGAAGGGGCTGCGACTGGGTCTCGGAGATGGCTTCCGGCCACGGGATTGCGGCCCGGTACGGGGGAATTGACATCGGGGTCAGGGTGGAGGTCCCGGCAATTATCATGGACCCGGTGACGAAAATCAACCGGGACCCCAAGTTCCATATCCAGACCCGGCGTTATGACGATTTTGTAAGGACTTTCTGTACGAACATGCGGGGTTATGTGGTCAAGGAGGAATATGAGGGCTTTATCGCAACAAACGGCCACTCTATGACCAATATTGAGTCGGAAAACACTAATTTCGCTTTTCTGGTACACATCGAGCTTACAAAACCTATGGAAAACACGACGAAGTACGCTCGCTCGATTGCCAAACTGGCGACAACCATCGGCGGAGGCAAGCCGGTCCTGCAGCGGATGGGAGACCTCCGGCGAGGCCGGCGCTCGACCCGGGAACGCCTGGCCAAGAACCTGGTGATCAACACTTTGAAGGACGTAACCCCGGGGGACATTTCGATGGCGCTTCCCCACAGGATCGTCATGGACATAATCGAGGGCCTGGAGACTTTGAATGAGATCATTCCGGGCGTTGCCTCGGACTCGACTCTCCTCTATGCCCCCGAGGTCAAGTTCTATGCCATGCACCTGCAGGTGGACCGGAAAATGGAGACGAACATCAAAAACCTCTTTGCGGCAGGGGACGGGGCCGGGCTCTCAAGAGATATTGTCAATGCGGCCGCAACAGGAATCCTGGCGGCCAGAGGGATTCTGGAGAAAGAATCAGGAGAAATGGAAAAAAAATAAGAACTGGGAGAGGGGGTGAAGAGAAGAAAAAAGAGAAGAGAAGAGAAGAGAAGAAAAGAGAAGAGAAGAGAAGAGAAGAGAATCCCGTTTTTCATCCCCCTGCAACCGGTGGGACCAGGACCAGGACATCCCCTTCTTTCAGTTCGGTCCCGGTTCCGTCCAGAAAATCGATGTCCCTGCCGTTTACAAGGATCCTTATTTTAGGGATTCCGCCCGGATAGCTCCCGGCCGTTGCTTCTTTAAACTCCGGCCCGTAGCGAAATTCAAGGTTTCTCATGGTTTCCCATACGGTATTATTGCCCGGGCGGAGCTCAAACTCAATAAGAGGTTCGCCTGTGATTTGCCGGATTGTGGCCAGGAATTTTACAATTACTTTCAATGTTTTACCTCTCAGGCAAGCCCGAGTTCCTTCAACTTTTCTTCCGTGGGTTTCCCGTCAACCCAGCCCCGGAGCCTGTAGTATTCGTCGATCATTTCCGGAACCCTGGAGAGCTGGCCTTTGGCGGGGCCGAATGGGACCGGTTCTTTCAGGAGGCGTTTAGGCAAAGTGTCCTGTTTCCTGTCAAAGCCGTACATATTGTTCATGAGCCTCTCAAGGTTTGTAACCCTCTCCCCGAGCTTCAGCAGTTTGTCGGCGTCAAGAGCCTGTCCCGTTGCGGCTTCAAGCATGCCTGCGTATTCGGGAAGGCCAAGGGCAAAGGTTGTGAAGAGGCAGACTCCCGCTGAATTGACAGCCGAGGCCAGATCCTGAAGGAGGATGGTCCATCTCGGCTTGTCCTCAATTGAGGCGGGATCGAGCTTTTCGGGCAGGCCCAGGATCTCGGGGGAGATCGTGTAACCGTAGACGTGATCTCCGCCCCTGTTTGCGGTTGCGTAGTTCAGGCCTATGCCCTGGATGGGGCGCGGGTCGTAGGCCGGAAGTTCCAGGCCTTTGACTGTCATTGAAAGCTCGGGGGCTCCGTATTTTTCCGCCAGTTTTTTCGAGCCGAGGGCCAGGTCGGCCCCGAAGCCCGCTTTATATGCCGTTCTCCAGATGGCATCGAGCATCGCCCCGACATCTCCGAAGCGCAGGTTCAGGCCCTGGAGTTTCTCTTCCGGGATTTTCCCGCTTTCAACAAGTTCCATGGCACAGGCGATTGTACCCCCCATGGAAATGGTGTCGAGTCCGAACTCGTCACAGAGATGGTTGGCCTTTATCAGGGCGTCCAGTTCCGTTATTCCGCAATTGGACCCGAACACAAAGATGGTCTCGTACTCAGGCCCTTCGGAGTCCCGGACGCTGTAGGGGCCTTCCGGAACATCGGATTTTCTTCCGCAGATAATGGGGCAGCCCCAGCAGCCGGACCGGCCTGTCAGGTACTTTTCTACAAGGGTCTCCCCGCTCTGCTCGTCGGCTTCGGGAAAATATGCTTCCCGGAAGTTCCTTGTGGGGTAGGCCCCGTGTTCGTTGAGGATGTTTACGAGGACTGCGGTCCCGTAGGTGTGCAAGCCCCCTTTGGGCCCGGTAACCGGGTTTTCCCTGATTTTTTGCATTGAGACCCTGACCCGCTCTTTCAGGAGGTCAGGATTGGCGGGCTCGACCCTTTTGCTCCCGGTAACCACCACGGCTTTGAGTTTCTTGCTCCCCATCACGGCCCCGAGCCCGGTCCTGCCCGCGGTCCGGTATTTGTCGTTCATGATGCCGGTAAAGGGAATCAGGTTTTCCGCTGCGGGCCCGATGCAGGCCACGGAGGTCTTTTTAGGGTTCCCGTTTATTTCGCTCAGTTCGTCCGTGACCGCAAAAACCGTCAGGCCCCAGAGATCTGATGCGTCCCGGAGTTCGGCTTTCCCGTCCGCTATGTTCAGGTAGACCGGGGTTTTTGAAATGCCCCGGAAAAGGACGGCGTCGTACCCTGCAAATTTCAGGTAAGGTCCCCATTTCCCCCCCGAGTTTCCGCTGCCCACGGTCCCGGTCTGCGGAGACTTGCTGCAGACGATGTTGTAGCGCCCCCCGGTCGGGATTTTAAGGCCAGTGGCAGGCCCGGTTGCGAAAATCAGCAGGTTGTCCGGGTCAAATGGCTGCATGTCAGGCCTGAATTCGTCATAAACGAGTTTCAGGCCGAGTCCCTTTCCTCCGAGATACGTTTTTGCCATTTCTTCATCAAGTGGCACGTCGCTAAGCTTTCCGCTTCCTAGATCAACTTCCAACATTTTTCCTGTATAAGCTCCCAGCATAACCAGCCTCCAGTTAAAAACACATATATAAATTGAATAAAAAATATATCTAATATATTATTATACAGAGTTCCTAAATAAAAGTATTTACACCTTAAATAAAAGTATTTACACCTTCATATCTGTTCAGGCTTCGTTCAGGCTTTAGTGATACACTCGTAACGGACCTCGGCCCTCGTGAGTTCCGGAACTTCCCCCCACATGCCGATGTACTCTCCCTGGACAACGACCGCCCCTTTAATTCCGGGAACCTCTTTCACAACTTCAAACGCTTTTTCAACCGCATCCCGTCCCACATCCACGGCATTCCCAAGTGCCGTTGCCGCCGAGTCGGCCAGGGACACGTCCTCGGAAAACACGACCGCAGCGTCCGCCATCCCGAAACTGATGGAAGGCCCGACGGTCCCTGCCGAGGTGCAGATCCCGGCAATCGTGTTTCGGGGTTCGAGCACGAAGCCCAGGTTTTTTATGGGAGATTGTCCTGCATAAATTCCCACAACGACCGGCCTGTCGTTTATCAGGGCAATGTCTCCCCCGTTGTCCACTAGGGCGTAAACGGCTCCCGCATCCACCATCGCCTCGACCGCCAGGGCCGAGACCGTGCCCGCAACCGCACTCATGGGCCCGATTCCCATTTTGTTTCCCGCCCGGACCATCCGCCGGACGATTTCGGGAGCGTCTTCGGGGCAGGTATGGGGCTCGAGGGTGAGTTTGAAGAAGGGGTCTTTCAGGATGTAATTTTCAAGTTTTGCCCGATGGAAGCGGATAGCCTCTTTTGCGGCTTCGATATGGGCCTCTTCGTAGGCCAGGATCGTGACTATGGTTTCTTTGAGCCGGAAATGTTCTTTGATCGGGAGTTTTACGGATTTTACGGATTTTGCGGGTTTTTCCATAGCGGCCTTTTTGGAGTTTATGTCTTAATAAATAGTTGCCTTTTCAGTAGCAACCGGGGTCAGAAACCGGGGCTGTAATCTGTTGGTTGTGTTTCCGTGTTTTTTTCCGGGGTCGGTGTAAGTGGACGTTTCAGACGATAGCGCCGCCGTGAACGGAAAAGACGTCCCGGTATTTTGATTTGCAAAGCTGGAAAACCGTGCCCGGGTTTTTGGGCTACTGATAAAAGAAGATTTGGGCAAAATTATGTATCAAGTTTCGAAAAAAGATTAGAACCACGGGAAAAAAACGGGTGCACATGGAAGAAAAAATGCAGGATATGCGCCATTTAAGGTTGCTCTGGCGTTTTTCAGTCCGCTTGAGCGGAGCGAAACGGACCCCGTGCTGTTGCACTTACAGTGCAACTCCCAGAAAATCTACGATTTCCTGTGATCCCGAAACGGAACTCGGGTATTTAAAAGACCCGGCTTACTCACCGGCCGCAGGCCGGCCTTTTCGTTATGGCACACATAAAAAACTTGACTTCACTGAAACCCTGAAGTGGATGTTGAAATCCCAAATTCCTCTCAAAAAAGGGCGTTGAAAAAGTATGTATTTATTTCACATTATTCTTGAAGCGCCCGGCCTCCTGCGGCGGCCGTTGAGAGTGCCGGAAGCTAAAATCGAGTTGTCAAAATAAGTCCCGGACCCTGACAATAATTGCTAAAAAAAGAAAGCGGAGCCGGAGCTTAAAACCCGGACCACCTTTTGATTTCTGATTCAGAACTGGAGCTTTTTCATCCGTTCGACGGCTTCCTGAAGCCTCTCGACCGGCCGGGTCAGAGCGAACCTGATATAACCCTCGCCTGCGGCTCCAAAGCCCAGGCCCGGAGTTGCGACGATTCCGGCCTTTTCGAGAAGTAAACCGGCAAACTCGATGGAGGTGAAACCTTTGGGCAGGGGAGCCCAGATATAGAAAGTGGCCTTCTGGGGCTCGACGTGAAGCCCCATTGACCTGAGCCCTTCGATAAGGATATCGCGTCTCTCTTTGTAGATCTCGTTCATCTCGGCCACGCAGGCCTGGGACCCGTTCATGGCAACTGCTCCCGCAAGCTGCACGGCTTCAAAGGTCCCGGAGTCGATGTTGGATTTGACCTTGTCGAGCCCTTTGATAAGATCTTTGTTGCCGACAGCGAAACCGAGTCTCCAGCCGGTCATGTTGTAGGTCTTGGAGTGGGAGTATAGCTCGATCCCTATGTCCATGGCCCCCTTTGCCGCAAGGAAAGAAGGAGCCTCGTACCCGTCGTAGACCATCTGGCAGTAAGCGTTGTCATGCACGGCGATGATGTCGTTTTTCTTGCAGAACTCCACAACCTTCTCGAAGAAGGCCAGGTCCGCAACGGCTGCTGTCGGGTTGTTCGGATAGTTGAAGAAGAAGAGCTTCGCCCGCTTAAGGATGTCACCGGGGATTGCGTCAAGGTCAGGCAAAAAGTCGTTTTCGGCCTTCAGGGCCAGAGGATAAGGCTCTCCCCCCGCAAACTCGGTCCCGATCTTATACACGGGATACCCGGGGTCGGTGTAAAGCACGATGTCTCCGGGGTTGACAAAAGCGAGCGGAATGTGAGCGACAGCTTCCTTGGACCCTATAAGGGTCAGGACCTCGGTGTCAGGGTCGAGCTTAACGCCCTTGTACTTCTCGCACCAGTCGGCCGCAGCCTTCCGGAATTCATAAAGCCCGTTGTGGGAAGGGTAGCTGTGGGTCTTCGGGTCCTTCACAGCCTCGCACAAAGCTTCCACAATGTGCGGATGGGTCGGAAGGTCCGGGTCTCCTATCCCGAGGTCGATAACGTCAACTCCCCGGCCCCGTGCTTCGGCCTTAGCTTCGTCGATCGCTGCAAAAAGATATGGAGGTAATGCGTTAATGCGGTCGGAATACATTATTAGAGTCACCTGATAATTTTGAAATTAAACAACATGTCTTTATTTGGCATAGAACGGTAACGGGGATATTAAAAGGTATGGGATAGGAGATAGAGTAAGTATTTATCGAAAGGGGTGTATAATCATACATATTAATAAATTAAACACATCTATATTAATAAATTAAACACATCTTTGAACACTTTTATTAGCATATAAGTTAACTTTGTTTATATGTCTAAAACTAAAAATTCTGTTTTAAGTTTTGTTGTATCTGGAATTATAATCTTAGAGCGTGTCTTAAAATTAAATAATCCTTGTACCTAAGTAGTTCGTTAGTGCTCAATCAAACAAAACGACTTGCCTATCCAAGTGATTTATCAGATAAAGAATGGGAATTACTTAAGCCCCATATTCCAGATTCCCAAACTAACCGAGATCGAAAACGTGTTCATCCCTATCATGAAATATTGAATGCTATATTCTATTTGCTACGGTCTGGTTGTGCATGGAGAATGTTACCACACGAGTTTCCACCGTGGAAAACTGTCTACCACTATTTCCGTCTTTGGCGGCTTGAGGGAATTCGGGAACGCATAAATGCTGCGCAGAGAACTGAACTGAGAGTTGCAATTGGCAGAGAACCAGAACCGAGCGCAGCGATTATAGATAGCCAATCAATCAAAACCACAGAAACACCTGGAACAGGGCTGCTATTGACGGTTGTAGTTCATGCAGCGAATATTCAGGATCGAGATGGAGCTAAACTTGTTCTGGAACAAGTTAATGGAACATTCTCTCGATTGCAGCTTATTTGGGCTGATGCTGCTTATGCTGGTCAATTGATTGATTGATTGATTGATTGATTGATTGATTGATTGATTGATTGATTGATTGATTGATTGATTGATTGATTGATTGATTGATTG
>JAQVBP010000057.1 GCA_028690255.1 Methanosarcinaceae archaeon
GCCACCTTTTCCCCGCACCCGCGATGAAGTTTCTTGGTCCCCCCTCCCTCACTAATTACGGTTAACATATTTTCCGTATCCGTAATCTTCGTGCCCATTAGAGCCGTAACCCCCCTCTCAAAGAAAGGCTTCGGATACAGAGGCGCACTCGGCCCCAGCAGTATAACCTCCCTTGCCTCGCCTGCGGCCGCAAAGGCAAGAAGTTCGTCCACGCTTCCGTTTGCAAGGGTGCTTGCACTCAGGATCACAACGTCCGAGAAGGGCAAAACTTCCCCGGCCTTTTCGGCTGCCACGGTTTTGACCTTAGGGCTCTCAACCTCTCGTTTCTCAAGCACGGTCAGGCTCCCGGCCTTTTTCAAAATATCCGGGACCAGGGGCCGGAAGTACCCGACCATCGCGACCCGGTCCCCGGGCCTTATAAGGTCAAGGACGTCCAGATCCGAAACCGGAGCCTGATCTTCCTGGTTCTCGCTACCTGTTCCTTTTCCCTCTTCCATCAACCTGTGGGCAAGAGCGTTTGCAGCCGCTATCCCCACGGCCGCCTGAAGGGGACCACGGGATAAGGCCAGTTCGAGCAGGGAATCCATAGAACTGCCTTTGAGTTTTCCCGCAAATCCCGCTGCCGGGCAGCCGGAGAATTCGTAAAGCGGGGTGCAGTCCACACCCCCCCAGCCCCCGGAAATCTTAACTCCCGTATAGGCCAGGCCGATGCGGACATCTTCGGCTTTAATTCTCTCCAGGGCCGGGCCGAATTTCTGTCTGAGCTCCTTTACAAGGGCGGGTATGACTTTATTATCTTCAATTTCCTGTTTTCTCTCTGTTTCCATTTTCTTCACAGCTTCTATATTTTCCGGTATCGCAATCCCTCCTTCTTATTCCACGCTTATGTTTTTGTTTTCGGATTCAGATTCTTTCAATCTTCGATGTAAGGTCCAGGGGCTGGGCGTAGTAAGGGGCAGTTGTAACTATTATGTCCACAAAAGGTGCGTATTCCGGGATTTTTTCCGCTTTGATCCCGCCCACGGCCAGTTCGAGTTTCGGGTTGAGTTTCTTGAGTTCGGGCCCGATTTCCTGAAGTTCTTCGGGGCTTAGGTGGTCAAGGAGCATGATGTCGGACATTTCAGCATATTTGAAGGCCTCTTCCCTGGACCTGGGCTCGATCTCAATCTTTTTCAGGGCCCGGAGTTTCCCCAGGTCCCCGGCCACGCCCAGGTGGTTCTGGCTTAACTGGATGGAGTCACTCAGGGAATTCCGGTGGACATCGGCCCCTCCGGCCCGGACGGCTTTCATCTCGAATTTGCGGGCTCCGGGATGGGTTTTTCGGCTTGTCGCGATAATCACGTCCGGGTTTGCTTTCCGGGCAAGGCTTGCGAAAGTGGCTGCTTTTCCTGCGATTGCGCATGTGATGGAGAGGAAGGTCTGGGAGACTCTCCACACCTTGAAAAGGGTCCTCAGGTCCCCTTCGGCTTCAAAAAGGGTGGCTTCAGGCTCAAAAGGCAGGCCGTTTTCAAGATAGCCCGTAACTTTCAGGCCCCTTTTTTCGTAGTAAGCTGCCAGGTCATCCGTGCAGGCCGAGACTCCTGCGTCCCTGGATTTTATCCTGAGAGTTCCTTTTCCTTCAAGGCCCAGCAGTTCCGCGCTTTCATCCTCATAGGGACAATCTTCAAAAAAATACAGTTCAAAAAGGTCTATCATGATCTGGCTCCTAATCTTTAATTTTGCTATTCTGCTATTCTGCTATTCTGCTATTCTGCTTAATTCCAGAGGTATCCGAATAATTCCTTATCCGAATCCTGATTATCTAATAATTCTGACATTTGCCGCCTTGAATACGGCATAAACTTCTTTCCCGATTTTCAGGTCCATAAGCTCGCAGGACATGGGAGTAATCACGGCTCTGAATTCGGGACATGAACCTGTTCCAGAACCAGTTCCAGAACCTCTTCCAGAACCTGTTTCAAGTTCAAGGTTTACGCTTACAAGATGCTCTTTTTTCACGATGTCCTTCACAGTACCTTTCAGCATATTCCGGGCCGAGCTTTCAAGGACCCCTCCGGCCAGGATGATTTCCTCCGGCCGGATTGATATGCTGAGCTTTTCTCCGGGCTCTCCGGGATCTGCTGAGTAAAGGATCAGGCCCGAATGGACCTTGCCCGGATTCATCCCGTCCAGCCCCATACTTTCCCTTTCCGACCCCGGACTTTTACCCTCCAGTTCAAGGACGGTCAGCTTTCCTTCCCTTTCCCGGACCCGGCCCTTAAGGAGGTTCGTGCCCAGGAACTCGGCCACAAAATCCGGAGACGGACGCTTGAAAACGGCCTCAGGGGCTCCTTCCTGCATGACCTTCCCGTTTCTTATGATAAGCACCCGGTCAGCCAGGGCCCAGAGGTCATCAAAGTCGTGGGTAACGTGGAGCACGGTGGTGCTGTACTCTTTGATTGCTTTTTTAAGAACTTCCCGAAGCCTCTCCTTTGTCCTCACGTCAAGGGCGCTGAAAGGCTCGTCCAGGAGCAGGAGTTTGGGCCGGACGACCAGGCCCCTTGCAAGGGCCGTCCGCTGTTTTTCTCCCCCGCTCAGGGTGGTGGGTTTGCGGAAGAGGAGGTGGGGAATTTCCAGCAGGCCTGCGATACGCCCGACCTCCTCTTCTATCCGGGTTTTGTCCCGGAGTTTTTTCCGGAGAGCGTAGGCGATGTTCTCAAAGACGGTCATGTGAGGGAAAAGCACGTGGTCCTGGTACACGATACTGATCTGTCTCTTATCGGGAGGAAAGTCCGTGATGTCCCGGCCTTCCAGAAAGACCCGGCCGGCTTTCGGGTTATAAAAGCCTATGAGGGTTTCCAGCAGGAGAGATTTTCCACTACCAGAGGGGCCGATTACGGCCACATAGTCTCCTTCTTCGGCCCTGAGGCTTATATCGCGAAGTTCAAACCCTCCAACGTCAAGGTCCAGACCCCGGACTTCGAGAAAATTCGTATTCTGACCACTTACTTTTTGCCCACTCGTGTTTTGCCCACCCATTTTTTGCCCACTCGTGTTTTGCTCACCTGCATTCTGCTCACCCGCATTCTGCAAGCTCACGTTTTACCCCCTTCAAAGTACTCGAAACTGAGGATTGCAAGAAATGCGATTGCCATGAGCAGGACCCCGCTTGTTATGGCCATATCCAGATTTCCGTAGGAAATGTTCAGGTAAAGCGTGACCGGCAGGACCTCGGTGTGCATGTAAGAGCCTCCAGCAAGGATCAGCACGGCTCCGAAAGCTCCGATGCAGCGGGCAAAGGTTATGACGGTCGAGGCAAAGAGCCCGCCCCGGGCCATGGGGAGCGTGACATTCCTGAAGGTCTCGAAGTCCCCGTAGCCGAAACTTCGCGAGACCTGTTCATAGCGACGGTCAATGCTTTCGAAGGTGGAATAGATTACCCGGACAGCATAAGGAAAAGCCACGAAAAACTGGGCCACCACAATCCCCGGTTTGCTGAAAGGTACCCTGATCCCCAGGGCTTCGAGCCCTGTTCCGAGAGGAGTCTGCCCGAAAAGGAGCAGGAGGGCAAGCCCGAGTACGAGTTCAGGAAAGGCCATGGGGAGCCCCAGGATGGATTTTACCAGGGCCTTGCCGGAAAAATCATAACGGGAGAGGGAGTAGGCCGTGGGGATTGAGAAAAACATGACTGAAAAGGTTGAGACGGAAGCTGTTAGCAGAGAGAGCTTCATGGAGTAGAGCATCTCGGCCGAAAGGAGAGCCTCCAGAAGTGTGGAAGGTTTTAAAATAAAGGGGAGGGTCCCCACGGCCAGGAAAAGCAGGCAGGTAAAAAAACAGGCTATGCCCGTACTTATGTTCCTGAACGCGGAATGCCTCATGAACTGCATGGCTTAAAGCCCCATTTTTCCCAGGAGGCTGCGGCTTCTTCGCTTGCGATGTAAGTGTTAAAGGCCTCTGCAAGTTCAGGTTCTTCCGTATAGACCGAAACCGCTGTGGGAATGGTCTTTATGCTATTTTGTTCGGCCGGGATAGGGATCGTTTCAAGTTTTCCGGAAGCTTCCCCCCAGTTTGCCATGTCTTCCCAGATGATGGTTGCATCGGCCTGGCCGGTTACGATGTAGATGAGGAGCTGGTTTACGGTTGCGGTCCGGACAATTGTGTTATTCTCGACTTCGGGAAGAATTCCGCATTTTCCGCAGATCTTTTCCGCAACTTTTCCGATTGCAGGGCCTTTGGGGTCTCCGAGGGCCAGTTTTATGCCGGGTTTGGCAAGGTCTTCAAGCCCGCTTATGTTTCCGGGGTTTCCTCTGGGAACCGCTATTACGGGGATGTGCAACGTCAGGTTTGTGACACTTTCGTTGAACACGTAGTGCCTGCCCATGGCCTGGCCCGTGTAGTAATAGGCCCCGGGAATAAAGACGTCGCATTCCTGAGCCACCAGGATACCGAAGATTTCGGCACTTCCTCCGTACCGGACCTGAATGTCGGCTCCGGTCCTGTTTTCAAACCCGGAGACCAGTTCATTCATGGGCTTGATAAGCCCGGCCCCGGCACAGACCGAAAGCTCCTTTCCCTCAAACGGGTTTTCCGGGTTTTCCGGGACCTGACCTGATTCAGGGTTTGATGCAGGATCTTCCGAAACCGGACCTGAAGACGCTTTATCCGCGCAGCCTGAGCCAGCAGCCGTGAGTAGCAGTATAAAAATTAGAGTAAGAGCACAGAGTTTTTTCATCAAAACACCTTCATAAATATGAGATTTACTTCAGCAGTATGGAATTTAAGGGTTATGTTTGAAAACCCATAACGATTTATAAAGGTTTTTCTCTTCAGGCGGGAAGACCCTTTCCCCGATGTTTCTAATTGAAAATTAGAAACTCCTGTTAAAACCTATGGTTTAACACGACTCCGAAGGAAACATGGAGAAGATGAAAATCGTCCACTTACCGGACCAATGTTAATGGAAGACAATTTAGCAAAAAACGCACATGTAATCCCCGAATTACAGGAACAAAAAATAAAAAAATATAGGTGAACCCTGAAGACAGACCGTATTGAAAATTAGGTTTCGGTTCCGGTTAACTCCTTGAGTTATTTTACTTCAATCTGCATTTCAGGATTCCGTTGCCCTCATGAAATTCTTCCGAACCCTGTCTTTTCTGAATTATTTTTCCCCGTAAGTCAGATGATAAGCATAGTCGAAAGCTATGCGTTTTCGAAATGGCATTTCTTTTTTCTGGAGCTCAATAATCTCCTTCAGGTCCCGGCTTCCCGGGTTTTCGAAACCTGCGCCCCTGAAGTATTCCAGGGTCTTTTCGGGAGCCGCCCCATATGGATTTGGAAGGTTACTGTTGACTTCCCTGCTATAGAATCCCTGCCAGGGGTTTCTCCTCTCCACCAGCAGGGTAGCAAGATCGCTTGCAAGGCGACGGAGTCTTCCTTCCGGGGATTCGTCACGCCAGATCCCGTCTATGACAAGGAGCTTGCCTCCTTCTTTGAGCACCCTTCTCCAGTTCCGCACCGCGTTTTCCGGATGGGGTAGAGTCCAGAGCAGATGACGGTTGACCACCAGGTCAAAAGTTCCTTCCTCAAACGGGGGCTCTTCGGCATCCCCTTTCCTGAAATCCGCCTCAAAACCCCGATTTTTGGCCTTTGCTCTCGCTTTTGCAAGCATTTTCTCCGAAAGGTCAATTCCGGTTACATGGTGTCCCATTTCCGCAAACAAAAGCCCTATTTCACAGGTCCCGCAGCCCACGTCCAGCACTTCAAGCTTCCCGGGAGGGGCATATTCCCTGAAAAGGTTCTTCCAGACCTCTTTTTCGGTTTCACTTTGAATCCCGTGTCCTTCAAGGCTGTCGTAACTTTCGGAAGAGCTGTCCCACATACGGGTAATCGATTCCTTGAGTTGTTTTTTAGGTATTGACATATTGAGTAAAATGTCCATTTAATAATTAATATTTTCTATTTAGTAACAATAAATAATATAAATTTTAATGATTAAGAGATAAAATAATACTAGATAGAATTTAATTACAGGAAAACGCTTCCGGACCTGGATATAATTTTTCCTTTTTCAGAGCCCTGATAGATTCTGCCTGTACCTCTCAAGCTCCCACACCCCCTTTTCCCTGGACTGGCTGCTTACCTCGTAAATTATATGAGACGGCAGCGTCTCCATTCCCGCATACTCAAAGACACAGTGGGTTATGCACTTCAGCAGTTCCCGGAGGTCTCCGTGCGCCCCTCCTTTTGAATACCACTCCTCCGAGGCTCCGGTGGTCGCAACAAGCATTGCAACCTTTCCTTTCAAAAGTCCGGTCTCGTAGGCGCTCTGTGTGATCGGGTTAAAGGCAAATCCCGGGGCAAAGACCCGGTCGATCCAGCCTTTCATAATTGCGGGCATGGAGCTGAAGTAGACCGGAAACTGAAAAATCAACAGGTCGGCCCATTCCACCTTTTCCATTTCGGCTTTGATGTCGGATGAAAAGGCCCCCGTTTTGGAGGCGTGGATTGCTTCAAGGAAAGGTTTGAAGACCTCCGGTTTTTTCCTCACAGGAAAATCTTCGGCATCAAGGACGGCCTTGAACCTCATTGCGTAGAGGTCCGAGCCTTTGACTTCATGACCTTTTTCCTGCAGGGCCGAAAGGGCGGTATCCTTTAAGGCAGCGTTAAACGATGTTGGTTCCTGGTGTGCGTAAATATAAAGAACTTTCATATTATTCCCCCTATAGAGATTTGCGCGGGGGTATAAAAAGAGCATTGTAAAAAAGAAATTGTAAAAGGTCGATGTCGGCGATAATTTCGTCAAAAACTTCCGCCTGAAAAACTTCAAGCCGGCGTCTGTCGTGGGAGCAGTCAAATTTTCAAGATATAACTGCTGCTTCAAAATAGCCAAATATTTTAAAAAAGTAATATTCAGGAAACGGAAATTGCCATTATCACCAGAGCAATGACAACTACCCATTCGCTAAATAGAAATATGTTTCCCGTCCTCGTTTGTCCCCCCCGGGTCCTGCTTTTGAGATACAGATTTTCTGCCCTGAACGGGCACATTTTCCCTTGTTGTTTATTTTTAGTATGTACTCCTCTATTTCTTATCACGTTTTTATCACATGTGAACTGCCGCTCGGCTGAAGACCGACCGGCTTCCTGCTTCATACCCCGGAGCAAACTCCACGAGTCCACAGGCTCTTCCCACCGTCCCGGCGGTGCATCTTTAATTAGTTCCTTTTGCTTGGCTATTTTCCAGTTACACTGGAAATCCCACAAATTTCCAATTTGTGCGATCGCAAAAGTGAGTGGTACTAAATCGGTACGTTAATATATTTATTTTTTGGCACTAAGCCAATATTGAAAAGTGGACGCTTATATCCCCGAAGCTAAAGACTTCGGGGTTTTACGCTGCATTCTATAAATTGTACCGAATATTCGTTATGAATTATGCAAATCCACTTTATACGCCCCGATATTATGCCCAACACAGTTTTGATTACTGAAGTCTGTATTCAAAAACAGGTTCTGAATTCTGTATAAAAATTCATATATTTTTTAAAAAGACCCCGGGAACAATTTGAATTATTTTTAATTCCCGGATGCTTTATTTTCCGGAAATTTCTGAGGTCCCAAAGGCCGGATGCACAAGCTATTTCACTAATACATCCCAGTACTTATTTCAGACAACGAGCAAAAATATTTTCAATTGCATCCCTCCAGTGCAAACAAAACCGCTGGCAAAACCGCTGGCAAAACCGCTGGCAAAACCGCTGGTAAAACCGCTGGCAAAACCGCTGGCAAAACCGCTGGCAAAACCGTCGGTAAACCCTTATTAGGGCCCACATCTTCCAAAAAAAGGTTGATAGGCTGAAAACCCGGAATTGTCTAGAGGGAAATCGCTGAGAAGGTTGAAGATGCAGATATTGAAAACCCGGGAATGTCCCAGATGACACAAGAAAAAGGCTACATGAGATATTTTACAAAACCGAGCTGCTACCCGAACCAGGCAGAGGCTATGGACAGAATCCATACGGCCCTTCTGCAGGAAAAAATCGTGCTCTTTGAGGGGGCCTGCGGGACAGGAAAGACTTTGAGTGCTCTTGCCCCGGCCCTTGATGTCGGGAGAAAGCTTGACAAAACCGTGATCATCGTAACGAACGTCCATCAGCAGATGGTCCAGTTCATTCAGGAGGCCCGGGAAATCAACCGGACAAACGACATAAAGACCATCGTGTTCAAGGGCAAGGCTGCCATGTGCCCGGATAAACTTGACTACGAGGAGTGCAAACTCAAAAGCGAAAACACCTATGACCTCCTGGAACTGGAAAGGGACGCCGCGGGAGTGGAAAAGGAACTAAATGAGACTTTTGAACGGTATAAAAGGACAAAGGACCCCACGCTTTACAAACTCCGGTCCGCCCTTGAAAAAGAGCTGGAAGAAACCCGGAAAAAGGCACGGATCCTCAGAGGCCATTCCTGCACGAAGCTCTATGAGGTCCTGAGGGCCGAAGGCAGTGAGTTTTCCTCCTGGCTCTTTTCCGACATCCGGGACCCGGAGGAAGTAGGGGACTATGCTGAAGAACAGGACATGTGCGGGTACGAGCTCCTGAAAAAAGAACTTAAGAACGCCGAACTCCTGATCTGCAACTTCCACCACGTCCTGAGTCCCGAGATTTTCATGACCCTTCTCAAGTGGCTTGAAAGAGTCCCTGAAGAAGTTATCATCATCTTTGATGAAGCCCACAACATCGAGGCCTCGGCCCGGTCCCATTCCTCGCTCACCCTTACGGAACTCACAATGGAAAAGGCGCTTTCGGAAGTAGGGGATGTCGGAGATGTTGGAAGGAATATAGGAAATATAGGAGAGGGCAGGAAGAGCGGGAATGGGGCCGGGTTCAAAGACGGCAGCGAAATGGACGGCCCACTCGGTTCCTTTCTGACCCCTCCTCCGAAGGAAAAGATTCCCCAGACCGAAGACGATCTTGTAAGGCTCAACGCAAAAAAACTTTTTTCCTGTTTGCTTGCGGCCCTTCAGGACACCTACGACTCCAAACTGAAATTCGGAGAGCGTAACCGGATAGGAAAACACTGGCAGGACATCCAGATCAGCGACCCTTACGAACGTTTTGACGTTTTGAAAGCCCGATTTTTGCGGGAAACCGAAAAACAGGGCTTTGCCGATGAGGATGCCGTTCTTACAAAACTCCGGGATATCGGGAAGTTTGGGGAGAGGCTTGAAGAGATCTACGCCGAAAACTACAAAAACGGGCTGCTGGCAGTCCCAAAACGCTCCCAGATCCGCTATGTTGCCGATTTTCTTTCCTCCTATCTGGTGCTCTCGGACAGACTTAACTACTACCCGATCCTGAACGTCCGGAAAGACTGGAAAAGCGACCGGGTCTACGGGAGGATGGAGCTTTTCACCTGTATCCCCAAAAACGTGACCGAACCTCTGCTTGATTCCCTGCACGGAGCCGTCCTCATGTCCGCAACCCTCCGCCCTTTCAAGATGATTAAGGCGACTCTTGGGGTAAACAGGGAAACGGAAGAAATCGCCTACGGAACGACATTTCCTCAGGAGAGGAGGCTTACCCTTGCGGTTTCCGTGCCCCCGCTTTTTGCGAAAAACCGGGACTCCCCCGAGACCCTTGAGAGTATGAAAGAAGCACTTCTGGCAGCGGTTGCTGCGTCTCCCGGAAACGTAATCGTTTACTTCCAGAGCTATTCGGAGGCTCTGCGCTATTCTAAAATTCTGGAGCCCGAACTTTCCGTCCCCCTCCTCCTGGACGAGGTCGGGGTCTCGGCCCAGCAGGTCAGGCAGGATTTTTTCAAAACCGGGGAAAAAGGCGACAAAGCAGTCCTTTTCACCTACCTCTGGGGAACATTAAGTGAAGGGGTGGATTTCCGGGAAAACAGAGGCAGAACCGTTATTGTAGTGGGCGTTGGTTACCCTGCCTTAAACGACAGGATAAAAGCCGTGGAGTCAGCTTACGATGCGGTTTTCGGCTGCGGAGAGGGCTGGGAGTATGCGGTCCAGGTCCCCACCATCCGAAAGGTCAGGCAGGCCATGGGAAGGGTAGTCCGATCTCCCGGGGATTTCGGGGCCAGGATTCTCCTGGACGCCCGCTACCAGCAGGCTTCTACTAAAAAACTGGGCAAATTTTCGGTCTTCCCCTTTTTCCCGGAAGAGGAAAAAAGAGAATTCACTGACGTTAAGCCCGGAGAAATGAAGGCTTTACTGGATGATTTCTTTTCCGGGATTGAGTCGGAAAATAAATAAGACGATAATAGATAAAACGGATGGGTGACAATACTGTAAGTAAGTGGAAAATACCGAACTGGAGCCCGGAATCCTGATAAATCTTGACCAGGATTCCCCCGATACCGTATTATTCTCAGACCTTATTTGAGATGCCATATCTTACTCAGGCTTTACTTCACTTTTAAGGAGGATTGATTGATGGGTGTAGAAGCACTTATGAGAGAGGTTGCCAACGAGCTTGAGAAGCTCGTCAGCACAAGGACCGTTGTTGGAGAGCCGATTACCGCCGCAGGCAAGACCCTTATCCCGATTTCGAAGATTTCCATGGGCTTCGGAAGCGGGGGCGGAGAAGGTAAAAAGGAAAATGAGGAGGGGTTTGGAGGCGGCGGCGGGGCCGGAGCAAAGATCGAACCACTGGCCTTTATCGTGGTTTCCGAAGAAAAGACCGAGATTTTCAGGATTTCCGAGAAACATGAGTTCGGAAAGCTTGCGGAACTTGTGCCCGAGGTCGTGGAAAAATTAAAGGATTTCCATGGCAAGAAAAAAAAAAGAGTAGCTGAAGAAAAAGCTGAAGCCGGGGAAGCAGAGGTAGAAGAAACCGAAGTCGGAAAATCAGGACCAGGAGAGACAGAAGCAGGGAAAGCAGAGGTAGAAGAAACCGAAGTCGGAAAATCAGGAGTCGGAGAGACTGAATCCGCATATGGTCTTGAAGGAAAGGTCTGAGCCGGAAAGCTCGCTGTTCTCTGGTTTTCGAGTTTTTCTTCTGGCAACTGAAGATTCTTTTTGATAACTGAAGCCCATGCTTTCCCTATATGCGCTCTTTACGCTCCTGCTACTTTCACTCTTGCTGGTCGTTTTTGTCCTGCTAGTCATCCCTCTGGACCTGGCTCTGGCCCTGCAGCTTGACGAGAAAGATTTCAGGGGCCGGGCAACCCTTAAATGGCTTTTTTTCTCATACACCTTTTCAGAGGGGGAGGAAAAGGACTCCGGGAAAGGAAAGTTCAGGAAAAAAAAGAAAAAAGAAGGCAGGGGAAAAAAAGACCTGGAAAAACCGCAAAAAGAAGGCCGTGAATTCTCTTTCTATTTAAAGGTTTTCAGAGCTCTTTACAGACCCCTTTTCCGGTTCTGTGCTGATTTCCTGAGTGCGTTAAAGTTTAGGGAATTTGACTGCTTCCTTGCCTTCGGGTTTGAGAACCCTGCGGATACGGGGATGTCCTGCGGCTTTTTATATGGGATGAAAGGGGTGCTTGAGGCCCGCTGCGCCCGGTGCAGGCTCGATTTTACCCCGAATTTTCTGGAGCAGGAACTTAAGGTCAGGGGGAACGCAAAGATCCGGATAAAGCCCTATTTGTTCGGTTTTGCTTTTTTGAAATTTCTTTTTGATCGGCGGACCCTGGGGCTTGCATCATCAATTTTTTTAGAAGAAATCCGAAAGCTCTGGCCTAAAGTTTAATAATTATCAAAATGTATGAAAATAGGTATGATAACGATCACGTCTCCTTCCAGGCTCCACCTGACCCTTATTGACCTGAACGCCGAAATCGGCAGGGTTGACGGCGGAGTAGGAATCACCCTCGAATCCCCTTTCCTTAAAATCTTCGCGGAAAAGGCCGATTCCCTTGAGGTGCTTGGAAAACCGGGACTTGCAAATAAGATCAAAAGTTCGGCCCTTGCCGTACTCCCCGAAGGCGAAGGGGTCCGTATCCGGGTCGAAGAGGACTTCCCGGACCACGTGGGTTTCGGCTCCGGGACCCAGGCTGCGCTTTCCGCGGCTGCGGCCGTAAATGAGCTTTACGGGCTTGGGAAATCCGTAACAGAACTTGCCATTGCCGCAAACCGGGGGACCACCTCGGGGGTTGGGGTTGCAGCCTTTGAAAGAGGCGGCTTTTTGCTTGACGGCGGACACCGTTTCAAAGACAAAAACACCTTCTCGCATGACGTAAAGGGAGTTTCCCCCGGGCTTCTTCTTTCCAGGTTCGAATTTCCGGACTGGCCGCTTGTCATAGCGGTTCCGAACGGCAACGGGGTCCATGACGAGGAGGAAGTGGACATTTTCAATAGGGCCTGCCCGATCCCTCTTTCCGAGGTACGGGAGGTCTCGCATGTGCTCCTTATGCAGATGCTTCCCGCCCTCCTTGAAAATGACCCGGAGACTTTCGGGGCCGCAGTCAACAGGCTCCAGACCGTGGGGTTCAAAAAGCGCGAAGTGGACCTCCAGCCTGCCGCGCAGGCCCTGATGGCTTTGATGCGGGACCTCGGCTGCCACGGAGCAGGCATGAGTTCCTTCGGCCCCCTGGTCTACGGCCTGGCCGAAAACCCACGTGAGGCCTCAAAGGTCCGAAACGAGGTCCAGCGCATGCTCGACGAATCCGCAGGAGGGAGGGCATTTGTGACGAAAGCCAGAAACAGGGGTGCGGAAATCTCCTATGAAGATGAGGGCCCGGACCTTGCCTCGTTTTCGGAAACTCTCGCAGAGCAGAGGATATGAAAATATCTCTCTATTTTTCAGGGGCAGGCTGACGGATCAGTACCAAGCTTTATGAATAATTAAATAGAATAAAAAAACGTTATGATCAGGATTACGTCTCCATCCAGACTGCATCTGGGCCTTATCGACATGAACGCCGAGCTCGGCAGGGTTGATGGGGGTGTGGGAATTACCCTCGAATCTCCGGGAATGTCAATCTCTGCGCAAAAGGCGGATTGTGTGGAAGTCCTTGGGGATTCCGTGTTTGCGGAAAGGATGAAAAAAGCAGCCTTAGCCGTACTCCCCGAAGGAACGGGCATAAGCATCCGGGTCGATACGGACATTCCGGACCATGTAGGTTTCGGTTCCGGGACCCAGTCCGCCCTTTCGGCAGCGGCTGCCGTAAATGAGCTCTATGAGCTCGGCTTGAGTGTACAGGAACTGGCGGTTGCGGTAGGAAGGGGAGGCACTTCCGGAATAGGAGTCGCAGCTTTTGAAACCGGCGGCTTTATCGTGGACGGCGGGCATAAGTTCGGGGAAAAAGGTTCGTATTCCCCTTCTTCGGCCAGCAAAGTCCCCCCGGGCCCCGTGCTTTTCAGGCGGGACTTTCCGGACTGGCCCATAGTTATCGCGGTCCCGGATACAACAGAAGGAGCCCACGACCAGGAAGAGGTGAACCTTTTCAAACGGTTTTGTCCTGTCCCGCTTGCCGAGGTCCGGGAAACTTCCCATTTAATTCTTATGCAGATGCTTCCGGCCCTTATGGAAGAAGACCTGGAGACCTTCGGAAAAGCCGTAAACCGGGTCCAGGCCCTCGGGTTCAAGAGGCGGGAAGTCGAACTTCAGCCCTCTACCGTCACGGATACCGTCCGGTATATGAGAGACAATGGAGCCGCAGGCGCAGGGATCAGCTCTTTCGGCCCGGTTATTTTCGGGATTGTAGAAAACCGGAAAGCAGGCGAGGCCCTCAGGGACGGGGTCCGGAAAATGCTTGATGAATCGGTCGGAGGAGACGTATTCCTCACCGGGGCCAGGAACAGGGGAGCCAGGATTTCAGGGGGCAGAAATTGAAGGTAGAAACCTGGTTCGGGACCCTTGAAATAAGCCCTGAGGGCAAGGTCCTTGAATCCGTTCTTTTTTCCAAAGCCCCGCTGGAGCTTGCAGAGCGCTCTTTTACTCTCTCGGAGGAAAAAACTTTTCTTCCGCCCCCCGGCTTTGACTTTCGAAAAGCCAGCCTTGAATGCGGGTTTTTTGAGTCCGGGGCCGAGTACGATTCTATTTTACACGAGCTGACCCTCCGGAAAGCCAAACTTCAGGTCTCAAAAGCCCTTTCCCTGGACCAGCGCATAATCCAGGCCGTGGAGGCTCTGGACGATATCAACGAGACCACAAACACCCTCTCGGAACGGCTCTTCGAGTGGTACGGAAACCACTTCCCGGAAACCGGGTTAACCGGAGAAGCCCTGGCAGGTTTTGTCGTAAAATACGGAAACCGGGCAAACGTAGACCCGGAAGATCCATTTTATGAAAAAGCCTCCACATCCATCGGGGCTGAGCTGCCGATGGAAGATGAGGTCCTTATCAAAGCCTTTGCGGAAAGTCTCTTCAGCCTTTACGCCCGGAGGGGACAGCTTGAGGCTTACATCAGGGAAAGTATGGAAACCCGGGCTCCCAACCTTACAATGCTCGCAGGCCCCATGCTCGGGGCCCGCCTGCTCAGCATTGCCGGAGGCCTGCCGCAACTTGCTAAATTCCCCTCAAGCACCGTTCAGGTCATCGGGGCCAATAAGGCCCTTTTCAAGCACCTCAGGGAAAGGGCCCCTTCCCCCAAACACGGCATTATTTTCAGCCACCCTCTCATAAACACCTCCCCCTGGTGGCAGAGAGGAAAAATCGCAAGGGCCCTTTCCGCAAAACTTTCCCTTGCTGCCAGGATGGACCTCTATTCCGGGGAAAAAAGCCCCGTCCTGCTGGAAAAGCTGGATGCGAAAGTCGGGCAGATCCGGGCTCTGCACCCGAACCCCCCTGCAAAAAAACCTGATTCAGGGAGTGGAAAAAGCCCCGGGAAAAGAAGCGGGAAAGGGTCCGGAAAAGTATCCGATGCAAAAGGGCACGTTCAAAGATCTGGAAAAGGACACAATAAAGGACCTGGAATAGAAAATGAAAAAGAGCCTGAAAAAAGACCTGAAAACGGGAATTCGATGAAAGGCAGGGGGCGGTAAACTGGCTGAAGTAAGAGAACTTTCCGATGAAATATTTGAGATTACGAAAGGCAAAAAGCAGCTCTCCACTAAAAACCTGGACCCCGGGCAAAACGTCTACGGGGAAAAACTGCTTTTCGTGGAGGGAGTCGAGTACCGGGCCTGGGACCCCAGGCGGAGCAAACTCGGGGCCATGGTCCTGAAAAAGTTTGAAATTCCCCTGAAGAAAGACTCACGGGTCCTGTATCTTGGAGCTGCCACCGGGACCACGGTCAGTCACGTCTCGGACATCGTATCCGAAGGTGCGGTCTACGCGGTCGAGTTTTCGGCCCGCAGTATGCGGGACTTCCTGGGGCTTGCTGACAGACGGAAAAACATCCACCCCATCCTGGCCGATGCCGGAAGGCCCGAAAGCTATGCCCATCTCGTGGGACCCGTGGACGTGATCTTCCAGGATGTGGCCCAGCCCAACCAGGCGGAAATCGCCGCAAAAAACGCGGGCCTGTTCCTGAAAAAAGACGGTCTGCTCATGCTATCCATAAAAGCGAGAAGCATTGACACGGCAGCTTCCCCCAAACAGGTCTTCAAAAACGAGGTCAAAAAACTCGAAGAGGCTTTCGAGCCAAAATTCGAGATACTGAATGCCCGCGAACTTGCCCCCTACCATGAGGACCACCTCGGGCTTATTGCGAAAATTAAAGGCTCAGAATAAGGAGACGTCTCTTTACCTTTTTTATTTTTGCCCTTCTCTATTTAACTTTTTTTTTCGACCCATCCCACACTTTATGATTTTATTACTTTACCTTATTTTCCCTTTACCTTTTTTACTCCATTCCTCCCTTCTGTTACTTTTTAACATTTACTAAAAGACGTTTTTTTGTAACCGGGATCAGTTTTTTCCACTCCACGACCGCATCATCCTCAAAAATGAATTCATCCACGGTTTTATCCGGAAACTTCCCGTTTACCTCATAGAGGTAAAGCCCTTCTTCCCCGTCCGTTGAGACTACCTTCGTCATATCCCCGACTTTCGTAACCTCGACGGCGGCCACGGTTTTTAAGGCTTCCAGAAGGTTTGTGCCCTTCTCGACTTCCAGAGTACTGTTTTCTGCAAACTGGTCCAGCAGGGAATAAACGTTGTTGAGCCTGATCCCTATCATATGGAGGTTTCCGAATTTTTTTCTCTCCACAAGTTCGGCTTCTTCCAGTATTCTAACATGCTTGGCGACAACAGGGACGGAAATTCCAAGTTCTCTGGCCAGGCCGGAGATATGGACCTCTCCTTCGCTCAGGCGTTCAAGAATGGAAAGCCTTGTGTCACTTGAAATTGCTCGGAACAGTTTTCCACCATTTGCATTCATCCCGTTATTCGTAATATTTACCAGCATAAGAGATCCGTGCTTTATTTGTTTAGTATTGCAGTATTTATTCGCCAACAACTAAAGTTTTGTTTAATATAACGCAAGTGAACTTTAAAACAAGTGTACTTGATCTGGCTGATTTCTATAAATACATTTTGGCAGGGATGGCTATTGTATTAATTATCTATAGGAATTAATCAGGGATTCTTTTCGTAATCGAGGCAATTGACAGTGTTTTTCACCCGATGTTATCCAAATTGCTAACAACTGTTAGCCGAATCCGGTGGTATTTATATTAAATTCCTCTAAGTGCTGAAGGGAAGAAAAAATGGACAGCACAATATTAGTTGTTATAGGAGTCCTTATGGGGATTCTTATATTTGGTGTAAAAACAGGTGTAGGATGCGGCTTTTCAAATCTAAAACGTAAAGAAATCCTTGCGATAGCAGGCAGTTATTTTATTTTGTCTCTTATCCTCGGGATCTTTGTTGACTATTTTAGCATGGATAACTTCCAGAGAATTTCCTCTATGGGGATGAATTTCCATGTTCTCCTGTCTCTCGTCCTGATCGCGGCCGGCATCTATACCCAGAAAAAGTGGAACAGTGGATGTGACGTATCCAGAAAGACCTTTCTTGTAATTTCCATGCCCTGCCCGGTCTGTCTCGCAGCCCTTGCAGTTTCCTGCATGTTGCTTGCCTCCAGCCTCGAAATAGGAGGACTGAAAATCGGATTGCTGGTCGGAACGGTTTTTTTTGTATCCGTGCTTGCGTCCTCTTTTCTCTTCAAAAAAATGGGCAAAACCCCCGAGACTCTGGGAAGTGCCATGCTGCTTCTTGGAATCTACTACCTGCTCGGAGCCCTGCTTATTCCGGCTTACATGAAAACAAAACAACTGAACCTGGCCCCCCTTGAAGGAGGAAGCGGAGGGGGGGCCCTTCCGCTCTTAATCTTCGGAATAGTTATCCTCGGAGGCTTTTTCCTTGAACGTGTGAGGTATAATCAATGAGTATGGCAGCTTCTTTATTTGAGATAATGTATACGTTTTCTTCCGCCCTGCTTTACCCGGTGATAATTATCCTGGTCCTGCTGGTGCTCCTCTCTTTAATTCATATCGGGGAATTTCTCTCCGAATACTCAAAACGGCACAGAGATAAAAACAACCTGGAAGAGAACTGCAAAAAAATAGAACATTCTCTCAATAACTCCGATTTTACGGAAGCTTCCGGGGCTCTGAAGGGAATAAAGCAAAACTACCTGGTCACCTCCTTTGCAGGAGAGGCCGCAAAGCAACTTGAAGACAGACATTTCCCTGCAATCGAAAAACTTGCCGAGGAATATGAGATCAGAATGGCAAAGAGGCTGGAGCAGACAAAGATCGTCGCAACCATTTCCCCAATGCTCGGACTCATGGGCACGCTCATCCCCCTCGGACCTGCCCTTATCGGGCTTTCCCAGGGAGATATCGCAACCCTTGCAAACAACCTGATGATCGCCTTTGCCACAACGGTTGTAGGACTTTTTGCAGGCACTATCAGCTACGTCCTGACCCAGGTCCGGAGAAGGTGGTACTGGGAAGACATGTCGGATATCGATTATATCATGGACTCCCTCGAAGACAAAGGCCTGGCTGCGGCCGGAGCTGAATAAAATGAGTGACGAAAATGAAGTGAGGAATGAAGTGAGGAATGAAGTGAAGAAAATAAAGTGAGGAATGAAGTGA
>JAQVBP010000221.1 GCA_028690255.1 Methanosarcinaceae archaeon
TGTTTCTAATTGAAAATTAGAAACTCCTGTTAAACCTATGGTTTAACACGACAGCCGCAGGCTGGCAGGTGGGGGTAGTTCACTTCATCAATTTTGATTCTCTCCGGCCGGGCTTGCGCCCGTGGTTACAGTTCCGGTAAGCTCGAAACGGTTCTTTTGAGAAACCTGCCGGTATTTTAAGTCAGGAATAAGAAAAAGGGCGACATCGGACGATTAAATTCATTTTCCGGCAAATTCAGGCCCGGAGATTTGCCTTTTTTCTTATCGGGGCCTTTTTTGAAAGATAATTATTTATTGAGACCGAAACTGCGTAAAATACCGTATTTCAGACGAGCCTGTCCGCTTGAAGAGCGGGTCTCTTCAGGATGCCCGAACATAAAACAGATGAAAAACAAAAAGCGAAAGCCAGCGTTGTAGTTGAGGTAGCCGGGTTTCGTTCCGATCCCGGTTCACCTACCGGCAGTGCCTGGAGTTCTTGTTCCGGCTACCGCCCGGTTAATAGGAAAAAAGCTACTGCATGACCGCTAGCCCTTTACTCTATTACCGTGGTTTCAAAGTACGTTCCCACCCCCGAACTTTTGGAATCAATAAGGTAGTGTGTTGTTACAGCTCTATCAGAAGACGGAAGCCAACGTCGCTGCCGCAGCCGTCGGGGTCGAGTCTGATGCGGGTCGCGGACCGACAACTCCCGGCCTCAGAGAGCCAGCAGCCACCCCTGGCAACCCTGGAAGAGATACTTCCGCTCTCCCAGGCACTACCGTCAGAGGGAGCCCCTTCATAGTCCAAATGGTATTTGTCCTGACACCATTCCCAGACATTTCCATACATGTCATAAAGACCCCAGGGATTGGGCTTCTTCTGGCCAATAGAACTGGTACTCATTCCACTCTGAATTTTGGCCAGATCCTCGATAAATTCTTCAGTCGTAGCTAAACTATTGCCATAATTCCCAAATTCATCTGCGGAAGTACTGTACCAGCCATAATCCCAAAGTTCGGATTCGGCGTTCCCAAAGTAATACCCTGTTGTTGTCCCGGCCCGGCAGGCATATTCCCATTCGGCTTCGGAAGGAAGACGGTATTTGTCTGTCTCCTCCATTCTGTTTAATCTTTCGATAAACTCCTGAGCGTCATTCCAGGAGATCTTTTCGACGGGGAGATCATCGCCTTTGAAATTAGAAGGGTTACGGCCCATAACTTCAATCCACTGTTCCTGGGTAACTTCAAATTTACCAAGATAGAAAGGGTCTTCAATAGTGACCCTGTGAACGGGTTGTTCTTCATCATAATAATTATTAGACCCCATCATAAATTCCCCCGCAGGAATAAGCACGAATTCCATTCCTATAGAATTAGTATCGGTTTCCGGGTTTTGTGAAGGCACTGTTTGAGCATTATTGGTTTTTGCTGTTGCTTCAGAGGCAACTTCTTCGGGGTATTCGGAAGATGTTTTTGAAATTGGTGGGATTTCCTGAAGCCCGTCTTCAGAGTCTCCGCTCAGAACAAAGGAAGTGGCTGCCACCCCTACAAGAAGAATACAGATTCCCATGCCTACAAGACTTTTTTTTCCCGAATACAGACAGAATCTTGCTACGATCAATATAAAAAAAACTACAATTATAACGCTCACTATCTCAACGGATTCCGGAAAACCCAATGAGGAAAACCAATCAAGCAGCAGTAATGCGATGCCCCATATAAAAAGAGAGCCAAAAATAGCAATCCCGATCCCATCAATGATTTTTTTACAGAAATGGGTGGTTCCTTTTTTCACCCCCTGAGCTTTTTCATCCGCTTTAAGATTCTTATTCTTTCTTTCGGGTCCTTCCCTGGATTTCCTTTCAGCTTCTTTTTTCCTGTTATCATCTTTGGAAGCCCCAAAATTGGTCTTTTGCACAGCACTGTCCGGGATATTTGATGAAGCCTGTCCGGCCCCCCCGGAAAAATTCGTATGCTGCACCACGGAATCGATGATGTTAATGACCTGTTCGTTTTTGATGATTCCTATTTCCCGGGCGGAATTGACGCTCCCTACAAGATGGCGCAGGTTTTCAAGAATTTCATTTAAAAAGCCATTGAGCCCGAATGGTTTGTCGGAACTTGCTTTCAGGAGAACCTGAACAATTCCGTCATTTTCCAGAACAACAGCTGTGAGCAGGTAGTATGCTTTTTCTCCAATGGACTCGCCTGCAAGGTACAGGACTGTCTCGTTTTTGACGGAAAATTCGTCAACTTTGTACAGCCGGTTTTTACAGGTTTGGGATAAGAATTCAACGAGTTTTTCAGGAGCTATGTTTTTGAAAGTTACGCCGCTTTCGGCTGAATGCCCTTTGGCCGAGAGTTTCAGGAAATCAGATCTTGTAATGGATTTTTCTTTCAGAAAAGGACAGACACAGTGGATTTCTTTAGGCCGCA
Source organism: Methanosarcinaceae archaeon (assembly GCA_028690255.1). Classification (GTDB taxonomy): domain Archaea; phylum Halobacteriota; class Methanosarcinia; order Methanosarcinales; family Methanosarcinaceae; genus JAQVBP01. The sequence goes on from JAQVBP010000221.1 coordinate 2,415, forward strand.
TTTCAAAAGTGTGCTTTTCTCCTTTATGGTCCCGGTAGCGAACGGTTGATCCGATTTCTTCTTTATGGACGCATCCCAGGGGTTTAAGCATGAATTTTGCAGTCCTGGAGATTGAAGGGCGAATGTAGCCAAGGTTTTCGACCATATCCCCCTCAAGTTCAAAAAGCGAATGGCTGTAGTCCAGGATAACTTCGACTTCTGAAATGGCAAAAGCCCCATTGTTGATTACATGGATGCCGAACCTCACTTTGTTGTCTGGAAGGACTTCATAACCACGTTTAAGTTCTATATCCGCCACTTATGAACACCATTATTTTTTTAATCCATTTACCTATAAAAATTTTATTATTATTTCCAGGCGGACTACGGCCTGGTAGTAAACCGCCCTTTTCGACCGACCCACTCTATCAAAAGATTTGAAATGTAGGGAAACTGCAGCCAGTTCAGCACTCAGGTTCGGGGACTTCGCACGCTTCGGGCCTTCAGGCTTCGCCGGAGATTTATTTATACCTAACAGCGGCATTTATACCTAACAGCGGCAAAAGGGCAAGGTCCTGAAGAACTAAGGAATGGCTGAGAAAATAACTTCACATTTTCAGTTTGGGCATTGCTTCTTATACATGTTGTTTTTTTGTGTGAGGAGGTGTTTGGTTTGAGCATTCAAAAACCACGGAACACACGGAAAATGAACGGCCGGAAGACGGCAATTAAGGTTGCTCTGGCGTTTTTCAGTCCGCTTGAGCGGAGCGAAACGGGGGTCCCCGTGCTGTTGCGATTTCATCGCAACTAAAAGAAAAATCAAAGATTTTTCTGGTCCCGAAGCGAAACTCGGGTATTTAAAGGACCGGCATACTCACCGGCCGTCAGGCCGGTTTCCGTGTCTTTCAGTGTCTTTCCGTGGTTAAGAAATGGTAAGCAAAAATACTTGATATTATATTTGACTCATTCCTAAGCAATTGTGCAAGATTCAGAACAGAATCAGAAAAGTTCTCATAAAAAAACAAACTCATTGAATAAATATAGGAATTCATAAATCGGTTGTTGGGTAAACGACCTCAAAACTTCAATAAGTTTCATAAGAAATTCCTGATATTAAAAAAGAAAATATATTACATGGAATATAGAAGGTCAAACGGACCTTCCGGCATGGAAAAATATCTGTCGGAAGAAAACACCTGCTATTCCGGACCGGCTCCATCCTGGTGGCTGGGATGGATATTATGGGGATTTTATGAGAACCGGGCCTCGAAAGCAGGATATAAGTCAATTCATACACGAAACCCGTTACCTTATCCTTTTTTATGTGTTTGGGGACTGGATCAGCACAATCTATGCCCTGGAGTACGGGTATGAGTAAACGGCCTGCTGCGCTTTGTGAT
>JAQVBP010000058.1:0-14305 GCA_028690255.1 Methanosarcinaceae archaeon
GTGAATGAAATCCCGTAGAATTTAAGGGAAATAATTTTAACGAAAGTGAATGAAATCCCGTAGAATTTAAGGGAAATGATTTTAACGAAAGTGAACGGGTACAGGATTTATTGGCTACTGATTATCAGTGAGATTTTTTGGTTGGATATAAAATGGATAAAAAGGACGCAATATATACGGTTATCCTGGCAATTTCGCTCTTTTCTCTTTCTTTACTGCTTTTTTCCCAGGGTATAACGAGTCTCTCCGTTTCCATTAAGGATGAAAAATCGTTTGCAGTTTCGGTCCCCTCTATGTTTTCAATGAGCCATGTCCTTATAATGCTTTTTTTTACGGCAATCGGGTCCCACAGTTTTACCATTTTGGGCTGGGGACCGTTCACATCAAAAGAGCATATAAATTCCGGAAATAATTTTGAAGAATCTTTTTCCTCTTCATATGAGGATCTGCCTTCTCAAGACCCTTCCGAGTTTTTAGCTTCTCCTGCTTCTCAGGAGACATCTTTAGCTTCAGATGAAGCTCGGTCTCCGGCCTTCGAAAAATCCCCGCTTGCAGGCAGCATGTCTTCGAGTTCCGGCCCGGTCTCTTCCGTTCCCGGGCCTTCGGCTCCTGCCTTTGAAAACCCTATTGATTCACATGAAGCGGCTGAATCCCCAATGACTGAATCTGATTTGCCTGTAGGCCAAAAGCCCTTTTCAATGAGCTTTGACAGGGCCGAACATAAAAAGAAGGTGGCCCTTGAAATCCTGCAGGGGGATGAAAAGGCCCTCTTTGTCATAATCTCTGAGAAAGAAGAAATCCTCCAGAGCGACCTTGTTCTGGAATCCGGGTTTTCGAAGGTGAAGGTCAGCAGGGTGCTGCAAAAGCTTGAAAGAAAGTTCCTTGTTAAGAGAAAGCCTTTTGGGAATACGAATAAAGTTATGCTGGCAAAGTGAGCTTCTCTTTTGCAGTTTTCCTGCCGTGTCTTCCCTTTTTCTGCCGATTCTCTCTTTCATTCCGTAAACACGATTTCCACCCGTTTGACGTCCCAGAGGGCTTCCAGTTTTTCCACGATGTCCCCTTTGATGGCCGACGCAAACTGGTGGTCCGAAGGCAGGTCAACGACCACCCTTACCACCCCGTCCTCCACTGAAGTCTTCAGTACAAGATCGGTCCGTATAACGTCGAGCCCGGTCAGGGGATTCATCACGTGCTTGAGCCTCCTCCTGACAACTTCCATGGTCGTGGGTTCCTTTTCGGTCACAAGGCCGTGCCGCTCTTCATAGTCCCGGATTGCCGAGCGCAGTCCCTCAACGGCAAGCACGGAACAGTGGGCCTTTATGGGGGGAAGCCCTCCCAGTTCTTCCGAGGCCTGCTTCCAGGTAATATTTTTGGCATCTTCCAGGCTTTTTCCCTTCGCAAGTTCGGTTATGACCGAGCCTGTGGCGATATTTGAGGCGCAGCCGTAGGACTCGAACTTCACGTCTTCGATTGTCTGGCTCTCCTGGTCCACCTTGAGGTAAACGGCGACCATGTCCCCGCAGGCCGGGCTTCCTTCAATGGATTTCCCGTCGGGGTTCTCTATTTTCCCCACATTTCTCGGGTGGCGGAAATGCTCAAGCACCTTTTCACTGTATGGAAACTTCATCTTCTTTTTCCTCCCCATTCCTCCTTTCTGTTTTTCCTCCTAACCTTATTTCTTTTCTTCCCCATACCTCATTTTTTTCTTTTAGATACCTTCATTTCTTGCTAAGGGGGCTGATTTCCCTCAGGCGGGTCACCACTTCTTTTATGTTATCGATTATAGCGTCCGCATCTTCCGGCCGGTTATACCTTCCGAAGGAAATACGCACAGAGCCATGAGCTCTTTCGTGGTTCCCCCCGATTCCCATAATCACATGGCTTGCTTCCAGGGAACGGGAAAAACAGGCCGAACCCGTACTCACCGCAAAGCCCTTCATGTCCAGGTGCAGGGTAATCGACTCCCCCTCCACGTAATGGAAGGTCAGGTTAGCGTTCTGGGGCAGGCGAGGCTTCCGGCAGCCGTTCAGAGTCACATCCGGGATTTCGGAGAGTCCCCGCCCGATTACCCGGTCCCGCATGGCCTCAAGCTGCCGGGTCTCTTCGGGCGTTACCAGTTTGACGGCTTCTGCAAAGCCCACGGCGCCGGGGATATTCTCAACTCCTGCCCGCCGGTTTTCCTCCTGAAACCCCCCGTCCATGAACTTATGAAGAGGAGGGGTTCCCTTCCGGATGAAAAGCCCCCCTATTCCCCTCGGACCGTGAAGGGTATGTGCCGAAAGGGTCACCAGGTCCACCGGCAGTTTTCCCACGTCCAGGGGCAGCCTGGTAAAGCTGTGAGTCGCGTCCGTATGTAAAAGGACGTCCTTTTCCTCACAGATTTTTGAAAGGGCCGCAAGGTCCTGAACCGTTCCGATCTCCTGGTTGGCCTGCTGAACCGAAACCAGGACCGTGTCTTCCCTTATGGCCCCTCCGAGGCTTTCCGGATCCACTTTCCCTTCCGGGTCCACGTCCAGATAAGTAACGTCAAACCCCTGTCTCTCAAGGGCCTTCGCCGTGTTCAGGACAGGAAAGTCCTCTATTCTGGAAACGATTATGTGCTTTCCCTTTTTGTCCCGAAGGGCCGAGGCCACCCCCTTGAGGGCCATATTACTCGATTCCGTGGCTCCCGATGTGAATACGATTTCTCCGGAGTTTGCCCCAAGTTTCGAGGCTATGTTTTCCCTGGCTTTTTCAAGCCCCTCTTTTGCCTCGATTCCCATAGAGTATCCGAATTCGGAAGTCGCTACCGCATAGGTATCAAAAAAGTAAGGCTTCATTGCCTCAAGCACCCGCTCGTCCAGTCGGGTGCAGGCGCTGTTGTCAAGATAGGTTATATTTTCGTACATTCCAACTCCCCATATTCCTCGTACATTCCAACCCCCCTCAAATTCAGATAAAAAGTGTTATGCTGGCGTCCCTGGCTTCCTGTATGTAAGTCCCGACGGCCCCCCAGTCGTCCACCCAGTCCGTCCGAAGTTCCTCTTTCTTAATTCCCATGATTTCCATGGTCATCTCACAGGCAATGATCTTCCCTCCAAGTTCCTTAAAATCCTCCATTAATTTTTCAAGGGAAGCAACATTTGCCGCTTTCATCCTTCCCTCAATCATTTTTTTCCCCAGCCCCAGCATGTGCATCCTGGAAAGCGGACCCTTTTCAAGTTCGCCTTTTTTGAGCCGCATAAGCCCCCAGAAGGTGAAGTATACGGAGACCTCCATCCCCATTGCAAGAGCCCCGTTTCCTATTATAAGTGCACTGTAAAATTTGTCCATGTCCCCGCTGTGAAGTACTATAACCGCTTTCTCAGGCTTAAGCTCCTTTTCAGGCATTTAGTATCCCCCTTCAATGTCCTGCTCTTTATCCCCTGCTCTTTATCCCCTGCTCTTTATCTTCGGATCTTAATCTCCCATTCCTTTCCTCCTTCTTTATCCTCGATCCCGAGCACTTCAAGTCCCAGGGCCTCGCAGGCCATAGGGATTTCTTTTTTGGATGCCGGATGCGTCCCTTTTACCAGCACTAGGTCCCCGGGAGAGGCTTTTCGAAGGGCTTTTCTGCACTCCACAAGCGGTACCGGGCAGGTCTCTCCCCGAACGTCTATTTCTACTTCTGTCATGTCCTTTCCCCCAGATTTAAATAACTTTTCTTAATTTTTCAGCCACATTTTCATGGTCGGTAAAAGTGTTAAAGTGATTTTTCAGGGTTGGTTATGAGGGTATGGTCCTCACCGCATATAGCCACGAGCGTAATTAATGCGACAAAAAACGATGTGTAATCAAGCAATTTATGTCGCATCAAATGCAGGCGTGACTATATGTCAAGAAACGCAAAAACGGAGACATCTTCATATATTTTAATGGTAGACAGTTTCCCTGATATTATTTTGCAAAACAGGTAGTCGTCTCTCATGAATTTCCCCCATATACTTTTTAGGGGCAGAGTTATATTAGATTTCTGTTTCCGGATTTCTGTGCCGAGCAGAAATTTTTACACGGGAAGAGAAATCCTGCTAATCCAGGCTTAATAAAAACATTTTTACCAACGGCAGTTCATATTTCATTAAGTAAAATCAAATACTTTACAGGGCCTGTCTGCTGAAACAGGTCCTTTGAAGAAGGCTTTCTCGGGAAATATCCTGGAGAAAACCCTGTTATTATTTTTATTACAATAAGGAGGACTGAATAAGAATGGGTGAAGTTTTTAAAGGCGCAGGAGTCGGACTGATCTGCACAATAATTTTCTATTTTATTCCCGCGGTAAACGCGTTTGCTCCTTTTCTTGGCGGACTTCTGGGAGGGTACGTGGCTGACGGAGGAGTCGAGGGCGGGCTTAAATCCGGGGTTTTGATGACCCTTCTTATGATAATCCCCGGCTTTTTGCTTGCCGGAATCCTTGCGGCGGCTCTCGGGGAAATCCCTGTGCTGGGGGGCCTCGTGGCAGCTTCTGCCCTGATTATTACCCTGGCCATTGTCGCCCACACGGCGGTGCTGGGAATAATCGGCTCGATAATCGGGGCCCTGCTGGTGGAAAAAAGGATGGCCTGACCGTCGGATCGCTGATAAGGTCTGTTCGGAAGCCTGAGTTTTCTGAAGGGTAATACCCCCAGTAACCGACCTTCCCTAAATCGTTCGTACGCTGATCGGAAGCCTGAGTTTTCTGAAGGGTAATACCCCTGACAACTCTGTTCTTTAATTGCCAATAACCCATACTTTTTTATTTTAATAATTCTGTATTTTGTATGTTCTTTATTTTTTAATCCGATTTCAAAACGATGAGGGCTTCACATGGAGAAACAGTTTTATGAAAATGTCAATGTAATCGATTCCGTCGAAAAGGACGGGTTTAAAGTTGAAATCCTTGAGTACAAAGATCTTAAAGGCAGCAAGGACGCCTCTCTTGCTGAAGAGCTTTTCTATGTCCGGAATGCCGGTATGGCTTTGAAACAGGTCAAGGTAACCCTTGAGGACAGCGCCTTAATAACCGAGGCCGGAGCCCTGTACTTCCATAAAGGAAACATTGAGGCTGCCGCAAACGTAGGGGGTATGGGCGGGCTTGCCAGGAAGCTGATAAAAAACAAGCTGACAAACGAATCGACCTTTAACCCCATGTACAGGGGGTCAGGCGAGGTCTTCCTTGAGCCGGGGTTCGGCCATTTCATCATCCTCGAACTTGAAAATGACTCCATTGTCGTTGACAAAGGGCTTTTCTATTGCTGTGATAAGGGGCTTGAGGTCGGGGTCGCAACCCAGAAAAACCTATCTTCGGGTTTCCTCGGAGGAGAAGGCTGGTTCCAGACAAAAATCAGTGGGAGCGGGGTCTGTGTGCTGGAAATCCCTGTGCCTCTGGAAGAGATCCTCAAATATGAACTGGAGGATGAAAGGCTTCAGGTCGATGGAAATTTCGCACTGCTCCGTTCGGCTTCCGTAAAATACAGCGTAGCCAAATCAAGCAAGGCCCTCATCGGGGCCCTTACGAGCGGGGAAGGCCTCCTGCAGACCTTTGAAGGCACGGGCAGGGTCTGGCTTGCTCCCACACAGCCCGTTTACGGGCGGCTGAAAGAGGACATCACAGAGCTTGCCCAGGCCGGAAAATACCTCAACAACCCTGCCTGAGATGGGTGGTCCTGTTTCTTTGCTGAAGAAGCATTAACTTTAACTTTCACGCAGAGTCCCCTTCCTCGCCTCCGAAGGGTAGCTCCCTCGCCTCCGGGAGCTTCTCTGATTTTTTCATTCCGGAGAGCTGCCCCGATGGCCCTGTTTCTTTCCCCTCCGGGCACGGCTTTCGAAAGGTGGTCTGTCCTCTTTATTTCCCTTCCCGGGAAATGTAATCGGCGAGGTCCGGGTAGGGGGATGAAGTTGTCAATGTCAGGGCGTGAATACGAAATCTCCTATTTGTCACGATTTATATTTATAATATTTTTTCAGTTCAAATATATTATTATACCTCATCCTCCATTATAGTCTTTTAGGCACAGGAATGATTTGCTTCCTTCATTTCCGGACAGAATGTGTTTTATCCCGGAAATACGGACTTTCCGGTCATATGGCACTTAAATCCGGAAACAAAAAATTGAAAAAATCGCTTGCAACCTTTAATATCTTTTATCCGAAGTGAAAATGCATGTTCTCAACTCAAAATGGTAGTCTGGAAAAACTTTACGATATTTCATTGACTCTGGATGACATCTCCGCAGATATCTTCGGGGGTATATGCACCAGAAATAATTTTCTTCATAAAATGAGATTCACGGGCAAAAATAATCCTCAGGAAGAGGCCTCCTATATGTGCCTTGGGCTGTGCAGGCCCGTTAAGGTGGAAGAAGAACTTGTCTACCCCTATGTAAACGGGGCCGCTTCCGCAAGGTATGTCCTCCCTCCTGCTTCTTTTCATTTCCTGCTCCCTTACAGGAGTTCCGAAGGGACGGTAAAGGTCCTTTCGCCTTCCGAACTGAAAACCAGTTACCCAATGGCTTATAACCGGGTGCTGGAGTTTGAAAAGGAGTTCCACCACAGTGATTCTCCTCTTGACTCCGCTGATTGCTACAGTGTACAGGGCAGAAAACTCCTTGAGTACCTGGGCACTCCGAAAATCATCGTTAATGAGTACTACGGGCTCCAGGCCGCCTTTGACCCCGCAGGGAACCACCTCTTCGAAGAAAGCTGCGGGATTGTGCTCAAAGACCCTGAAAAATACAATTACGTCACAGCGGTCCTGAACAGCCCCATTGCAAAACAGCTCCCTGCACTCTGCAGGCATGATAAACTTTACTTCAGCGCCCTTGCTCCCGAAGCCCTGAGGCATTTCCCCGTTGCCTTCCCGGAAGATGAACTTACGGAAACCCTCATCTCTACCCTCTCCGGTTATCTTGGCTTCCTGCAGGGCCAGAAATATGCGGAAAAGGCCCGGTTCGGTTCATCGACCCGTTACGACGAGCTTGCAGCTTTCTACAGAAACCTGACAGATCTCCTGGTAGTGGACACCTACCTCACAAACGACCTTGATCCCGAATTCCTGGAAATTCTCAAAACCCATATCTCCGGATTCGAAGAGCTCTCCGGAGCTGAAAATGAAGGGATGCCCGCAAACGAGGATCAATTGTTTGCCGAACTTCAGGTCATCAGGCAAAAAATCATTGGCGCGCCCGAACTTGGAAAGTGCAGGTTCAGCGGCAGGTTTACGAATGTCCTGAATGGCATTTGTGTGTGCTGATCAGAGTCTTACACTGGTGACTACTCCCCCCACTTAAGTGGGGGGCATCTTAGCGTTTGCTACAGACTGTAGCCCCAGTCTGAGAATATTAATAGCAGCATTATGATCCCTATCGAGAGTGAGTCCACAGAAAGGGCAACTGTGTATTCTCTCAGATAGATCTTTTTTAACTATTTGTCCACAACCTGAGCACATCTGAGATGTATTTTTTGGATTGACAAGTTCCACACGTTTACATGCCTGTGGTTCCACACGTTTACGGCTGAGCTGCAGGCTGCCTTAAATTATAAATACTGTTTTCGCTGTTTTTCCTTTTATGAAACTGAACCCTGAAAGTGAAGTCATTGAAACGCTTGCAAAGACTATCCTCGTTGCCGCTCGGACCGCTCCAAAGGGAAAAGGTGTTGACGATATAGTGACCTGTCTCCTCGATTTCGATGAAAAGGCTGAACTTGCTGACAAAATGGAAAAACTTGCCGACATCAAAGGCTTCAAATTTCTTATCCGGGACGCTGCAAATGTGCGGGATGCGGATGCTCTTGTCCTTATAGGCCTGAAGGCCTCCGGGACCAGTAACCTGGACTGTGGGGCCTGTGGCTTTGTGACCTGTAAAGAGATGCGGGAAGCTGAGAAGGTCGAGAAGGAATTTAGAGGCCCTCAGTGCATGATCAAGTACCTGGACCTCGGGATTGCCGTGGGGGCTGCAGCAGCAAGGGCAAAAGACCTCTGCGTTGACAACAGGGTCCTTTATTCGGCAGGAGCTGCGGCCTGTTATTTCAAAATGCTTGATGCCGATGTGGCAATGGGGCTCCCGCTGAGCGTGAAGGGAAAAAACATTTTCTTTGACAGACCTTCAGCGAGAAAGCCCTCCGAGTAAACCTGGTTGTATCCGGCCGGGCCCTCCGCTGAAATCTGCCGAGATTCCTGTTTCAGGTTCACCAGCATTGAGAAAACAAAAATCAGAAAGCAGTTTAAAAGGGTCCGGGAAGAAAGAGCTACGTCCGGCACCATAAGGTCGATTGGCACGCAGCTTGCGGATTCTATCAGGGCAAAGGTCGAAGCCCTCAGGACACAGATCGGGGCTGTATATTCAAGGGGGATAAAATTTGAGGCGCAGGTGAGCCTCAAACAGATGAAGTAAAGAACATGTTAACCGCCATCAGGGTCTCGTATATGAAAAGGGGTATTTTCTTTTTTGGTTTTATGGGCAATTATTTGATATTTTTTTTCAAAGGGCAAAGTAAATATCCTTAAATACGGATAGATATATAATTATACCCAAGTCATGTTAATGACATACCTTACGTTACAAATTCATTTGTCAAAGGTTAAGGAAATTTTTGCCTGAAATATCAATTTTGTAGCAGAAGTTGGCCTCATATTTTGCATTCGTTATCTAAAATAAATATCTTGCCAAGGTTCCACATCTGTTTGATTTTTGAGGGGCTGTTCTGAAAAAGGATGGTATTTGTCATTATTTCTAATTTAAACGAAGAAACCTGGTTACAATTATATTATAAACCACTTATGAAACTGGTGTCGCGTCAATCCCCATGTATTGAATGGTTATGGATGACTGTAATCGTTTGATGCGACATTATTTGCCGGCACGACCCTGGATTTTTATGATGTAATCCACTTTTATATTTTGGTATAAGTCCCGGTAAAATTCTGTCATGTGATTGAAAAATGGAGGGCATATTATCATCCTTCACTCCCATCCTGCTGCTTACCCCTATGTGGGTGCGCTAATTTTTTCCACACTTCTATCAATCCTGCTTGCGGCAAAAGTACTAAATACTTTTGATTACCGGAAGGTTCCTTTCGCAAGGCATTTTGTTCTTCTTATGCTCTCCATGGCCTTATGGTCAGCTTTTTATGCAGGGGAACTGGGCTGTACGGATCTGAATTCCAAGTATTTCTTTGCCCGGCTCCAGTACCTGGGGTTGGCCCTTGCTCCGGTTGCGTGGTTCATGTTCTCAGTGGAATACTGTGGGATATCCCTGCCCTATATCCGCAGGATTGAAAATTTTCTTTTTATTGTTCCGGGCCTTACCTTTCTCTCGGTCCTGACCAGTGATTACCACGGGTTTCATTATAGTGGGTACTTCCTTGATTTTTCAGAGGCTTTTCCCATTCTGGTATTTGACCACGGTCCCTCTTTCTGGGGCTTCTATGTCTATTCCTTTATTTTGGTCTTCCTGGGGCTTTTGCTTTTTATAAGGCAGTTCATCCACGCAGGAGCTCCTTACAGGGCCCAGGCCGGAATTTCCCTCCTGGGGGCCATAATGCCGGTGGTCGGGAATCTACTTCATATGGGGGATGTGGGGATCTTTGCCCTCCTTGATCCGACGCCTTTTCTGTTTACCCTTAGCGGAATTCTGCTTTTCTGGAGCATTGTTCATTATGAGTTCCTGAACCTTGTCCCGGTCGCTCGGGAAAATGTAATTGAGATCATGCAGGACGGCTATGTCGTGCTGGATTCCAGGGGTAACATTGTGGACATTAACCCTGCGGCGCTGGCTCTGACAGGTAAAAAAAGAGGGGGTCTGCTTGGAAAACCTTTAAAGGATATGTTCGGGGAAGACTATGAGCTTTGCTTCGGGGAAGGGGGTGAAAAGCTAAAGGACGGTACAGATGGAGAATTCAGGGTAAGTGACTCATATGAAGGGTCCTGGGTAAGTGACTCAGATGTAAAATGCGGGATAAGTGGAGCAGAAGAGGAACGTAATACAGCGTTTCCTGAAGAATTTTCAATAAAAATTGGTTTAAAAAAGGGGTTTTACAGTCTGCGCACCTCTTCGCTGGCTTCAGGGGCCTGTGAGGACGGGCAATTGATCGTTATTCGGGATGTAACGGAGACTCATAGGCATCACGAGGCCCTTAAACAGGCAAACAAAAAAATAAACCTGATGAGCAACATCACCCGCCATGACATCCTGAACCAGGTCAATGTGCTTTCTGGTTACATGGAACTGCTCTCCGAGTTTCTGCCTCCGGAAGTAAAGGCCGATCCGAAGGTGGAAAAATATACGAAGAACCTCAAAAAAGGGGTCGAAACAATCCATTCCCAGATCCTTTTTACAAAGGACTATCAGGACCTCGGGGTCGTATCTCCCGTGTGGCAGTCCGTAAGCCATATCTTAAGAGAGGCCGCATTTGCTTTTTCAAATTCCGGGATCCGGTTTTCCATCCAGGAAGGAGACCTGGAGGTATATGCCGATCCTCTGCTCAGGAAAGCTTTCTACAACCTTTTTGATAACGCAAGTTCCCATGGCTTAAAAGTCAGTGTGATTTCAGTCCGTTTTCGGAAAATCGGAGGATCTATGCTTATTGAGGTCCGGGACAATGGTATTGGAGTTCCTGCCGATATGAAAGAATATATCTTTGAAAAATCAGTTGGAAAAAATACGGGACTTGGGCTCTTTCTTGTAAAGGGAATCCTTTCCATCACAGGGATTCAAATTAAAGAAACGGGACAGGAAGAAGAAGGGGCATGTTTTGAGATTCTTGTCCCTTCAGAAAACTGGAGAAGAGGGTCAAAAGAAAAACATAACAGTAAATAATCAACAAGTAAAAATATGATAAATATTATATAATATATACAAGAAGTAATGGCTAAAATATAATCAGTCAACTACCTCTCCTAAAACCTTCTCCTAACGGCCCAGGTTTTTGAGAAAGTGGTCTATTGCTGTCTGAGATGAAGATCAACTTTCCTGACAATCGTTTTATTCCAGGGGTCATATATTTAAAATTGTGGTGGAGATCGAAGAGGCCTGATTCGGTACTGTTATTGAAAAATGGAGGGTAGTTTATTATTCCACAAATTCATCCTGCAGCCTTTCCCTACATCGCAGCCCTCATTTTTTCTGCTCTAGTCTCGCTTTTTCTGGCACATCGGGCTCATAAGGCTTTTGATTTCCGGAAGGTACCTTTTGCGAAACATTTTATCCTGCTTATGTTCTGCATGATTGTATGGGTCCTGACATATGCGGGGGAGCTGGGGTTTCCGGACCTGGAAACCAAGCACCTCTGTACCCGGGTCCAGTACCTGGGGATCGGTTTGATTTCCACGGTCTGGTTTTTATTTGCGGCAGAGTACTGTGGAATTGATCTGGATTTTATAAGAAGATATGAAAAATACCTGTTTATCTTCCCGCTTCTCTCGTTTATTGCCATTAACACCAATAAACTGCACTGGCTTTTTTACACTAACTATTACCTCGATACTTCCGGGAGTTTTCCGATTATCGTATATGACCACGGCCCTCTTTTCTGGGCCTTTTATTCTTATTCCATGCTTTTAAGCAGCTTTGCAGTCTTTTTTTTTATAAGGCAGTTTATCTATGCCAGGGCCCCTTACAGGGCCCATGCGGCTCTTACCATGATAGGATCGGTTCTGCCGCTTTTCGGGACCTTGCTTTACCTGGCGGACATAGGCCCTTTTGCCCTCATCGAGCCCACTCCATTTTTGTTTAACCTTACAGGCATGGTTATTTTTCTGGGCGTCAGGAAGCACAAATTCCTTAACCTTGTTCCAGTTGCCCGGGAATACGTAATCGAGAACATGGGAGACGGCTACATTGTTGTGAACAATGAGGGTACGGTTCTTGATATCAATACCCGGGTCCTGGCCCTGGCCGGCAAAAAGAGAAATGAAGTGCTTGGAAAACATTTGAACGAACTTTTCGGGGGGCAGGTCGAGCTTTTTCGAAAAAGATGGGGGGAAGAGGCTTCTCTCAGGGATATTTCCATAAAAACCGGAGGTCAAACCAGGTTTTTCGAACTGAGTGCTTCCCCCATCGGCCCGGAGGTCCCCTCTCCTCTCCGTGGGGAAGGGGAGCTTATCCTTGTTCGGGACGTAACCGAGACCTATCGATACGGGGAAGCTCTGAAAGAAGCAAATAAAAAGATTCACCTCATGAGCAATGTCACCAGGCACGACATCCTGAACCAGGTTAGCGTGCTGTCGGGGTATACGGAACTGCTCCTGGAAGTGTTGCCCGAAGAAACAAAAAGCGATGCACGTACGGGCAAATATCTGAAAAATTTTAGCAAAGGAATCGAGACCATTCAAAACCAGATCCTTTTTACAAGAGATTACCAGGACCTTGGGGTCGTATCTCCGGTCTGGCAGTCCGTAAGCGATACTGCAAAGGAAGCAGCTTTTGCTTTTTCAAATTCCGGAGTCCGGTTTTCCATACCGGAAGGGGGTCCGGAGATTTATGCGGACCCGCTGTTGAAAAAAGCTATTTATAACCTCTTTCACAATGCAGGGTCCCACGGGGGCCCTTCCATAAGTGAAGTTTCCGTCAGTTTCCGGAAAGTCGGGGATTCTGCAGTCATTGAGGTCCGGGACAACGGGTCTGGGGTCCCTGACGCCATGAAAGAGCGGATTTTTGAAAAATCCGTAGGGAAAAATACTGGCCTAGGGCTCTTTCTTGTGAAGGAAATCCTTTCCATAACAGGGCTGGAAATAAAAGAAGTCGGAAGGGAAGGGGAAGGGGCAGAGTTCGTGATAACCGTGCCTGCCGGGAACTGGCGAACAATTTAAAAGAAAGTTAAGTTCAGGCAGCTCCCGAAAACAAACATGGATCAGGGCCCTAGGCTCAGACGATCAGGTATTTGCTATCTTTTACCTGGGCTCTGGTATCTATTCCCAGAATCCCTGCAATCTCAATCCCTTCGCTTCCTACTTCGGCCAGCCGGTTGTAGATTTCTTCCCTGGAAATGTATTTTTCGGTCCTTCTGCCGTCGGATTCCTCGATCTTGATTATGATTTCTTCTTTGTTGTTACCTTTTGTCAGGCATTCCTGTACGATCGTTCCGTATTGTCCGGCAATGACTTTCAGGCAGTCGAAGACCTGGTTTCCTGAGATGGCGTCTTCTTCGTCAAGCAGGACTTTTTCTATTAAATAGGCCCGGATATTTCCCTTGAAGTATTCCTGGGTTTTGTCCGGAATCCTGGCCAGGCTTTCCTGATCGATCATCCCGGCAAGGTCTTTGTCGGCGCTAATTTCCCGGTCCTCGTCATAGACAAAATACCTGGCATCTCCGCCTTCGATTTTTAATTTATGGCTTGCTTTTTTGTTTTCGAGGACAAGCCTGACATTTCTCTGGTTGTCGTATTCGAGGGAAGTGACAATAAAGTCCGAAAGGTCCTGCATTTTTATTTTATCTTCTTTCCTTATCAGCCCGGTCCTGGTCCAGGTCGGAAGGCTAAACTGACCCAGGAGTTTTTCGACGGTCAAAACCTCATCCGTTAATTCCAGATCGTATCTGTACTGCAGGCCTGAAATTTCTCCCCCCATCTTTCCCGAAAGGGTATTCCCATTCGTGGAAATTTTAAAATTCTTTTCAGCTCCGTAAACGCCGGAGACCAGAAATTTGTTCAGAGCTTCCAGAATCTTTGTTTCAAATTTTTGATATTCGTGGGCAGATCCCGTTTCTATTTTCTTTGACTCTGTCTCAAGAATTTCCCGCTTCTTTTCGACATGTTCACTGCATGTCCCCAGCACTGCCTCCATGCAGGGCCTTAGCTCTTCGGAGTTGGTTTCTTCCGCGAGTTTCTCTACCAGCGAAGTGAAGCGTTCCTCAAAGAGGTCAAGCTCATTGAGTTTGTTATCCAGCGCAACAAGCGCTTCTCTATTCCTGCCCTTTATTTCAATTATCGAATTTTCCAGAGGGATTACTTTTGCCGTGGTCTCTATGAAAAATTTCAGATCCTCGATGAAATCCCGCTGGACAGGCAGTTCTGTTGAGTCCTGATACGTATATCTCATAAAAGCACCCTGAATATCTGAACAACCTTAACTATCCTATATTTCATGAAAACCTCAGCAGGATACCCGTGCCTTCAGGCATGGGAGGAATGTGTCAACTCCACCCCTGCTACCATTTGAAAGATTTATGGAGGTCTAGCCCCTTAATGGAAGCTAATAAAAGTTCCCCACCTGCCGAAACAGGATAATAGCGTATCTGGAATTGTGGGCCTCCACTTTTTGAAGCGGAAGTGTTGCTACGAAGTCGCAACAAGTCAATTCCGGAATTCGTTTT
>JAQVBP010000058.1:14405-17741 GCA_028690255.1 Methanosarcinaceae archaeon
TTGTTCCTACTTTTCAGGATCGTTTAACTGCATCCTTAGAGCCTGAAACTGAGGCGGCATTCCAGGGCAACTAAATTTTTTCGTATTGTTTGCCGATTTTACAAAGCTTCCAAATCGGTGATAAGGTCAACCAGTACATTACATGCCCGTCACTTTAGTGATGAGTAGTTGACTTATAATGTTTATTTTTTATTCAGGAGAGCCTCAAAGTTCTTTTTCATTTTTTTTCTTTATAACCCGGTTGTTTTCTTTTTATTTTAATTTTTTCATCCTGCTCAGCAGGGGTCCCTCTCTTCTATAATCCCGACCTTCCGTAATTGGTAGAAAGGGGTAATTGACTCAGTTCTCCTGCAGCCGGGGGCGGGACCCCCAAAGATCCTTTAGAGCAGAATCTCTCTTACCGGGTCCAGAATCTCGTTTATGTACTTTGAGGCCGCGTTTTTGAGGTCCATCGGGTGTAAATCCTCTGCCGCAAAAGCGTTTTCGAGTTCTGTATAATTTTCGTATGTAAGATTTCCTCCGAATTTCTCCGGGCGTTCGATGACAATATTTTGGTATCTCGGGAAGATATGGTAACGGAAGAGAGCAAGGATCGGGTTTTCTTCCGTGTCTCCCATCTTGCAGAAGGCTTTCTTGAACTTCTTTTTAATCTCGTCCGCCGTATCGTCCACGGAAATGAAGTTGTCACTTGAGGAAGCCATCTTTGTCCCATCGAGCCCGAGGAGGATGGGGGTGTGGATGCAAACCGGGGCCTCAAAGCCCAGGGTTTTGAGGTTTTCCCTGGCAAGCATGTGGATTTTTCTCTGGTCTATACCTCCTACAGCCACGTCAACCCCGAGCATTGCGATGTCTATGGCCTGCATAAGGGGGTAGACCATCTGGGAAACCACAGGGTTATCCATTGCCCGGCCTACCTCGTCCATACTTCTTTTGGCCCTGTTAAGGGTCACATCTTTTGAAAGTTTGAGGACATTGAGCATATACTCGGAACCAAGCTGGTATTCTGACCCATATACGAAATTCGTCTTCTCTTCGTCCAGCCCGAGGGCAATGAAGCAGCGCCTGTTGTAGTCCGCAACTTTCTTTACCTCTTCAAGAGTGCCTTTTTTGTTCAGGTAAGCGTGCACGTCCGCAAGCAGGACCGTGATTTTAAATCCTGCCTTTTGCAGATCGATTAGCTTGTTTACGGTAAGGACGTGCCCCATGTGGATCTTTCCACTTGGCTCGTACCCAACGTAGGCTGTAGGGGCTTCTTTTTTCCTGAGAAGCTCTTCCAGCTCTTCTTCGGTTATAATCTCCTGAACATTCCTTTTTATAAGCTCAAGTTTATCCATTGCCTTAACATTCCTGCCTTTAATCTTTAATTTTAATCTATTATTAGTTCATTATATATGTAAATCCGTGTGAACTACCCCAACCTGTAAATCTTCTGCTGTCGGGTTAAACCATAGGTTTAACGGGAGTATCTAATTTTCAATTAGAAACATCGAGGAAGGAGTCTTCCCGCCTGTAACATTAAATTCTATTTTTTAGGGCGGGTTTTTTGTGAACCTGACTCTACCCACATATCCAAAATCTCTTTGGATTTACGCAGTTGAATAACAAACCAGTAGCATGAAGGCCCAAACTGTCTAATGCATACTATTCCTGAAAGGCTCTCATGTGCCTGGTTTTACTTGTCAGGTGCGTAACTCATATCTCAGTTTATATTAATATGTTTCTGTGAATTATCCTCACTACCCGAGTCGCGGGTTTCTTGCTTCATCCCCGGGCATTATCTCAGAAGAATCCACAGGTATCAGTATGAACTCAAATTTTGTCTTGTAAAGCAATTTACTCCTCGCCGAAGGGCCCTTCCTTTGCAGTTCCGATTTTGCCGGAAAGAGGGAGGAAAGGGAATCGATGGTTTATAGTGGCGTTAAGGGGTTTTAAAGTTTAGTTTTGAGGGCATATTTTTAGGACTTACGCAGTTGAACAAAAAATCAGTGGCATGAAGCATCAAACTGTCTAAAGCACAATATTCATGACAAGCTCTCATGTGCTTTGTTTTACATCTCAGGTGCGTAACTCATATTAGATTGATTTTATAACTTTGAGGCACCTGGAAAGATTGGTGAGAATCATGTTTTGACTTGAATTGCAGGACCCCTCTGCCATGCTCAAACATATTTAGCATGAAAGTGCTGTGTACTTTCATTTTTTGTGCCTGTTATTCACAGAATAACATGTACGTTTTTGAAAGCAGTGAACAGGTCGTCCCTTGCACCCTGAAGAGAATGAGCATTTGCATCTTCTAACCACTAAAATTGAGTATTTTTGATTACTGTTATGTATTTGGAAAGTTGTTTTTTGTGGGACTTGCCCTAAACTTATCATACATTTCCTTTTTGATGTTGAGTAAATGATTATACATGAAACGGTAAGCTCCGAAGTGTTGAGTCGGTATTGTTTTTTGAATCCCTTTCGGGTATATTCTAAACAGGTTCCCTCGTTTCATGCTTAACAACTACATATTTTTAAGTGTATTAAAACACTTACAGTTAAACATTTCTAAAGGGGGCTGTAGGGTTGATGCATTCACCCCCTACCTGCCAGTTCCGTCAAAGACGGGCTGTCGGGGAAGGGGTCCTCTGCTGTCTGAGATAGATTTTCCGCTTTTCTATTTCAATTTTTATAACTTTCATACTCAGTCTTCTTTAGGTCTCTTGAATTTATGAATAACATCCCGTATTATTATGATGTCTGCGGCTGTTATTACCCAGCGGTAGGGGATGATTACGCCTTTGCTGTTCAGATCAAAAAGTTCTCTATTAATGTCGGAAACCGCAAGCCCGCTAATTTTCTGGTCCTCTACGTCAATCACCATGTCTTGCAGTTTTCCCACATATACCCCGCTGCTCGTGTATATGTTTAAGCCAAAGAGTGATGTTAGTTCTTCCCGCATTATATCCCTGCTTTGTAAATTTATTCAATATTGCTTTCCTATCTATATGAAAAACACACTTATATAGCTTATAGTTTTTTGAAATATTCTCCTCCTGTCTTGGAGGGGATAAGCACCGATCATGAATAAACTATTTTATAATCATTGTTTATATTTATTCAATTTGTTGGTCTCAGGTCAGCAATATTTTATAATTTTTTCATGGTTAAATGTCAGGCTGGCTGGTCCGGTTACATTTTTATTGATTTATATAAATCAATGTAAAGTACAAAAACCTGGTTTAGGGGCATGATTGTTGCATAAAAAATAAAAAAAGTAGGCTCTTCTCCGTTCTCTGTGTGTAAGATGGAGTTCAATTAAAGACCGTGTTGGTTTTTGTAATGGATAATTAC
>JAQVBP010000222.1 GCA_028690255.1 Methanosarcinaceae archaeon
TCAAATTTTATATCATTAATATCAGCATTAATATAATAATAATTTAAATTTATATGACAATTGTTATTATGTAAATAGTTTTTAAGTTCTAAATATGTTTTATACCCACTACTATCAGTTATTATAAATAGTATATTCATTTTATTAATTAAAACCTTTAAACAACGTTCTATTAATTACTTTATGTTTAGGTATATCAATTTCACAACAATAATAACATTTACATATTTGTTTTTTATTTTTTAATGTTTCTTTTATATTTTTATCATTAATTATATTAGCTAAAGGTTCAGGCGTTGGGTTTAATTCAGAATGTTGCTGGCATGGATATATATTTCCATTACTAGTGATAAACATTAGGTGTTTAGGTGTTTCACATAAAAAATATTTAAAATTTCTAAGCATATATAAATCTAATTCAGCTTCACTTAAATATATTTCATTGTTATGATTATCTTTTATATAATAGTTTTTATTATAGTAATTTAAATTATTATTATCTAATTTTGCTATTCTTTCAAATACATTATAATCTTCTTCTGACCATATATTATTAATATTATCTTTAACTCTCTTAATCATAGAGTTTTTATATTTATTTTTTTGTAATTCAAATATATCATTAACATATTTCTTTTCCATCATTAAGATAGTATTAATAGTATAATTATTATTCATATTATTAACAAGATATAAATAATTATTATAAAATAAATCTTCATCTACTATATTATAATGATAAGAAGGTTGATATTCATTTATCTTGTTAGTATTAACTATTTGTTTAAGATAATTAATATCATAATTAAGGTTCGTGTCTAATCTTATATATATATTATTATCAAGTTTATTAAGTATATCTATAAAATTAGGGTGTTGTGTACATTCACCACCAAATAATGTTAGTCTGACAATATCATAATCATTTATCATACTATTAATAAAATCTACTATCTTAGTATATTCTTCTTTAGTTGAATAGTTTTCTTCATGATATAAATAACAATAAGGACATTTTAGATCACAATTATATGTAACAACCCATCTTATATAAAGAATATTGTTATTTAAATAATCTTTATGACAAAAGCTTTTGATATTATTCATATTAAACATGTTTTAATTATATAGCCTCAATCTTAAATCTAAAGTACATATCTTTACTATTATAATTATCTTTAAAATAAACAGTATGATTATTTCTATTGTTATAAGTATCTTTCATATAATCAAACATATCTTCACTATTAATAATATTATACTTATTAGATATATTTTCTGTGTTGTATAAATATAATAATGACCATTTTATTTTATTAATATCATTTACTTTTAACTTTATATCATTAATAGATAAACCAGAACAAGCATAATATTCCAGTATAGGTATAGGTATATTCCACTCTAATTCAGATAACATATTGATACAAGCACTACTTCCCATTTTATGTGGATTAATTTCAGCAAGATATACTTTATTATCATCTGTTATCATTAAATCTAAACCAATTATACCTAATATATTCATTTTAATTAGTTTATCTGCTATACTAACAATAATCATATCAATATATTTGTTTTCTTCTTCTGTTAAATTATTGGGGTAAAAATTACCTCTAAATTGAACATTTTTATATACATATTGATTAGTTTTATTTGTTATTATGTAACCATCTTTAAATAATATTAAATGAACAGATATATTCTTAACTATATTTAAATAAGGTGTTACTCTGGCTTTAGTATTATTATTTTTAATTATATTATAAGTATCATAAATATTATGTTTATCAATTATAAAAGAACTATTACCACCATAACCTTTATCTAATGTAACATATAGTTTATTATTTCTTTTAATCATATCTATACAAACTTTTAAAGTATTATAACTATCTATAATAATACTTTCTGGGAAAAATTCTTTAAAGTCATTATATTGAGGTATCTTATCGAAATATTTATTAGCTTTAGGGTCTCTACCTATAATATGACTAGACAATGGTTTATTATTATATTCAAGATAATAATATACATAATCTTCATCTTTAATATCTAAATTATTAATACTACTAATATCTTTATATATTAAATCTTCGTTTTCTTTTTTAAGATAGTTGTATAATATTTTACCTGAGTATTTATATCTATTACCATGATTAACATAATTATAAAAAAACATTTTTATTTATTAAACCTACTCATTAAAGAAGATAATTTATCAGTTGATTTTTTACTTTCTAGCTTGATTATATCAGAACATATATTATCAATATCTTCTTTAGTTAAATCATAACTCTGAGGTAGTTCTATATATCTTTCAAATATATAATCTGAATTAGACATATTATTCTGAGAAGGATACATTTTATATCTAGTCTCTATATTTTTAAGCTTAAATGTATTATATATAAGGTCAGCTTTATCAGTTATATAAGCAACAGCATGCACACTGTCATTATTATTCTCATGATAAACAATATTTAAATTATTACGATATAATTGTTGTATTCTATTTCTATTTTCAAGTATAATATTAATATCTCTTAATTGTAAAGATAATAATGTTGCAGATAATGGTGATAAGACATAATTACCAATACCCATATTAATATAACTTTTTATTTTATCATAGTAATATCTGCTGTTGGTAACTAAACAACCACCTTCACCACTTCTTAATAATTTAGCACCACTAAAAGAATATATTCCAATATTACCAATAGTTCCAGCCATTTTATTATTATATATCTGACTTAAACCTTGTGCTGAATCTTCTAACAATAAAAGATTATATCTATCACATATCTCTCTAACTTTAAATAAATCATTACCAATATATCCTAAATGATCTATAAATGCTACAGCTTTAGTATTACTAGTTATTAATTCTTCTAATTTATTAGTATCCATACATAAGGTATTAATATTAATGTCGCAGTATTTAATATTCAGTTTTAATTGTTGACAACATACTTTAACAGAAGGATAACTATAACTAGGTATTATTATTTCATCACCTTCAGTTAATCCCATAGCCATTAAAGACATTAAAATAGCCGTAGTACCATTACATGTAGCTACACAATATTTAACTCCAACATAATCAGATAGTATTGATTCAAACTTACCTATATTACTATCATCTATAATATTAGTATTCTTAATTTCATCTAACCACTCAGGAATTAATAATAAACCATTATCTCTTAGCATTATATCAAGCCTTCTTCAGTTCTACTCAATAATATTATAAATTTCAGGTGTATATTTATATCTATCCAATAGTATATTAATAGCATTAGTATCATATTTAATACAGTTACTACAACAACTAGTTGAATCATTCAAATTAAATAATAATCCTTTAATTGTTTTACTAATAGTACTATCATTAATATCAAAATATTCACTCTTATCAATATCCATACTGCATAGACCTATTTTTTTACTATCTAAATCTATAAACTGCATGGAACTAATCTTACTGCATACATTTTTAATATTATTACTTATTTTTCTATTAATAAAAACATAGTCAGCAAATATAAAACTACCTGTTGTATTATATATATTCTTTAGTTTATCATAAAATATATTATACTTATCTCTTAACTGTTCACTTATAACACTAGTTTTAGGAGTGATAATCTTAAAATATATATTATTAGTATCAAATAAGCCAAGTTCTTTATAATAATCAAAATAATTAATTAAACTATCAATGGTAATCTCATC
>JAQVBP010000223.1 GCA_028690255.1 Methanosarcinaceae archaeon
TTAAATACAGTCGCCTCCCCTATTACCATCTTCGCTGTTCTGATTATTGTACTTGCCACGGCTGTGGCTGTAGGAATGATTATCAGTCCGTTTTCAGATATTTATTCAGATAATTTTTCTTCTAAAGCAAAGATGGAATCAGCTTTGCTGAAACCTGTAAACAGAGGAGAAAGCATAAGCGAGATCCAGATTTCAGGCAGTACCACTGTAAAACCTGTTTCGGAACTCCTCGCCGTTGCCTTTATGGAAACCCACCCCTCCTGTCGTATTAGGGTAATGGGTGGAGGATCGAGTGCGGGGATTTCCTCTGCGGGAATGGGGATCATTGATATAGGTTCGGCTTCCAGGCCTTTAGAGGAAACTGAAAAACTGAAATTTCCTGATCTACAGGCTCATATTATCGGAGGCAGCGCCATCGTTGTGATTTTGAACGGGATTGAAGGAAACTTTACTGACAAAAATGAACTGATAAAAGTCTTTAATGACTCTGACGGAAAAATAGGGCTTTCTTCTGAGAGTCTGACAGGAAAACTCATCGTGGACCAGGCCGAGACGGAATTTCAGGTTTTCCAGAGGGCAGAAGAAAGCGGCACGGAATATGTTTTTGCTCACTACCTGGGGCTTGGGGATAACCTCGATACTTTCGGATCGGAAAAGAGGAAGGGAAATGAAGGGGTGCTTTCCGCAGTCGAGTCCACGCCCAACTCCATAGGTTTTGTGGACTTCAACTTTGCCGAAGGCAGTACAAATGTTTCCATAGCCGGGATAGAGAAATATTCAAAAGAGGATATTAACGAGGATAACATAAAAGCAGCCCTCGCGGGAAACACAGTTCCTTACCCCTCGGAATCCGCAACCCTTACAAGACCTCTTATCTACCTGGCAGATGGTAATCCAGAACCCCTGGAACAGGAGTTTCTTGATTTTGCCAGCTCTCCCGAAGCTACCGTTTACTTTAGAGAATGCAAATACATTTCACTTGCCGAAATCAATTGAAACGCATTCAGTATGTGTGATCACGGAGAAATATTTTATTGAATAACGAATTAATATTTTAGAGATGTCTTCATGAATGTCAGTGACAAGACCCTGGTGATCATCTGCCTTATTTTTGCATTTCTTATTACTTTTTCAGGTTTAGCCTCCAGGACAATCCTGCTTTCAAGCTACATGGAACTTGAAAAACAGGACGTTTTTGAAAAGCTTGAGCTTGTAGAACACGATATTGATACGGAATTATTAAGAATTGCTACATTAAACCAGGAATGGGCTGTCTGGGACAAAACTTATGAGTTCATGGAAGATAAAAATCCCAGTTATAGCCTTTCCTATCTCACCGATGAAATCCTTACGGAAGCGGGCATTGATTTTGTTTTTTATATTGATAATTCCGGGGACATGGTCTACGGAAAAGTAATCGATTTGGGGACCGGAACGGAAATTTCGGTCCCTGATGATTTACTTCGGATAATAATAAATAACGAAGTTCCCCTGGCAAAGAATGTCAAATACCTGACAAGAGGAGTTATTCAAAGCGAATCCGGGACAAGGTTTATTACATCCTGCCCTATTCTTCCGAATTCCGGGGCAGGACCCTTGCGGGGAACTCTTATAATAGGAAAAAAGCTTGATGAGGATTACCTCCGGACCTTCACGGACATACCAGGACTTTCAATCGAGCTGAAAGCCAGAGAAGAAATACCCCCCTTTGGAAGTGAGGTTTTTAATGGGAACAGGGGCGAGCAGATAGAGGTGCTTAATGAAAAATGGATCGCAGGGTATATTCCTCTGACAGGTATAAGTGGAGAACCTGAAGTTTTCATGAAGGTAAACTACCCCAGAGACCTGTACACCCAGGGAAAAAAGGACCTTCTTTTTTTCATAATGGTTTTTTTCTTTACCTGCCTGATAATAGGAGTTGTAAGTAATTTCCTTATCAAAAACCTGTTTATATCCAGGCTGATTGAAATTGAGCGTTTTGTTACGGCCGTAAAAGAGGAAAACAACCTTTCAAAACGTATTGCTATTAATGGGGGGGACGAATTCATCCGGCTTTCCGGGGGTATCAACAGCATGCTTGAAAAGCTGGAACGATCCCATAAAGAACTTATGCACAGAGAAAGTGAAAAACAGGCATTACTTGATTCCCTCAACGAAGTTTTGATTTTTCTTGATTCCGACTTCCAGATAATCTGGGCAAACAGCCGATTTTTCGAATACTTTGGGATAAAACCGGAGGAAGTAATCGGCCGTTCTCATAAAGAACTCTGGGGCAATAAAAACGCGCAACTTGCCCCATTTGTAGGATCAGTTATCAATAACGGTGACGGGAAGTCCGGGGCCTTTGAGCTTAACTTTGAAGACAGAGCTACCTGGTCTGTTAATATCAGTGCGGTAAGGGGCAGTGATGAGAAACTGCTCGGAGTCATCGAGTCGATTCTGGATGTCACGGAAGTTAAAAAATCTGAGGAAAAAATGCTCCAGGCAAAGCTCCTGGCCGAAAATGCAAACCGGGCCAAGAGCGAGTTTTTGTCCAATATGAGCCACGAACTGAGGACTCCTTTGAATTCCGTGATTGGATTTTCTGACCTCCTGCTTGAAAAAAATTTCGGCTCCCTTTCCCCGAAACAGGAGAAGTTCATAAACAACATCTCAACCAGCGGAAAGCACCTCCTGTGCCTTATAAATGATATTCTGGATCTCTCGAAGGTCGAAGCTGGAAAAATGGAGTTTCGCTGCATAGAGTTTTCTGTCCAAACAAAAATTGAAGAGGTAAGGGCCCTCCTTTTTCCGGCCTCAGGCAGGAAAAACATCAGCATGGCTTTGGAAATCGAAGAGGGGATAAGCACTATTTACACGGACGAGGGCAAGTTCGTCCAGATCCTCTTCAACCTTTTAAGTAATGCTATCAAGTTTACTCCCAGGGATGGACACATCCTGGTAAAAGCAGTAAAAGTCGGGGACATGCTGCAAATCTC
Source organism: Methanosarcinaceae archaeon (assembly GCA_028690255.1). GTDB lineage: Archaea > Halobacteriota > Methanosarcinia > Methanosarcinales > Methanosarcinaceae > JAQVBP01. Next base: position 2,979 of record JAQVBP010000223.1, read on the forward strand.
AATTCGAGACACCGGAATAGGGATCCCGGAGGAAGCTCATGAAATTATCTTTCAGCCTTTTATGCAGCTTGACTCTTCGAATGCCAGGAGCTACGAAGGAACCGGCCTCGGGCTGGCTCTCGTACGGCAGATGGTAAAACTTGTTGGAGGCAAAATCAGTGTGTACAGCAGACCCGGGGAGGGTAGTGAATTCGTTTACACAATTCCCCTGATTAATTCCGGGGTCAAGGGGATCACTGATTTGTAAAATTGACAATGTGTGGTTTAGATACCCAGCTTTTTTTCATATGATAAACAGGGAGCTCCATTGCTTTATTCCTGCCTGGTATTTATCTATTTTTTGGCAGTTGACCCTGAATTCGAGAGATATTCTTCACTAAACATCTTAACAGTTAGCATAAAATATGAAAGGATCAGGGGGCCGATAACAATCCCTATCAGGCCGAAGAGGGAAACTCCTATGATTATCCCGAGCAACGACTCAAACGGATGCATGGCCCCGATTTTATTTTGAATAACCGGCCTCAGGAAGTTGTCGATTGTACCGATTATAATTCCGGCAACAAATACTCCTATCCCGGTCACATAGTCCTGCTGGAGCAACTGTATAATACCTGCCGGGACCCAGATGAAGGTGGCTCCCACTACCGGTAGAAATGAGAGGATGGCCGCAATGAAGCCCCAGAGAAAGGCCCCGTCTATCCCGAAAAGGAGAAAGGTAAAGGTGAGGATACTTCCCTGGACAAGGGCAATGGC
>JAQVBP010000224.1:0-2296 GCA_028690255.1 Methanosarcinaceae archaeon
GGCCCCCTGGAATCCGTAAAAGACAAAGAACAGAAGTTCGGGGTTGAGACCAGCAGGGAATGCAACCTGAGCTGGTATATTAACGGCAGTCTGGTGCAGGAGGACAGCAACACAACATATGCCGAATATAAAAATAATACCGCTCCTGCCGGGGTGTATAATGTCACGGTTATTGCAAGCGGGGATAATGAAAGCGATCAATGGACCTGGATCTGGAAGGTCATCCCCGTCCCTGATACCTCTTCCGGAAAGGACCGGGGAGGCACGGGCGGCTCCGGTGGCTCTGGGGGAGGGGGAGGCGGGGGGTCTCCGGAACCCGCCAGTAATGTTGAAATCAAGGAACTTGCGCAGGCCTTTGTCACAAAAGGGATACCTGTCAGCTTTAATTTCGTAAGGAATGCCACCTGTGTCAATTATGTGAAGTTTGACTCCCTGAAGACGGCCGGAAAGGTCACAACCATTGTTGAGATGCTGAAGGGCCAGTCCAGACTCGTTCCGGAACTTCCTCCGGCAAAGGTTTACAAAAACCTGAACATCTGGGTCGGAAATTCGGGTTTTGCGACCCCTGAAAATCTTGAGAATTCACTTGTCGGGTTCAGGGTTGAAAAGACCTGGCTGGAAGGTGCCGGGGTTGATGCAGCTTCAATAATTCTCTGGAAGTATGAAGACAACGGGTGGAAACAGCTTGAGACCGGGAAAGTAGGGGAGGATTCCGATTCGATTTTCTTTGAGGCCGGAACCCCGGGATTTTCCTCATTTGCAATTACCGGGGGGCAGGTTAGATCAAAAACTGAGCTGGGACAACTGGAGGAGGATTCCGGTCAAAAGGCTCTGAATAGTGATGTTAGCAAATCGGAGAATTCGGGAGAAGGAGAAGAATCCAGGAACGCTACGGATGAAAACAGGCTTCCGGGATTTGGTTTGATCGGAGTTGTATTCGGCCTGCTGTTTTCAGTGGTCATCGAAAAACGGAAACTTCACCCCTGATTTTACTATGAGGTAGAGAGGTTGGCTCAATCCTCTCATTACTTCTTTTTTCTTTATTCTTTGTCAGTTTCTTGCCCGATTTATCATTTTTTGTCATTTGTCTGTACTTTCCCTGCCAGGGTTTTGCAGGATTTCAGGATTTCGGGCTCTTACAACTCGCCTGCCACCTGGCCTTTTCAAAATACGGGGGGAGGGAAGCCATAAATACCCCGGCCGCAATTATTGCATTCATCATGCTTCGCGTAACTTTTCTTGGCACAGGGGGCTCGCTTCCGACCCGCAACAGGAACCCTTCTGCGGTAATGGTCAACCGGGAGGGGGAGCTTCTGCTTTTCGACTGCGGAGAGGGGACGCAGCAGCAGATGATGCGGGCAAAGACCGGGATGATGAGTCTTTCCTCCATTTTTATCAGCCATTTTCATGCCGACCATTTCCTGGGGGTTCCGGGACTTATCCAGACGATGTCTTTCATGGGAAGGACCGAAGCTCTTACGATCTACGGGCCGCAGGGTACGGAAGAGTTCACGGAACTTTTCAGGGCTCTGGGCTTTTTCAGGCTCAGGTACGAGGTCCGGGGCGTGGACCTTAGGCCCGGGGACGTGCTTGAGCGGGAGGGGTACAGTATACATGCCCTTCGGACGGAGCACAGCGTGCCGAGCCTTGGCTACGCCCTGATCGAAAACATGCGACCCGGCCGGTTTAACCGGGAGAGGGCGATCGAACTTGGAGTCACCCCGGGCCCCCTTTTCGCAAAACTCCAGAGGGGAGAGCCTGTAAAAGTCGAGGACAGGACCATAAGCCCCGAGGAAGTTGTGGGTGTCCCGAGGCCGGGCCGGAGCCTGGTGTACACCGGAGATACGAGGCCCTGTGAAGCGGTGCTTGAAGCCAGCAGGGACACGGACCTTCTTATCCATGACGGGAGTTTTGCCGACGAGATGGCGGACTGGGCCGGGGAGTCCATGCATAGCACGGCGGGAGAAGCCGCAGCCCTCGCAAAAGAAGCCGGGGTCCGGCAACTTGTCCTGACCCATATAAGTTCCCGCTACTCCGATGATTCGACCCCTGTCCTTACGGATGCGAAAAAGGTTTTTGAAGAAGTACTGGTGGCAGACGACCTGATGGAACTTGAGCTTTCATACCAAAAAGAATAAGCAGTGGGGTCCAACGGACTGGAGAATTGAAAAACAAGAATAAAAAACAAACAAACAAGAATAAAAAACAAACAAACAAGAATAAAAAACAAACAAACAAGAATAAAAAAATAAAAAAAAATGAAAAACTAAGTTCAGAGCAGAGTCCAGTCCAGTTT
>JAQVBP010000224.1:2396-3717 GCA_028690255.1 Methanosarcinaceae archaeon
AAACAAGAATAAAAAACAAACAAACAAGAATAAAAAACAAACAAACAAGAATAAAAAACAAACAAACAAGAATAAAAAAATAAAAAAAAATGAAAAACTAAGTTCAGAGCAGAGTCCAGTCCAGTTTGTTGTTTTCGGCATCGTAGAGGGTGACTCTCATACTCTTGTCTTCGACTTCAAAAAGAGGCAGGACTCCCAGGTAGAGAGTATCTCCTTCTTTGAGGTCAAGATCCCCACTGACTCTTGCAAAATAAACCCGGCCCTTTGTCCCTTTTTCTTCAACGGTGACACCTTTCCAGGTCAGATTTTTGATAACATTAATTACCATACATTCAAAGCGGTCGGTTTCTTTTATTTCATTCATGTGGATCCCTTCAAAATTAACTTCATGTAGAATTATAATATTATTTAATAAAGCTATTCCCGGAACTTATGATGATCCATTTGTATTCGGTCGATATTATTTTAAATAATCAGAATGGGGCCTTAAGCTCCTTTTGTTCATTTTTTGCACAGCCGGAATCAAGCTGCACCCTGTGTCCAAAAACACAAGCAAAAGACACATTGGATATTTGATCATGAAAACATAAACCATATAGCATGGACGATCTAACACTGAAAGGTCTAACACTGGACGATTTAAAATTCAGAGTTCGATTGCTTCTCCCGGTCTCATAATAATTACTTTCGTCTTCCCTTTTGCTTCCACGGCCCTTTTAAATTTTTCCGGGTCCTGGTCGATCACATCAAAGGTGCCGTAGTGCATGGGGATTGCGATTTTCGGCCGCAGAAGTTCGACTGCCTTGACAGCTTCCCGGACCCCCATTGTGAACTTATCCCCTATGGGCAAAAGGGCGATATCGGGTTCATAGAGTTCACTGATAAGCCTCATATCTCCGAAGACTCCGGTATCTCCCGCATGATAAATCGAATGTCCTCCCATCCCGATTACAAACCCGGCCGGGCAGCCCCCGTCGAATCCGAAGCCCGAGGCCTCAATGGAAGAGGAATGCAAAGCCTCGGTCATGGTGAAGGTAACACCTTCGACTTTAAAAGTCCCGCCTTTGTTCATACCCTCGGCAAAGACCCCTTTTGATTTGATGAAATTTGCGACCTCGTGGATGGAAATTATCCGGCAACCGGCCCTTTTTCCTATCTCTATGGTGTCGCCCAGGTGGTCGCGGTGCCCGTGGGTAACTGCGATAATGTCAGGATCCAGGGCTTCCGGCCCACAGGGGGCTTTCGGGTTTCCGGAGATAAAAGGATCGAGCAGTACTTTCTTCTCGGCTTCAATTAAAAAAGCAGAATGTCCAAGCCAGGT
>JAQVBP010000225.1 GCA_028690255.1 Methanosarcinaceae archaeon
CGGACTAATGGCTATTCCGAACCTGATCGCCCTGCTGATGCTGAGGAAAGTCATTACGGCAGAGACCGGAGAATATTTCCGGAAACTGGATTCCGAAAAGCAGAACGCAGAGCCGGGAGAAAACCGGTTCTGAAAATTGCCCAAAGTTTTTACAGAATGATTGATCCACCTGGATTACGAAAAATTAAGAAGTCGACCGTATTCTATTGATTTTGTTTTCGTGAATCAGGGCAGTTTTTGAATTTGAGTATTTAATGGCCCGGTGTACTCACCGGCCGCAGGCCGGGTTTTTCGTGACTAAAATAGAAAAAATATCGCAATCAAATACACATACATGTTTTTTGAATCGAATGCTGGCAGATCAAAAAATGAATTCTGATGATGGGAATTCTGATGATGCGTTTTCATTTGTTCGGACCTGCGGTTTTTAGCGAGCGTTCTGTCTTCTTTTTCTTTTTGAAAGCCCGGCCTCCTCCGTCGGCCGTTGAGAACGCCCGAATTTAAAATCGATTCAAAAAAAAGCACTCACATTTCGGAAAAATTTATGGGCCTGTAACAGAACCAGAAAAAGACGCATGAGGTTAAATTATAGAGGATTATTGCGAAGATGGGGGCAGTTAATCACGATTCCTTACTTAACCGAAAATGCATGTATACAACTTCCCCTCTTCTTTTTTTAGATATAGAAAGAGGGGCCTCCCCCTCTTCCCCCAAAAACCTGGACCCTCAGACGAAGGTTTCGGGTGCGGGCAGTTGACAAGTTGACCTTTACTTTTTTTCAACTTTCCTTGTCCATACATTCTTTTTTGGTTCTTCTCTCTTTTCCTCTCTTCCTTTCCCCTCTTTTTTAGTACCCTCTGTTTTTTGACCTCTACCTCTCCCGGTTCCCTCTGTTTTTTGACCTCTACCTCTCCCGGTTCCCTCTGTTTTTTGACCTCTACCTCTCCCGGTCCCCTCTGCTTTTTGACCTCTACCTCTCCCGGTTTCCACTCTTTTTTCAGTCCCCTCTGTTTTTTGTTCTTTCCTTGTCCATTCACTTCTTCTTTCTTTCTGAGCTTCCTTTTCTTTTTCCTCTCTTCTTTCTTCCTCTTCTTCCTCGTCATCCAGTTCGATTCCGAGTTTGGAACTCGCGGCATTTCTGGCTTGCCAGGCCTCGACATAGTCCGGCTTGATCCTGAGGGCCCTTTCATAGGCAGCCAGGGCTTCTTCATCTTTCTCTAACTTTGAGAGGGCCAGCCCCTTACAGTACCAGGCCTCGGCAAAATCAGGCTTTATCAAAATGGCTTTTTTACAGGCTTCAAGGGCCTGTTTATCTTTGTTGAGCCTTATCAGGGCAGGCCCTTTGCCGACCCATATCTTTGCATTGTTCGGGTTTATATTAAGGGCCTCGTCGTATGCTTTTAAGGCTTCCACAAATCTCTCCAGCTTGTAGAGGGCAAAAGCTCTGGCTTCCCAGGTCCTTGCAAGCTTCCGGTTGAGCTTCAGAGCTTCATCATAGGCAGTCAGAGCCTCTTCATATTTGCCAAGATCAGTGAGCACATTGCCTTTCCCATGCCAGGCCCCGGCAAGCTTTGGATTGGCAGCAAGAGCTTTTTTACAGGCATTAATGGCTTTTTCGTGTTGCCCGAGCTTGCAGAGCACCGAGGTCATGAGGTTCCAGGTCTTGTCACTCTCCGGCTTTATCTCAAGCGACCTGTCAAAAGCCTTCAGGGCCTCTTCTTCTCTATCAAGCTGCAAGAGCACGAACCCCTTTTCAAAGAGGTAGCCTGGATTCTCAGGGTCGAACTCAAGAGCTCTGTTAAAAGCCTGCAGGGCTTCTTTGTACCTCCGGTTTCTCAGCAGTGCTGCGGCTTTGCCTGCCCAGGCCCCTGCATCTTCAGGGTTTTTTGCAAGGGCTTTTTCATGGACTGCAAGGGCTATTTTCAGGCGGTCAGATGCAGTATAACTTACCTTTTTAGGATAATTTTTCATGGTATCAATCCGTATTATTTTGTTTTGGGGTTTTTTCCTTCTTCTCTTCTTCTCTGTAAAAGAGAGTTAAGTCAGGTTCCATTCCCCCGATGAGTGGAAAATTCCAGAATTAATCTTCTTTAAGAATAGGTTCTCTTATTTTAACTCTCATGTGGGAAGAAGAAGGAAAGTATTCTCATCCTTGATGTTTCTAATTGAAAATTAGAAACTCCTGTTAAACCTATGGTTTAACACGACAACCGTAGGCTGGTCAGGTGGGGATGAAACCTGTTAACTTTTCATTTTAGTTATTATGCACTTTAGATATAATCTCGAAAAAGAAGGACTTTTTTTATTAGGTAGGGATTGTCGGACAGCTTCTTTAGTTGGGGTTAATTGCCTTTTCCTCATCCGGAACCGACCGGTTTACGGAAAGGAGCAAAAGGCTTGTATTTCCCGTGTTATATACCGTCTGGAAGGAGCCTGCAGGGACGTAAACGAGCTGGCCTGGCAAAAGTTCCACCGGGATATCGTTCAGATAAAGTACTCCTTTTCCTTCAAGAACATAATGGGCTCCCGGAGTTTCCACCAGGTAGGACGCAATGCTTCCTCCGACCCCCAGCGTTGAATAGCTTATGCTGCATTCCAGGTCAGGTTTTCTCTCAAAGTCGTCAGGGTTAAAGAGTTCGGAAACCTTTGTATTACCTTCACGTTCGAGAATTTCACATTCCACAAGGTTTCTGGAGATTATGCATTCTTCCGGATAAAAGCCCGTCCCTATAAAGTAGGTCTGCTCTTTTCCGGGGGCCCTTTTGATAAATGTGTATTTTTTTGAAGGTTCGGAACTACCGGGCTCTGGCCAGTTATAATATACCCAGCCTTCTCCCGCTTCGCTCAGGCCGGTTTCCAGAAAAAGCTCTCCTATGGGTTTGCCGTCGGAATCCTGAAGCCCTTTCAGGTTTATGCCTTCCTTGCTGCCGTTCGGGGGATAAACTACCAGTGTCCCGTCCAGGCTCCCGACAAAGATATAAAAGTCCCCGTAGAACCAGGAAGAACCTTCTTCCCGAAACTCCGAAAAGATCTCTTCTCCGTTCTCTTCAATCAAACCGGCCGCAGTCCTGATCCTGGACTTAATAAGCCTTTTTCGGAATGCTATTTCATCACTTCCGTTCTCCAGCAGTGAGGGGTCAGGAGGCTCCGGAATTACGGTGTTTATACTTTCAGAAAAGTTATCAGGTAAAGAATTTGTTTCTCCATTCTCTTTTTCGGATAAAGAATTCATTTCTCCATTCTCTTTTTCGGATAAAGAATTCATTTCTCCATTCTCTTTTTCGGATAAAGAATTCATTTCTCCATTCTTTTCTGCCTCTTCCGTGTTTTGTGTTCCCGCTGTTTTTTCAGTAACCGATTCCAGTTCTTCGGGACCTGAATTATCCGAATCTCCGGCAGTAAGAATTCCCAGCAACAGGGCAAGAGCAAGTATCCCACAAAGAATTTTAATAAGATTCATGTGATTTTCCTATCCCCGCTCTTTATGCTATTTCCCCACTATTCATCGTTTTGCCTGGTTTGTTTTAAAAAATTATTTGGAAAAAGAATGCCATTTATTCTGATTTCTCGTGAACTACCACTCAGCTAAAGACTGAGTGGCTTCTTGGTTCATTCCTCCCTCTATTGAGGGCAAGTCCCCAAGCTCTTCCCCGCGTTCCGCAGGTGTCACAATCCAATCAGATTTTGATCGATG
>JAQVBP010000059.1:0-3697 GCA_028690255.1 Methanosarcinaceae archaeon
AACTTAACCGAATTCAGAACTTAACCGAATTCAGAACTTAACCGAATTCAGAACTTAACCGAATTCAGAACTTAACCGAATTCAGAACTTAACCGAATTCAGAACTTAACCGAATTCAGAACTTAACCGAATTCAGAACTTAACAGAACATTGAATAATATCAATTCAATTTTAACCTTTTTACTTTTTTAAGATATATTTTTTATTTACTTACTTTTCCAGGAGATTTGTATCTTGGTTCGCTCAATTCTTAAAAAATACCATATAAAGGGAGGCGCTTTTGACCAGCACTTCCTGATCGACACCGGCTACCTTGACCGGATAGTGGCCGCAGCCGAACTGAGTCCGGAGGACACCGTCCTTGAAATCGGGGCAGGGATCGGGAACCTGACCGAAAGACTGGCCAGACACGCAAAAAAAGTGATCGCAATCGAACTTGACCCCAGGCTGGTCGAGGTCCTGCATGACCGTTTCGGGGATGTTGAGAACATCGAAATCATCCCTGGAGACGCCCTGAAAGTAGCTTTCCCGGAATTCGACAAGGTGGTCTCGAACCTCCCCTATTCCATTTCCTCGGAAATCACTTTCAAGCTGTTTCGCCATCCCTTTAAAATGGGGGTTCTCATGTACCAGTACGAGTTCGCAAAGCGTATGGTTTCCCCTCCCAATTGCAAGGACTATTCCCGCCTGACTGTGAATACCTCCTATTTTGCCGAGGCTTCCATTCTCATGAAGGTCCCCAAAGGGGTCTTCCAGCCAGTCCCTGAAGTGGATTCCGCCGTAATTAAACTCGTTCCCCGTCCCTCTCCGTTCGAGGTCAGGGACGAGGCCTTCTTTCTGGACTTCGTGACCGCAGTCTTCAGCCAGCGCCGAAAGAAACTCAGAAACGCCATCCTGAACACGAACCACCTCCTCAGGATTCCGGACGTTAAGGAGGTCGTAAACCAGCTCCCGGCTGAGTTCCTGAGCAAAAGGCCCGAGAACCTTGAACCGGGGGAGTTAGCTGAAGTGGCGAACAGGATAGTGGAATTAAACGCAAACCTCCGGCCTGCATCCGAATCTGACGCCTAACCCCGATACCGATTCTTTTGAGAAATTATGGTCGAAATTCAGTATAAAAACGCGAATGTGAAACTCGGACCCGAAGCCCTGGTCTACGAGCCCGCAGAAGACTCTTTTTTGCTGGCCGATGCAGCTCTCAAAGAGTTGGGGGAAAGCGGAGAAGCCGAGAAATTAAGGAAATCTGGAGAATTCAAAGAAAACGAAGAGGCAGAGAAATTCAGAGAATGGGGCAAATTCAAGCCGGAAAAGCGTGTTCTCGAAGTCGGGGCCGGCTCCGGCTTCGTCTCGGCCGTCCTCAGGGCCAATAATCCTGCCGTCCGGGTGCTTGCAACCGAGATTAACCCGTATGCGGCCCTTTGTGCGAAGGAAAACGGGGTGGAAGTTATACGGACCGATATGTTCAAAGGTCTTAAGTCAGGGGGTACCGACGGGCTTTTTGATCTTATTCTTTTCAACCCGCCCTACCTTCCTACCTCCGAAGAAGAGAGGGTTTCCGGCTGGTTGAATTACGCTTTTGACGGGGGAATAAGCGGACGGGAGACCCTGGACCGGTTTTTGGATGAGGTAAAGAAATATCTCAGGCCGGGCGGGAAAGTTCTCGTGCTGATCTCTTCGATTACGGGGGTGGAAGAAGTGGGGAAAAAAATGGAAGGCCTGGGGTTTAAGGTCGAGATCGTGGGGAGAAAAAAGGTTTCTTTTGAGGAACTGCTGGTTGTCCGGGGCCGGATTTTGTGACAGGTTTCGTCCTTTATCCCCGGCAGCAGGGGGCCCCTTCCTCGATGTCTCTAATTGAAAATTAGAAACTTCTGTTTAAACCTATGGTTAACATGACAACCGAAGACTGGCAGGTGGGGGGCAGTTCACTTCTTCCATCCTGTCTTAAGAAATACAATCAGGACGCTCAGACCCAGGAGGACAAAACCATAAAGCATGACCCCTGCACTCAGCCGGGTGAATAAAAAGATCACGGAAAGGGCCGCAAGGGCAGGAGGAAGGGGAAATTTTCCGACGTTTCCGGGGATTCTGAAAGGGCGCATTTTCTCGGGGGCGGTGTAGCGAAGTTTTATCAGGGCAAGGTTGACCGTGAAAAAGACAATGAAGATCATAAAATTCGAGATATTGGCCACGGTTGCGATGTCCCTTATGAAAACAAAAAGAATGGAGAGGCCCAGGATGCTTATGATCGAAACCCAGGGCGTCCCCCGGCCCGGATGGACCCTGGCGAAGATTTTCGGAAGGGAAGCTGAGTCGGCCATGCCGTAAATGATTCTCGAACCTCCGAGCATCAGGACTAGCACGGTGTTTACCGTGGAAAAGAGAGCAATCCAGGAAAGGAGGACGAATGCATCGGCTCCGAGGGCCACGGCCGCGACGTCTGCCAGGGGGGCATTCGATTCGCCGAGGGTCCGGAAATCAAGCACACTTACCGCAGCCACCGCGACGCAGATGTAAAGGCTGACCGTGCTTATGATTACAAGAGTCAGGGCTTTTGGCATTGTCCGCTCGGCGTTTTTTGTTTCCTGGGCAAGCCTTACGAGGTCCTCAAAGCCGAGGAAGGCGAAAAAGACCAGGGCCGAGGCTTCAAAAACCGCAGGAAGGCCCCCTTCCCCTGGCTCGAAGTAATTGACCGAGCCAAGGTGTGGAAGCCCTATATAGATAATAATCAGCAGCCCCAAAACCTCGATCAGGGATATGAGGGCCGCAAACCTGACAGATTCCCGAACTCCGTAAAGCATGACAGGCCCGAGCCCGAGCAGGACGATAAGCGCCCCTTTTAAGACCCCTCCTCCGAAAAGGGCATTATAATACCCTCCGAAACCCAGGGCCACCGCGGAACTCGTAATGGTTACTGCGTAAATGATGAGGAGCCCGATCAGGAGTCCAGCACTTTCCCCGAAAGCCTTCCTGACAAATTCGTATTCGGCCCCGGCTTTCGGGTACATGGAAGAAAGTTCCATGTAGCTGAGCGCGGAAAGCCCCGCTGCCGTACCCGCAAAGAGAAAGGAAAGCCAGACAAGGTTTCCGGAAAAACCCGCGGCTTTTCCTACAAGTACGTAAATTCCGGCTCCAAGGATACTGCCAACCCCGCAGAGGATAACTTCCAGCAGACCCAATTCCTGCTTCAGTCCCGGCTCTTCCCCCATCTCCAAACCCCCGTTACTGGAAAATAGTTGTCCTTACGCCCTTTCTCTTGAATGTCTGGGCCGGTCAACAGAAATCAAGTTTACTTTATTTAATCACAACATTTTTTTTTAAAAAGTTACATATAGCATGTATTCCCTGTTAATATATGAACTGATATTATCCAACTTTACTGGAGATGCCGTGCATGAATGTTTGGGAATATGATATAAAAACACTTAGATTCAGTGATCTGTCCAAAACAAAAGAAGATCTTAATGATCTGGGTATTGAAGGCTGGGAACTGATCAAGTTCGCTGACGAAATGGATGAAAATGGTGTAATAAGAGCTGTTTTCAAGCGACCTGTTGATTATGTTGATGCAGCATTCTAAAAATATTTACTACATTATTCCTTTTGTTACATTATTCCTTTTGTTACATTATTCCTTTTGTTACATTATTCCTTTTGTTACATTATTCCTTTTGTTACATTATTCCTTTTGTTACATTAT
>JAQVBP010000059.1:3797-7248 GCA_028690255.1 Methanosarcinaceae archaeon
TACATTATTCCTTTTGTTACATTATTCCTTTTGTTACATTATTCCTTTTGTTACATTATTCCTTTTGTTACATTATTCCTTTTGTTACATTATTCCTTTTGTTACATTATCCATTTTATTACATTATTCCTTTTGTTACATTATTCCTTTTGTTACATTATTCATTCTTTTTAATATCTGGTTTTTTACTCCTTTTTCTGAAAGCCCCTTATATTTTTAATTTGTTTTAGCATGAGTGCAATGTATTCTTTCATTTTTCGTACTTGTCGTTCAAAGAATAACAGGTACGTTTCTTGCTTCACTACTTTATTTTTATTTTTTGATTGTTTACAATTTTATTTATGAAATTGGTTTATTCCGAAACTTTTATTAGTATTAACATTTTCTCTCTATTGTGCATAAAATAATACAAAATAATATGATCTTATGTTAATTTATCTAAAATAATTTGAAACAAATATCCATCAATATTTAGAAAAATATGCCATAGTCCTATTTTTCTTTGTATTATTGTTAAGTTGCTTACTAAATAGTAAAAGGTGAAATAATGAAGATTCTGGTTTGTGGAAAAGGAGGAAGCGGCAAGAGCACGGTTACGGCTCTGCTTGCAAAGTCAGTGGCTGATAAAGGCTGCAATGTCCTTGTGGTGGACAGTGACGAGTCAAATTTCGGGCTTCACAGGCAGCTCGGGCTTGAACTTCCTGACGATTTTATGAATTTTCTGGGAGGCAAGAAAACCCTTATCGAAAAGATGATGGCTGCGATGAAAAGCGGAGAGAAAACCGAATTGTTTGAAGAAAACTGGAGTATAGCCGATATCCCGGAGCCTTACGTGGTGACTAAGGGAAACATTAGCCTGGTCTCTGTGGGGAAGATCCATGATTTCGGAGAGGGCTGTGCCTGTCCCATGGGGGCGCTTGCCAGGCATTTCCTGAAAAATATCGAAACCGGTGCAAAGGACTTCGTGTTTGTGGACACGGAGGCCGGGGTAGAACATTTCGGAAGGGGGGTTGAGGAAGGGTGCGACCTCATTTTAATGGTGCTTGACCCGTCTTACGAATCCATCAAGCTTTCTGAAAAGGTCGCTGAATTATGTGACAGAGCCGGCAAAAAACTGTACTTTGTATTTAACAAAGTTAATGGGGACGGCAGGACTGCAATGCTGGGGGCCGTGGAAGAAGAACGCGTACTGAGTATAATTCCTCCGAATGAAGAGCTTTTCCAGGCAGGGCTCGAAGGCAGAGAATTCGAGGTCATCCTCCCTGAAATAGAATTCATTGTCAGTTCCCTGATTTCCGGAAAGGCCAGTTGAAACTGGTGCAGGTTGCTGTTCCGATTAATATCAGTTTCAATATCTTTTGTTAGTTCCGATCATTTTAATGAGGAAAAATATTGACGAGGAGGATGCATATGCTAATAAAAGAAAAAATAAAAACATTATCCCTGTCCTTTCTGTTACTTCTGGCCCTTTTTGTCCTGCTGCCTGCAGGGGTAAGCGCTGCCAGTTATGAGGAAGTAAAAACCGTAACCAGAGTGAGTCCCGTATCTTTCGGAGTTGCCGAGGAAGTTGAAATTATACTGAATATTGACGGATCCGCCCCTCTTGCGGTCGGAATCGTTGAAACGATTCCTGAAGGCTTCAGTTTTCCGGAAGAGGATGCTGAGGTTTCCGGTGCAAAACATTTCGAAGTGGACCGGGAGGCCGGAAAAATCGTTTTTGCCGTAATTGATGAAAAAGTCATCAAATACAGGGTTATATCATCGGAGCCCGGAAAAGGGACCTTTGCGGGCGAATGGGTTGACCTGCTGCTGCAAAGTCCGGAACTGGACGAGGGAAAAGAACGCTGGAAACCCGTAAGTGACCCAAACATCGTCCCCTCCGTTGAGAGATCCGAAAGTGAAGCTGAAACCACAGGAGGAAAGGCCAGAGCAACTTCGGAATCCGAAACCTCTGCCCCGGGTTTTGGTTCGGGTTTTACCTGCCTGGCTCTGCTTATCTGCTTCTGCTTAACGGGTTTGAAGACCCGGGGAGGGAAGTAACATGAAAACCATCAGCAAAAATTTCCGAAAAAATATCAGGGGATCGACCCGCAAAACCATCGGGAAAAATACCGGTTCAGCCTTCCTGAGTCTCCTGCTCTTTGCGGCACTCTTCTGTTTATCGATAAATCCGGCATTCGCATTCGCATCCGAACTTCCCTGCGGAGGCGGAGACGGGGAAATCTCCGAAGAAGACCTGGCAACCGCGGTCTGTGCTTATATGCTTGATAAAGGGGAAAATTCCCTGGACGATGTCGGGGATGCGGCCTATATCTATACCTTCTGGGACGGAAAAGCAAAAACCATAATCGACATGCATGACAGATCCGTTACTTTCTACAGACCGATCGAGCGGATCATCACCACAAACCCTGATAACTCCCGGATAATTATTGCCTTCGGAGACCTTGATGAAATAGTCTCGACTGACGAGTGTACCCGGGGAGGCTGTGTGCTTCCGAGAGACGTGGAAGAAAACAAGCTTGCACCTAAGGCCTGGGAAGCTCTTCAGGTCCACGGAGGCGGAGAGCTTGACAGCCTGCCCGAGACCAACACCAGAAAAGAAATTGATTACGAGACCATGGCTATCCTGAAACCGGACGTGGTCTTTGATGCTATCTGGTATTCCAGAGGAGACCTTGTTGAGGAGAAGATAGGGTGTCCCTGTGTAGAAGCTGGTACAGGTTTTACCTTTGAGGATATGTACACCCACATGCGCTTGTTGGGGGAAGTCCTTGACAGGGAAGAGGAAGCCGAACACCTTGAACAGTTTTCCCGGGCCGAGGTGGATCTGGTAAAGTCCGTAACGGATAAGCTTGACGAAAATGAGATCCCAACTGTTTACTTTGCCTCCAGAGGCGCAAAGAAAGGGTTCTATGACTCCGTGGAAGGCCGGGACTTTACCCGGACCGAGGCCGTATACGAACCCCTTAACATTGCAGGCGGATCCAACCTTGCGAAAGACTGTACCGGGGAACTGGTCAATGTGGCCCCTGAACAGATCGTGGCCTGGGCCCCCGAATATATTTTCGTTGCCTGGAGCACCTGGGAAAACCAGACAGGAAAGGACTTTGTGATAGAGACCCCTGAACTGGGGGATATTCCGGCTGTGAAAAACGGACATGTCTACGATTGCTTATACCCCTTCTGCAGGGGCAGGCCGCTTGACCGGAGCCTTCTGAACATGCTCTACATGGCAAAGTGCCTCCACCCCGAGGAATTCAAGGACCTGGACCTGGAAAAGGAAGGGAACAAAATCTACAAAGAGCTCTACGGAGTGGACGGGATGTTTACGGTCCTTGCCGAATACTACGGTTTCCCGAAGGAAGTTTTTTGAAATGAAAACTGGAAAAAATATTGAAATGAAAACTGGAAAAAATATTGAAATGAAAACTGGAAAAAATATTGAAAT
>JAQVBP010000059.1:7348-16931 GCA_028690255.1 Methanosarcinaceae archaeon
TTGAAATGAAAACTGGAAAAAATATTGAAATGAAAACTGGAAAAAATATTGAAATGAAAACTGGAAAAAATATTGAAATGAAAACTGGAAAAAATATTGAAATGAAAACTGGAAAAAATATTGAAATGAATTCTGGAAAAAATATTGAAATGAACCCTGGAAAAACCCCGAATTCGGAATGATCTTATGGGAGGACTACAACACCCTGCTGCATCCGGAAAAGCCGCTGCGGGCAGAAACACCGGGGAAAACTCAGGAATAAGGGGCGCCTATCAGCGCTATGTCTTCAGAAAGCTCTCTTTCATGGGCTTTCTCCTGTTCCTTATTCTTTTCCTGGTAGCTTTCATAATCACGATTGGCCCGCTTGACCTCTCCATGTGGGATGTCTACCGCATCCTGCTTGGCAGGATCTTTCCCGGATTACTCAAGCCCGAAGATCCTACTCGGATAATCTGGAACATCCGTTTTCCAAGGATCATGGGTGGGCTCATGGCAGGGTTCGGGCTCGGAATCTGCGGCTGCGTCATGCAGGCTGTCCTCAAAAACCCGCTTGCAAGCCCCTTTACTCTCGGGATTTCGGCAGGAGCCCATTTTGGGGTTGCGGTAGCTGCAGTCCTGGGCATAGGGATCATAAGTGGTCCCTATCTCCTTGTGGGAAACGCCTTTCTCTTTGCAATGCTCTGTTCCCTTTTCATAATCTGTCTTGCAAACCTTAAAGGCGCAACTTCCGAGACCCTGATCCTTGCAGGGATTGCCGTAAACTACCTCTTTTCGTCTCTGAGCAGCCTTTTCCAGTATTTTGCAACGGACGAACAGTTGCGGGTAATGGTAAGCTGGGGTATGGGAGACCTTTCGGCCTTTTCCTGGGTGAATTTTCCCCTGCTCCTGTTAATCTTTGTCCTCTGCACCCCCCTGATTTATCTGAAGGCCAACGACCTGAACCTCATGACTGTGGGAGACGAAAGTGCAAAAAGCCTGGGAGTTGACGCAAATAAAGTAAGGACGTTTTCCATGCTGCTTGCAAGCCTGCTTGTAGCAACAATTGTCTGTTTTACGGGCACGATAGCATTTGTCGGGCTTGTTGCCCCCCACATGGCCAGGATGATCATAGGGTCCGACCACAAGTACCTGCTCCCGGCTTCAGGAATTTTAGGGGCTCTTATATTGATATCTTCGGATGCAATTGGCATGAATATCATAAGGCCAACCACAATTCCGACAGGAATCATGAGCTCTCTGCTCGGAGTTCCGTTCTTCATGTACCTTATCATGAAAGGCAAAAGAAAGGAGTTCTGGTAATAAATTGAATTTCTATAAAAGGAGTTTAGGGCAATGGTGAAACTCAGAGTAAAAGATATTGTATTTGGTTACGCAAGTGCGAATATCCTTGAAAATATATGCTTTGAACTTAAAGCTTCCGAAGTGATAAGCATAGTCGGGCCCAACGGGACCGGGAAGTCCACACTCTTAAAATGCATTGACAGAATCCTGGTCCCGAAATCCGGAGGCATAAGCGTTGATGAAAAAGACCTGAAAGGGATGGGCAGACTGGAAGTTGCAAAGACCCTCTCGTATGTCCCCCAGAGTACGGCCCGGGTTTTTCCCTCTACAGTCTTTGAGACCGTGCTCATGGGCCGGCGGCCCCACCTGGGCTGGTTCAGCAGTGAAGGGGACAAGGAAAAGGTCTGGGAAGTCCTGGAATTGCTGGGAATCGAGGCTCTCGCCCTTACCAGCTTTAACGAACTTAGCGGGGGCCAGCAGCAGAAGGTCCTGATTGCAAGGGCTCTTGTGCAGGATACCGGGGTGATGCTCCTGGACGAGCCTACAAGCAACCTGGATATCTGGCACCAGCTTGATGTCATGGAGATTGTCCGGAAACTCGTGAACGAAAAAGAAGTCACCTGCCTGATGGCGGTACACGACCTTAACATGGCCTCGAAGTATTCGGACCGGATTATCATGATGAAGGACGGGAAAATAGTTGCCGCAGGCTCTCCGGTTAAGGTCCTGACCCCCGAAAACATCGCAGCCGTTTACGGGGTGGAAGCAAGTGTGAGCCTTCATGCCGAAACTCCTTATGTTGTGCCCTTAAAGCAACTTGAAGTGTTTTAATATTTGTGGGGAAAACCACCTTCCCTGCTCCATTAATTATTTATAAAATTCGTCCGGAAATTCTTGTTTCGGAGTTTTTCAATATTTTTATTTTGAGGAGGCCCTCACTTAAATACTGAGGTTTTATTTCCCAAACATTGTGAAATAAGACGCTGCCCACCCCCTACTTTTAAAAAACTGTTTTACCTTAACGCTGTTTATTAATTAATATATCAAAAATGTTTTATCACAGAAAGTGTTACAATTAATTAATAAATTTATAAATATAGCTGACATGTATAAATAAAATTAAGAATTTAAAATCGAATTTAAACGGCCTGACCCGGATCGAGACTCCCGGATTTAAAGCGGGATTTGAAAGCATATGGAAAATATCCGGGATTCTGCCATTTATGGGGTGCAATATGCATAAAAAATTTAAATATATCTTAATGTTTTTTTTGCTTCTGGCTGTAATCAGTGCCAGTGCCTGCATAGACGGAGATGAGGACGGAACCGCCAAAGGTGCGGATTCCGAAGTTTCTTCCCCGGAACTGAGCGTGGGAATCAGTACGGATGTCAATAACTGGTACCTGGACAAATTTCCGGACGGGGACGGACGTTTTGTCTGGTCTCAGATCTATGAAACCCTCGTGAGACTTGATCCGGACCTGAACATTGTCCCGGGGCTCGCCGAGTCCTGGGAAACGCCGGATGACGGCAAGACCTGGATTTTCCGGCTCAGAGAAGGGATCACTTTCCATGACGGAACGCCCTTTGATGCGGATGCGGTTGTTTTTTCCTATACCGAACAGGCCTATGTAACCCAGGCTGTCCTGAGGCCCATTAAGAGCGTGGAAACAGTAGACTCCCGGACAGTGAAGTTCGTACTGGCAAAACCCATGCCTCTACCTTTCTATTTGACTCACGTTGCCTGGCCTATCATGAGCCCGAGCTGTGTTGATGCCGAAGGAAACTTCGTAAGCCCGGTCGGGACAGGGCCTTTCAAGTTCGAAAGCCGGACCAGGGACCAGGAAATCGTCCTTTCGAAAAACGAAAAGTACTGGGGAACAGAACCTGAGCTTGAAAAGGTCACTTTCAAGGTTATTCCAGAAGCTTCCACCAGGGTTATGGCGCTTGAGACCGGGGAAGTGGACATGATCCTCAAGGTCCCCGAATATGATGTTTCGAGGCTTGAGACTAAGGAGGGTATAGAGGTATACAGGAAACTTACGACCTTCACCGATTTCCTGCAGTTTAACTGCGAAAAAGTTCCTTTCAGTGAGAAAGCGGTAAGGCAGAGTGTTGCCTGTGCCATAGACACCGAACTGATTACCAGCGAGGTACTGAAAGGCATAGGACAAGCCGCAAAGGGAAGGGCCTATTCTCCTGTCATGATGTACTCAAACCCTGAGCTTGAGCCCCGTTCCCGAGACCTTGAGAAGGCAAAGACTCTGCTTTCGGATGCAGGCTGGAAAGATTCCGATGGGGACAGGATAGTGGAAAAGGACGGAAAACCCCTGAAGGTGACTCTCCTGGTCAGCAAGGGGGTCTGGGCGTCCCGGCACTCCCCCATGGCCCAGGCCATTCAGGCTGAACTTGCGGAAGCGGGAATTGCAACGGAAATAGAATTCCTGGAAGGAGGAGCCATTACCCAGCTCGAAAACGCCGGAGACTTTGACATGATCCTCCGCACCGGCTACTTTGTCTGGGGCCCCTATCCGAAGCATTTCTTCGTGCACCATTCCATGGCCCCCTATTCGCACTACAGTAACGCGACCTACGATGAACTCGTAAACGCAGCTGACATGACCGCGGATGAGGATAAACAGCGGGAACTTTACTATGCCCTGCAGGACTTCGTGCTCGAAGAAGTCCCGGCCTTCTATCTGGTCCACGAAGAAAAAATCGTAGCTGCAAACTCCTATGTGAAAGGGTACACCATCAGTTCCGAAGACCCCTGGCTGAACCTTGAAGGCGTGTATATTGAAGAAGAGTGATTTGGTGTATAGGGAAGAAAAATGATTGTGGGGATAATGGAAAATTTAGGGATGTATAGGGAAGAAAGATGATTGTGGAAAAAAATCCTTTTCACATTCAACTTTCTTTTTTATATTATCATTTTTGCTTTGTTTCTATTCATTTCGGATAAAATCTGAAAAAAGTCTGAAATTATTAAAAATCTGAAAAAACCCGGGACAGAGAAAAATGTGGAACTACATAGCAAAACGCCTGCTCCTGATTTTCGTGGTAATCTTCGGGGTGACGCTTGTTACCTTCTCGGCGATGTACCTTGCTCCCGGAGACCCTGCCGAGGTCATTGCTCTTGCCAGGTACGGGCAGGACCTGAGTGCCGAACAGATCGAAGCTGTCAGGGCAGCGGAAGGCCTTGATTCCCCGGTCCATATCCAGTACCTGACCTGGTTTGAGCATGTGCTGCGTCTGGATTTCGGAAAATCCGTTATAAGTTCGGACGATATCCTTGAAGAAATCCTGTTCAGGCTGCCCGCTACTGCCGAACTTGCTCTGGCAAGCCTCTTTCTCTCCCTGATTATTGCCATTCCCGCAGGGGTCCTGAGCGCACTTAAACAAAATAGCCTGCTCGACAATGCCTGTGTTTTCACGTCTCTCCTCGGGGTTTCTATCCCCAACTTCTGGCTCGGGCTTTTTTTGATATGGCTTTTTGCCCTGAAACTCCCCCTGCTTCCGAGTTATGGATACGGGAACCTGGAAAACCTGGTCCTGCCCACCCTGACCCTCGGCACTTCCATGGCTGCGGTAACGACCAGGCTTACCCGCTCCAGTATGCTGGAAGTCTTAAAACAGGAATACATAGTTGCAGCCAGGGCCAGGGGGCTTGATGAGCGTTCGATTCTTTTCAGGCACGCCCTCAAAAACGCGCTTCTTCCTGTTCTTACCTTTGCGGGGATGCAGCTGGGCTATCTCCTGGGGGGAGCCGTGATCGTGGAAACCATATTTTCCTGGCCCGGGCTTGGAAAGTTGCTCGTTGACTCCATTTTTGCACGGGACTTTGCCCTGGTCCAGGGCTGTGTGCTCTTTATTGCCATTCTGTTTTCCCTTTCCAGCCTGGCAGTGGACATTCTCTATGCAGTGCTTGACCCGAGGATAAGGTATGACAGACATGACTGAAAGCAGGTGCATAAACATGACTGAAAAAACGGCAGAAAAAATGACCGGGGAAATTTCCGAAAAAAAGACCGGAAAAAAGGCAGAAAAAACAGCAGGAAAAATGATTGGAAATATAGCCGGAATAATGATTGGAAATATAGCCGGAAAAATGATTGGAAATATAACCCGTAAAAAACAGGTGCAGGAATTCAGAAAAAACAGGCTTGCAGTGCTCGGTGTTCTGCTTATCGCTTTTCTGGCCTTTCTGGCCCTCTTTGCCCCGCTGGTCTCCCCTCATGATCCTCTCGAACAGAAGCTTGAAAGAGGGCTTGAGGGCCCCTCTTTAGAATACCCATTCGGGACGGATAATCTGGGGCGCTGTATTTTCTCAAGGGTAGTCTACGGCACGCAGGTCTCTCTTGGAATAGGGGTTCTCGTAGTTACCGCAACTTCTATAGCAGGTACGCTGCTCGGGATCCTTTCCGGGTACAAAGGCGGCCTGTTTGATGAAATCGTCATGAGGGGCGTAGACATTGTCCTTGCGTTTCCGAACATAATTCTTGCCCTGGTCATAGCCGGGCTGCTCGGTTCCGGTTTTTTTAATGTCGTGCTTGCCCTTTCCCTTACCCAGTGGCCGGTTTACACAAGGCTGGTCCGGGCTCAGGTCCTGTCCCTTAAGAAACAGGCTTTCGTGGAAGCTGCAAGGGCGCTTCGGGCCTCGAACTTCTATATCATGCGCAGGCATATCCTCCCCAACTGCATGGGGAGTGTGGTCGTGCTCGGGACCCTTGAAATTGCCCATGTAATCATCTTTGCGGCAGCTCTCAGTTTCCTGGGCCTCGGGATTCCGATGCCCACGGCTGAATGGGGTTCCATGCTAAAAGAAGGCATTCCTTACCTTCTAAGCGCTCCCCACCTGACCTTTTTTCCGGGACTCATGATCATGCTCACGGTCCTGGCCTTCAATTTTGCAGGGGACGGGCTCCGGGACTGCCTGGATACGGGGACCGGGGTGATGGCATAATGAGCCTGCTTTCGGTAGAAGCCCTGAACGTCTCTTTCCGAACCGGAAGAGGGCTCGTGAAAGCCAACGAGGGCATTTTTCTGGAGATTAAGGAGGGGGAGGTCCTTGCCCTGATAGGGGAAACCGGCTGCGGGAAAACTACTTTTGGAAAAGCTCTCCTGAGACTGCTTTCGAAAAACGTGATGATCAAAGGCAGAATCCTCTTCCGGGGCCGGGACCTTCTGGCCCTTTCCAGAAATGAAATGAGGCAACTGCGGGGAAAAGAAATAGGAATCGTGCTCCAGAACCCTTCCCTGGCCCTTAATCCCGTGCTTTCCATCGGGGACCAGCTTGCCGAAGTCTACCGCTCCCATGAAGGCTGCGGAAAAAAGGAGGCCGAAAAAAAAGCCGGGGAAATGCTTGGACTCGTAGGAATAGACCCCTCCAGAAAGGCCGAATACCCCCACCAGTTCAGCGGGGGTATGCTTCAGCGGGTCATGGTGGCTCTGGGGCTTGCCCTGCGGCCTGCCCTCCTGATTGCCGATGAGCCTACCAGGGGCCTTGACCTGCAGACAAAGCAGCAGATTGCGGATCTGATTTCCGGCCTGGTCAAACAGGAAGCTTCGGCTTTGCTTCTGATTACCCATGACCTGGAAGTTGCGGAACAGATTGCGGACAGGGCTGCGGTTATGTATGCCGGGGAAATCGTGGAAACCGGTAAAGCGAGGGAAATTTTTTCTAACCCCGGACACCCCTACACCCGGGCCCTCCTGGAAGCCCTGCCGGAAAACGGGCTTCGGGCTGTCCCGGGCCAGGGCCCGAGTTTTGTAAATCCCCCTTCCGGATGCAGGTTCCACCCCCGCTGTGCCTTCGGGACGGAAAGTTGTCAAAAAATCCGGCCCCGGCTTCTGGAACTTGAAGGGGAAAGACAGGTCCGCTGCCTGCTCTTTGAAAGCACAGGAAAGCCGGAGGAAATACCCGATGACGCTGCTAAAAGTTGAAAACCTTAAGAAATATTACTCTTCCGGACTCTTTCGCAGACAGGTAAACCGGGCCGTGGACGGAGTAAGTTTTGAACTTGAGAGAGGCAAAACTCTGGGACTTGTCGGGAAAAGCGGCTGTGGGAAATCCACACTCGGCCGGACAGTCCTGAGGCTCCTTGAACCCACGGCCGGAAAGGTCTTTTTCGAGGACAGGGAGATTTCCGGGCTGAGGGGCCGGGAGCTTAAAAAACTCGGGACCGAAATGCAGATTATTTTCCAGCATCCTGAGGCCTCCCTGAATCCTAAGATGAGGATTTATGATTGCATTGCCGAGCCTTTAAGAATTCACGGGCTGTGTGGAAAAGAAGCCGAAAAAACCCGGGTCCTTGAACTGATCGGGGGGGTGGCTCTGGACGAGGAACTGCTTTTCCGCTACCCCAGGGAACTTAGCGGAGGTCAGCTTCAGAGGGTGGTAATAGCCAGAATCCTCGGGCTGAAGCCCAAATTTATTGTGGCGGACGAGCCCACGTCCATGCTCGACCCCCTCGTGCAGGCCCAGATCCTTACCCTTCTGAAAAAACTGCAACAGGACTGCGGAATAAGTTTTCTTTTCATCTCGCACGACCCGGCCGTTGTGGAGTGGATGAGCGATGAGGTCGCGGTCATGGAAGGGGGAAAGATTGTAGAATTCCATTGACTTTTTTGAATCCCCCGGGAATTCAGGTCCCGATAAGCCGCTCAATTAAGTTCCGATAAGCCGTTCAATTAAGTCCTGATAAGCCGTTCAATTAAGTTCCGATAAGCCGTTCAATTAAGTCCTGATAAGCCGTTCAATTTAAAATCATTTATATAGAATATGGTAGTATATATAGATCCTGGTAATTACGTATTTGATATGAAAAAACAGGGGCATGAGGCGTTACAAATAAAATCACATCTTAGATAATTACGTATTCCATGTTATTGTTTATTGATTATTGTTCAACTGTGTAAGTCCCAGCTCCAATAGCTTGCCAAAAACATATTGATAATTATTATGTTTCTAATAAGATCCGGGGATATGAAAATTGAAAACGACTATCGATTTAATGGAAAGACCCGAAGTCGAAGCGGACCTGTTTTTTAAACTCATGGATAACGCCGGCCGGAGCCTGAGAGAGTACCGGCTTATTAGTGCGGCTTTCGAACTCGGGGTTTTTGAAGCTCTCGAAACCCCCAGTCGGGCAGGCCCCCTTGCGGAAAGGCTCGGCTGCGACCCTGCCCTTATGCCCTATTTCTGTGAAGCTCTTTGTGAGCTCGGACTCCTTTACAGACTTGAGGGTGGGGGGAGGGCTGAGAAGGACCGCGGATCTGAAGAAGATGAAGTAAATAAAGGAGAGGGGCCTGTTTACGCAAATACCAGGCTCAGTAGCACCTACCTTCTAAAAACCTCTTCCTTTTCCCTGCAGCACTACCTTTCCGAAAAGGAGAGGGACTCCAAAATCTGGGCCCGCCTGCCCGAAATCATGATTGAAGGGCCGGTCGTATTTCCAAAAGCAGACTTTTTCGGGCGGATCATTCACTCAATGGCCGAAAGTTCCCGCTGCGGGCTGCTTCAGGAGACTGTCAGGACCGTTACGGAAAACGTGGATTTTACAAAAGCCGGGAAACTTCTCGACCTCGGGGGAGGACACGGGCTTTACGCAATTGCCTTTGCCGGGCTTTACAAGGAACTGGAAGCTTTTGTCTTTGACCTGCCCCTGGTAACGGAGCAAACAAAAGTTTATATCGAAAAATATTCTGCCGACCGGGTCAGGGTAATTACGGGCGACTTTTTTAAGGACGAACTGGGGGAAGGTTACGATATTATCTTTTCTTCCTTCAACCCCGGGGGCAAGGTCCCTGAGCTCATCCCCAAAATTGCCGGAGCCCTGAACGAAGGGGGAATTTTTGTGACAAGGCAGGTCCGGGATGAAAAGGCGGACTCAGACCCCCTCGCAAACCTGGCCTGGAACCTCTGGACCTTTGCGGATACGAAAAAAGGCGGTTCAGGCTTCACTTTCGAAAACAGCGTGCCTTTTGATGAGTATGTGGAGATGCTCGGGGACTACGGGCTTGAAGTAAAAAAGCTAATTGATATGAAAGACGGCTCCCGGATTGTGTTCGCTGAAAAAAAATCTCAGGCGAAGATTTGAAGCCCGTAAGGCCCGTAAGGCCCCTAAAACCCCTAAAACCCCTAAAATCCCTAAAACCCCTAAAACCCCTAAAATCCCTAAGAGCGTGTCTTAAAATTAAATAATCCTTGTACCTTAATAGTTCGTTAGTGTTCGATCAAACAAAACGACTCGCCTATCCAAGTGATTTATCTGATAAAGAATGGGAATTACTTAAGCCCCAT